>DASVPJ010000008.1:0-362954 GCA_036382875.1 Mycobacteriales bacterium
GAGACGGGCGTGTACCAGCGGCACACGAGGCGCTGCCCCACCGCGGGCAGTGGCTACGCGCCGCACCGGTGCGCCGGTACGTGGACCTACGTCATCGACGTGGGCCGGGACAGCAACGGCAACCGAGTGCAGGAGAAGAAGGGAGGCTTCGCAACGAAGCATGACGCCCGCTCGGCGCGGGCGGCACGGATGCGGGAACTGCGCGGCCGTACGGCGGACGCGTACAGCATCACGGTCGCCGAGTACCTCGACCTGTGGCTCTCGCGGAAGCGTGCGCTGCGCGAGAGCACCCGGGTGATCTACCGCAGGCACATCGACGACTACCTCGGCCCGCGACTCGGGTCGTTGCGGCTGGTCGATCTGGAACGGCACCCGGACCACATCGAGGACTTCTTCACCGACCTGACGATCGGCAAGAGCGGCAAGCCGCTGTCGCCGGCGTCGGTACGCCGCATCTACGGCACGCTCCGCGCGGCGCTGAACACCGCGGTGAAGAAAAAGCTGCTCGCCTACAACCCCGCGCTGTCCGTCGAGCTGCCGGCGACGGAGCCGAGCAAGGCGCGGGTGTGGGACGCCGAGCAGGCCGGCCGGTTCCTCGACTACGTGCGGGACGACCGGCTCTACGCGCTGTACCTCCTCGTCGTCATGGCGGGGCTGCGGCGCGGCGAAGTGGTCGGGCTGCGGTGGGAGGACGTGCGGTTCGACACTGGGTACCTGCGGGTCGCGCAGCAGGTGGTCGAGGTCGGCGGTCAGCTCTACGTCGGCCCGCCGAAGACGAAGGCGGGCGAGCGGATGGTCGCGCTGGACCCGGACACGCTGAACGTCCTCAAGGCGCATCGCGCGGCGCAGTTGCGCGAACGCCTGGCGTGGGGCGAGGGCTGGACCGACACCGGCCTGGTGTTCACGCGCGAGGACGGGCAGGTGCTCAAGCCCGCGTCGGTGACGATCGGGTTCCGGGCGACCGCCAAGAAGGCGGGTGTGCCGGTGATCCGGTTCCACGACCTGCGGCACACCTGCGCGACGCTGGCGCTCGCCGCCGACGTGCCGATGAAGGTGGTCAGCGACCGGCTCGGGCACTCCACGATGGCGATCACCGCCAACCTCTACACGGCCGTCCTGCCGGCCGTCGCGAGGGAGGCCGCGCTACGTATCGCCAACGTCGTGCCGCACACGCGCGAGGGCTCGGTGACCGCGATGTGACCGCGGAGGCCCCTTCCGAGGCCGACCGGCGACGAGCGAATCAGCAAAGCCGCAGGTCAGAGCGGAGGGCGAGGGATTCGAACCCTCGATGGGTGTAACCCCATAGCGGTTTTCAAGACCGCCGCCATCGGCCACTAGGCGAGCCCTCCGCGTCGGATTCTCGCAGCCGGACCCGATCCACGGCGTGGTGTCCACCGGACCGGCCCGAACGTCGTCTTGCATGGTGTGACGGTGGCCACCCCCGCGGTGAGGAGCGCGATGCGCGACGAGCAGGCGTTCGCCGGCTTCGTGCGCGCGCAGGGCACGGCGCTGGTCCGAACGGCGTTCCTGCTCGTCGGCGACCGGGCCGACGCCGAGGACCTGACGCAGGTCGCGTTGCTCCGGCTCTCGCGCCGGTGGGACAGGGTGGACGACCCGGCCGCCTACGCGCGCACGACGCTGGCGCGGCTCGCGGTCGACCGGTGGCGGGCACTGCGCCGCCGCCCGCCGCACCTCGCGCTGGTGGACGACGACCGGGCCGCCGACCCGACGAACGCGGCCGCCGACCGCGTGGCGCTGCTCGGCGCACTCCGCACGCTGCCGGCGCGCCAGCGGGCGGTGCTCGTGCTGCGCTACTACGAGGGACTGTCGGAGGCGGACATCGCCACCGCGCTCGGCTGCTCCGCCGGCACGGTGAAGACGCACGCGGCGCGCGGCATGGCGCGGCTGCGCGAGGCGTTCGGCGAGGAAGGGGAGCGGTGATGGAGCCGTTCGAGACGCGGGTGGCGACCACCATGCGCGCGGCCGTCGCGGACATCATGGCGGACGACCTGGCGACCGCGGTCGCCGCGCGCGGGACCCGGCAACGCCGCCGCGCGGTCGCCACCGCCGCGGTCGCGGTGGCCGCCACGATCGCCACGATCACCGCGGTCCCGATGGTCAGGTCGGGCTCGTCGCGCCCGGCACCGCCGGCCGCCGCACCGACCACGACGACTGCGGGACCGGTGGCGCCGGCGGCGCGGCACACGCTCGTCGACGTGACGTACGTGCCGCGCGGCTACGCGTTCTACAACGCGGGACTCCAGGCGCTGCCCGAGGGCGCGGGACTGATGGAGCGGATCAGCTACGCCCCGCCGGCCTCCGGGGTCGCGGCCGCGCGCGCGCTGATCATCGTGGAGACGATGACCGGGGAGGGCGACCCGGTGACCGTGGAGGACTACCGGGGGGTGGAACGGGACCCGCGGCTCGTGCGCATCGGCGACCGCGAGGTGGTGCACGTGCGCAACGACCTCGCGACGCACGGGCTGGACCTCTACACCTGGACGGAGGAGCCGGGCCTGGTCGTGACGGTGGACGGCCGCGGCGACGTGACGGACGCCGAGGTGCGGCGTGTGATCGCGGGCCTGCGCCGCCGCGACGCGCCCCCGACGCTGGTGACGCCGTACGCCACCGGCACGCGCGCGCACGCGCAGCCGTGGGTCGCCGCCACGGTCGTGGACGAGCACACGGTCGACGTGACGTTCGTGGCGAACGCCACCGGCTGCCGCGTGCTCTCGGACGTCACGCTCGACGAGCTCCCCGGCGAGGTGGTGGTGACGCTGCGCGCGGCCGCCCCGCCCGGCCGCCCTGACGAGCCCTGCCCCGAACGCGGCGTGCTCGCGCGCGCCCGCGTGACGCTCCGCGAGCCGCTCGGCTCGCGCGCGGTCCGCGACGGCACGGACGGGTCGGCGTCCCGCCCGGTGTCCCGCGGCTGACGGCATACTCGCGCGCATGCGGTTCCGGGCGGCGGTGGAGCTGAACGGCGCGACGGCGACGGGCGTCGAGGTCCCGGCCGAGGTCGTGGAGGGCCTGGGGGCCGGCAAGCGCCCGCCGGTGACGGTGACGATCAACGGCCACACGTACCGCGGCACGGTGGCGTCGATGGGCGGCCGCTTCCTGCTCTCGGTCAGCGCGGAGAACCGCGCCGCGGCGGGCGTGCGGGCGGGCGACGTGGTGGACGTCCAGGTCGAGCTCGACACGGCACCGCGCACGGTCGACGTGCCGGACGACCTCCGGCGCGCGCTCGACGCGGACCCCGTCGCGCGCGAGAGCTGGGACCGGCTGAGCTACAGCCACCGCCGCCAGCACGTGCTCGCGATCGAGCAGGCGAAGGCTCCGGAGACCCGGCGGCGCCGGATCGAGAAGGCCCTCGCGATGCTGCGCGGGTAATCGCGGGCGGGTCTCGCCGTGTAACGGAAGCCGTGTCCGACGGGGGTACGGCGTCCAACGGAGGGAGCTGCACCATGAGCACGTACCTGCGCCTGGGCCTCGTCGCCGCGGCGCTCGCCGCTACGTGCGGGGGCGCGGTCGCGAACGCGGAGCCGCAGTGCCTCGACATGGGACCGAGCCAGCCGTTCATCGGGGGCCCGGTGCCGATCTCGCGGCCGCAGTACGTCGATCCGGACCCGTTCGCGTGCGTGTCGGCGGTGGTCTCGACGCTGCCGCCGCTCACCTGACGCACCCGACGAAGGGGCGGCGGCCTCCGCCGCCCCTTCATCGCGCTACGCACCAGCACGTCGCCGCGGCCGGGCCTTGCTCACGAGGGGTGCTCGGCCAGGTGCCCGCCGCGCCGGTCGGGGCCACGGTCGCCCTCGCGCCGCCGGTCGCGGAGCCACTGCTCGGCCGGGCCCAACGCCGCCCGGTCCAGCCGGCAGGTACGCACCCGCCCCCGCTTGGTCGACGTGACCAGCCCCGCCGCCTCGAGCACCGACAGGTGCTGCAGGACCGACGGCAACGTCATCGCCAGCGGCGCGGCGAGCTCGCTCACCGTCGCCGGCCCGAGCGCGAGCCGCGCGACGACGGCCCGCCGGGCCGGGTTCGCCAGCGCGGCGAACGTCGCGTCGAGCCGGGCCGATCCCTTAGGCATCTGCCTCAGCATGAGATGAGCCCGGCCGCGCCCGCAAGTCATGACGTTCGGCCCGAGTCGCCCGCCCCACGCGCGGCTAGGGTGATCACCCGGTGGGGCTCCGATTCGGACAGGGGACGGGATGCTCGTCAGGCTCGCCGGCTGGTGCTACGAGCGCCGCCGCATGGTCGTGCTGCTGTGGGTCGCGCTGCTGGTCGCGGCGAGCGTGCTGGGGAGCGCGCTCGGCGCGGACTTCCGGCAGGACTACTTCGCGCCGGGCTCGGAGTCGAAGGCCGCGCTCGACCTGCTGGAGGAGAAGTTCCCGGAACGCTCCGGGGACACGGTGCAGGCGGTGTTCCACGCGCCCGGCGGCATCGACGCGCAGAAGGAGCGCATCGAGGCGAAGCTCAACGACGTCGCGCACCACGAGCACGTGGTCAACGTGGTCAGCCCGTTCAGCCAGCGCGGCGCGTTCCAGGTCTCGCGCGACCGGACGATCGCCTACGCGGAGATCGAGCTGGACAAGCAGGGCCAGGACTACGAGCTCGCCGAGGCGAAGTCGCTGGTGACGGCGATCCGGGCCGGCAGCGGCTTCAACGGCCTCACGGTCGAGGCGGGTGGCCAGGTCGCGGCGATCTCGCTGCAGGGCGAGGTCGGCTCCGAGGGCATCGGCTTCCTCGCGGCGGCGCTGATCCTGCTGGTGACGTTCGGCTCCCTGGTCGCGATGGGGCTGCCGCTGCTGACCGCGCTGTTCGGCATCGGCATCTCGATGGGCCTCGGCGCGCTGATGCGCAACGTGGTCGACGTGCCGGACTGGGCGCCGAGCGTGGCGGCGATGGTCGGCATCGGCGTCGGCATCGACTACGCGCTGTTCATCGTGACGCGCTACCGCTCCGGCCTGACCGACGGCATGGACCCGCGCGAGTCGACGCTGCTCGCGCTCGGCACGGCGGGACGCGCGGTGATGTTCGCGGGCTGCACGGTGATCATCTCGCTGCTCGGCATCCTCGTGATGGGCGTGCCGTTCGCGGCGGGCGTGGCGTTCAGCGCGGTGCTCTCGGTGCTCGTCGTGATGCTCGCGTCGGTGACGCTGCTGCCCGCGGTGCTCGGCTTCACCGGCCGCAACATCGAACGCCTCCACGTGCCGTACTTCGGCAAGCGCGCGAAGGCCTACGACGCGTCGCTGTGGTTCCGCTGGAGCCGGTTCATCCAGCGCCGCCCGTGGCCCGCGGCGATCGGCGGGCTGGTGCTGCTGCTGCTCCTCGCGGTGCCGTTCCTCGGCATCCGGTTCGGGTTCCCCGACTCGTCGAACGACCCGAAGTCGTTCACCACGCGGCGCGCGTACGACCTGCTGGCGACCGGCTTCGGCAAGGGCTTCAACGGACCGTTCCTGCTGACCGTGCAGGGCGACCTGAGCAAGGCGCCGGCGATGGTCGACAAGCTCCGGCAGGTGCCCGGCGTCGCCAGCGTCTCGCCGCCGATCCCGAACGCCGCGGGCGACACCGCCGTCGTGCAGCTCGTCCCGACGACGTCGCCGCAGGCGAAGGAGACCGAGGACCTGGTCGACCACCTGCGCGACCGCTACGTGCCGCAGGCCGTGGCCGGCACCGGGCTCGACGTGAAGGTGAGCGGCCTGGTGCCCGGCGGCGTGGACTCGACGCGCGGCATCAGCGCGCGGCTGCCGTGGCTGGTCGGCTCGGTGGTGCTGCTGTCGTTCCTGCTGCTGCTCGTGGTGTTCCGCTCGGTGCTCGTCGCGGTCAAGGCCGGCGTGATGAACCTGCTGTCGATCGCCGCGGCGTACGGCGTCATGGCGCTCTGCGTCAACGGCGGCCCGCTCGGCGACCTCATCGGCATCCCGGTCGCGACGCCGGTGCCGTCGTTCATCCCGATGATGATGTTCGCGATCCTCTTCGGGCTGTCGATGGACTACGAGGTATTCCTGCTCTCGCGCATCCGCGAGGAGTACGAGCGCACCCACGACAACGGCCTCGCGGTGGCCGACGGCCTGGCCCGCACCGCGCGGGTCATCACCGCCGCCGCGGCGATCATGTGCACGGTGTTCCTCGCGTTCGTGCCGAGCCCGGTGGTGTTCCTCAAGATGATCGGCGTCGGCATGGCCGCGGCGATCTTCGTGGACGCGACGCTCGTCCGGATGGTGCTGGTGCCGGCCACGATGGAGCTGCTCGGCGACCGCAACTGGTGGCTCCCGGGCTGGCTGGAGAAGCGGCTGCCGAACGTCCACGTCGAGGCCGGCTACGAACGCGCCGAGCCCGTCGAGGTCTGAGTCGAGGTCTGAGTCGAGGTCTGAACGGACGGAACCCCCCGGGAGGGCGCTCCCGGGGGGTTCCGCGTCTCGCGGGCCGGCTACGCGATGCCGACCAGGCCGGGGTCGCCGCAGCCACCCTGGTAGTCGGGGTGCCCGCCGTCCACGGTGCACGTGAACGCCGTCACCAGCCGGGTGTCGACGGCGTACACGCCGTCCGAGTCGACCCCGCTGACCGCCCGCGTCCGCGCCTCCGCGACGCCGTCGCTGTCGCAGTCCAGCGACGTGCGGCCGGCGGCGGCCGTGGAGAGCCCGAGGAGGTCGGCGTGCAGCACGTCGCAGTGGTACTCGACGGGCAGCACGAGCGGGACCGGCAGGCACGTGACGGAGTACGTCGTGGTGCCGCCGTTGTCGGTGCACGCCCACTGCGTCGGGTCGGCGAGCGCACCCGCCAGCGTGTACGACGGACCGGCCGTGTCGCCGGCCCACCCGATGGCGACGTAGCCGACGACCGCGGAGCGGGCGCGGGCGGGCGCGCCGGTGACGGGACCGGTGCCGGGTACGCGCCCGCCGACGGTGTTCTGCACGGTCTTGACGACCGTGTCCACCGGCTCGACGGCGTACGCCGGTCCGGCCACGGCGACCGCGGTCACGACCGCGAACGCCACCGCGGCGCCGCGCGCGATTCGGCGGGTCACTCGACGCCCACGAGGCCGGGGTCGCCGCAGCCGCCCGTGACGTCGGGGCGGAGCAGGTCGAGCGTGCAGACGAACGCCGACACCGGCGTCTGCGCGACGGCCCACTCGTTGTCCCAGCCGCCGGCACCCGTGACGTGGTTGGTCTGCGCCTCGGCGTTCCCGTCGCCGTCGCAGTCGAGGTGCGTCTGGCCCGAGCCCGACTCGCTGGACGTGGCGACGTCCGCGTGCAGCACGTCGCACGTGTACGCGACGGGCAGCACGAGCGGGACGGGGAGGCACGTGACGCGGTACGCCGAGACGCCGTTGCTGGCGCTGCACGACCACTGGTTGCCGTCCGCGAGCGCGCCGGACAGCGTGTACGACGGCGCGCCGTTGTTGACCGCCGACAGCGCGGTGATCCTGATGTAGCCGACGACCGCCGAGCGGCCGCGGGTCGGCGCGGCGATCACGCCGCCGCCGTCGACCGGCCCGACGACGACCGGACCCACGTCGACCACGTCGTGCGTCTTGACGCCGAGCGCGTTCTCGACGGTGCCGACCGGGTCGGCCGCGAGCCCCACCCCCGCCATCGACGCGCTGAACGCCACCGTCGCGACGAGCACCTTTCCTGCCTTGCGCAGCACGAGCGAACCCCCTTCGTGAGCCGCCGGGATGGCGGCGCTGCCCGTCACACGGCCGTACCGGGGCCTGATTACCGGCGTTCAGGTTCGCTTCAGGACGCCCGGGCAGCATCGACGCCATGGAGACGGAGACCACGCGCCCCACGTTCACGTTCGACGAGTCGCCCTACCCCCGCGACCCGCACGACGAGCCCACGGTCGTGTTCGGCCCGCCCCCCGCGCCACCCGCGCCCGCGACCGCGCCGGACCGCCGCCCGGGCCGGGCGAGCATCGCGGTCGTGGCGGCGGTGGCCGCGCTGGCCGGCTCGGTCGGCGGCGTGTTCGCCGGGCGCGAGCTGGCCGGCGACCCGGCGCCGGCCGTCACCGCGGTCGGCTCGGGCAGCGTCCCGGTGAACGTCAGGGACGTCGCGCCCGGGTCGTACCAGGAGGTGGCCGCCAAGGTGCTGCCGTCCGTCGTCTCGCTGACGGTGGCCGGGTTCAACGGGCGGGGCAGCGGCTCCGGTGTGGTCATCCGCGCCGACGGCTACGTCCTCACGAACAACCACGTGATCGACGGCGCGCAGAGCATCCGGGTGACGTTCAACGACGGCTCGTCGGCCGACGGGCGCGTCGTCGGCGCCGACGCGGCGAGCGACCTCGCAGTCGTCCGGGTGGACAAGACGGGCCTGCCCGCCGCGACGCTCGGCTCCAGCGCCAACGTCAAGGTCGGCGACCAGGTGCTCGCCGTCGGCTCGCCGCTCGGCCTGTCCGGCACCGTAACGGCGGGCATCGTGTCCGCGCTCAACCGCCCGGTGAACACCACCGGCGGCAGCGGCTTCAACGCCCCCTCCGTGGCGACCGTCATCGACGCGATCCAGACCGACGCCGCGATCAACCCCGGCAACTCCGGCGGCGCGCTCGTCGACCTGGCCGGGCAGGTCATCGGCATCAACAGCGCGATCGCGAGCACGTCCGGCGGCAACATCGGCGTCGGCTTCGCGATCCCGATCGACCAGGCGAAGGCGATCGCGCAGCAGCTCATCGAGACCGGCCGCGCGAGCCGCGCGCAGCTCGGCGTCTCCGTCGCGACCGCGACGACCGAGACCGGCGACACCCGCGTCGTCCTGCAGGCCGTGACGCCCGGCGGTCCCGCGGAGCAGGCCGGGCTGCGGGCCGGCGACACGATCCTGAAGATCGGCGACACCGTCGTCGCCGACGCGGACGGCCTGATCGCGGCGGTGCGCTCGCACCGCCCGGGCGAGACCGTGCAGGTGACGTACGAGCGCGACGGTTCGCGCAAGACTGTGACCGTGCGGCTGACGGACGCCACCACCGGGTGACGCGCGGATGAACGGGGCGACGGCCCTGGTCGTCGACGACGACCCCGAGCTGCGGGCCGCCCTGACCCGCGCCCTGCGGCTCGACGGGTACGACGTCACCGCCGTCGCCAACGGCCTCAAGGCGTTGGAGGCGATCCCGGAGCTGAAGCCGGACGTCGTCGTGCTCGACCTGATGATGCCGTACGTCGGCGGGCTCGAGGTGTGCCGCCGGCTGCGCGCGAAGGGCGACCGGACGCCGATCCTCGTGCTCACCGCGCGCGACGAGGTGGGCGACCGGGTGGAGGGGCTGGACGCCGGCGCGGACGACTACCTGGTGAAGCCGTTCGCGCTGGACGAGCTGCGGGCCCGGCTGCGGGCGCTGCTGCGCCGGACCCGGCCGGCCGAGGACTCGCGCGCCGTGTCGCTCGGCGACCTCACGCTCGACCCCGAGTCGCACACGGCGCGCCGCGGCGACCGCGCGCTGGACCTGACGCGGACGGAGTTCGCGCTGCTGGAGCTGCTGCTGCGCAACGCCGGGCGGGTGCTGACCCGCGATGTGATCATGGATCGCGTGTGGGGCTACGAGCTGGAGCCGGCGTCGAACTCGCTCGAGGTCTTCATCGGGTACCTGCGCCGCAAGACCGAGGCGGGCGGCGAGCCGCGGCTGATCCACACGGTCCGCGGCGTCGGCTACGTCGCGCGCGAGGAGCCGTGACCGACGCGCCCTGGTGGGACCTCGCGCGGTCGCTGCGCTCGCGGCTCGTCGCGGTCGCGGCGCTCGCCGTCGCGGTCGCGGTGGCGGGGGTCGTCGGGATCGCGTACGCCGCCGTCCGGCACGAGCTCCGCGCGCCGCTGGACAGCCAGCTCCGCTCGCAGGCCGGGTCGCTGCAGCGCCAGGCGGCGACGAACCGCAGCCCGTTCGGCATCGAGCTGCGGACCGGGGTCGGGCAGCTCGGCGGCTACGCGCAGGTCGTCTCGGCGGGCGGCGACCTCACGCCGCTGACCGGCGGCGGGGTGGCGTTGCCGACGAACGGCGCCGAGCGCGACGTCGCCCGCGGCACCCGCGACGAGGTGCTGCGGACCGCGCGGCTCGGCGACGTGAGGGTGCGGATGCTGACGCGGCCGCTGCTGGACGGCTTCGCCGTGCAGGTGGCGCTGCCGACGACCACCGCGGACGCGCAGCTACGGCGGATCGCGGTGTCGTTCGCGACGCTCGCGCTGCTCGGCGTGGCGCTGGCGACGGCGCTGGCGTGGTTCGTCTCACGCCGCGCGCTCGCGCCGGTCACCGGCCTCACCGAGACGGCCGAACGCATCGCCGCGACCCGCGACCTCACGGTCCGCATCGACCGCACCGGCGACGACGAGATCGGCCGGCTCGCGGCGTCGTTCAACACGATGCTCGGCGCGCTCGAGCAGTCGGTCGGCGCGCAGCGGCAGCTCGTCGCCGACGCGTCGCACGAGCTGCGCACGCCGCTCGCGTCGCTGCGGACCAACGTCGAGCTGCTGCACCGCGTGGACGAGCTGCCGGAGGACGTCCGCCGGGAGATGCTCGACGCGATCGTCGGCCAGGTCGGCGAGCTGACCGCGCTGGTGTCCGACGTCGTGGAGCTGGCGCGCGGCGACGCGCTGGACGCGGCGGTCGAGGACGTGGCGTTCGACGAGCTGGTCGAACGCTGCGCCGACCGCGCCCGCCGCCACTGGCCCGCGCACACGTTCGCCGTCTCGGCGGCGCCGGTCACGGTCCGCGCGGCGCCGGCGCGGCTGGAGCGCGCCGTGACGAACCTGCTCGACAACGCCGCCAAGTTCTCCGGCTCCGGGCCGGTGGAGGTGGCGCTGCGCGCCGACGGCGTGCTGACCGTCCGCGACCACGGGCCCGGCGTGCCGGAGGCGGCGCTGCCGAACGTGTTCGGCCGCTTCTACCGCGCGGACGAGGCGCGCGCGCTGCCCGGCTCCGGCCTCGGCCTGGCGATCGTGCAGCAGGCGGCCGAGGCGCTGGGCGGGCGGGTGACGTTGCGGAACGCGCCGGACGGCGGGGCGGTCGCCGAGCTGACCGTCCCCGCCGTCCGGGCCGAGCGTTAGCTGCTGGCTACGCGCACTGCACGCCGTCGCCGTTGAGCACCTGCCAGGTGACCCCCAGCGCGACGCACGCGAGCATCGTGGGGTCGCCGCGCACCTCGCTGATGAAGTCGACGAGGGCGCCGTAGGTGTCCTGGCCGATCGTGTTCTCGATGACGAGGTTGCGCAGCTCGCCCGCGGTCGGCGGGTCGTTGGCGAGGGCCCGGGCGAAGGCCACCCACGGCGCGGCGGTGTCGAGCGCGAACGCGACGTACGCGTCCGCGAGCGCGCCCGCGTCGCCGGCGACGCCGAACGCGATCGTGACGGCCGTCCCGGCGAGGCTCGTGGCCGTGGTGACGGCCGTTCCCGCGAGGGTCGTGGCCGTGGTGACGGCGGTGCCGGCGAGTCCGGTCACGAGCGTGACGTACGGCTGCAGCAGCGTGAGGCTCGGGACCTGGCCGACCGCGATCGGGTAGTAGACGCCCTGGTACCAGAGCACGGCGACCGCGCCGGAGCCGGGGGTCACGCCGGGGACGGGGACGTTGACGGTCGTGGGGCCGGCGCAGTCGGCGACGTAGCAGACGCGGGGGACGGCCACCGGGATGGTCGTGGTCGTCGTCGTGGGGACGGCGTTCTGCGGGGTCGTGGAGATGACGCAGACGTAGGCCTGCGGCAGCGTGGGGACGCCGGCGCAGCCCTTGCCGTCCTCCGGCGAGGCCGAGGCGGGCGTGGCGACGGCGAGGGGCAGGACGAGGGCCGCGGCGAGCGCGGCGAGCGGTCGGGCGAGGTTCACGGAAGGCTCCTACTGGGGTCGGATCCGGCCCCGCCTTTACGCCGCCGACCCCCGCCACCCCCGCAGAAGTGGCCAGGTGGCCATCCGGGTGGCAGGTGCGAGGCCGCGGCGTCCCGAACGTTTCCGGTAACGGCGCCGCACCTGGGAGCGGCGTACCCCCCTGCCCGCGCCTTTCCTGGAGCGTTCGTTGCGTCGCCTGCTGCTCTCGTTGTGCGCTGTCGTGCTCGTCCCCGTCGCGGTGTACTCCGCGCCCGCCTCCGCCGCGCCCACGCTGATGGCCGGCGCCGCCGTCGTCGACGACACCTGGCACGTCGGCGCGGGCGCCGGGCAGTACGGCGGCACCGGTTCGCCGCTCGCCAACGCCGCCACCGGTGGCGAGACCGACGGCCACCTCCACTCGACCAAGAAGGTGCCGTCGTACGGCGTGCAGTTGCGCCTCACCGCGCGGGCGATCGTGCTCCAGGGCAGCAACGGCGAGCGGGTGGCGCTGGTCAAGACCGACAACTACCTGGCCCAGGACCTGCTGGTCCGCCGCGTCGCCCAGCTCCTCGGCGAGGCCGGCTCCAAGGTGACGTACGACCGCATCCTCTACGGCGTCACGCACGACCACTCGTCGCCGTACTACGCCACCCCCGCCGCCGGCGTGTGGATCTTCCAGGACGCCGTGGACCTGCGGGAGTTCGAGTACCAGGCGCGCGCGATGGCCAAGGCGATCACGCTCGCCGAGTCGCGGCTCAAGCCGGCCCGGATGGGCGCGACGACGGTGCCGTTCTCGGTCTACAAGGGCAACATCGTCGGCCCGGACCGCGGCGACGACGGCACGCCCGCCGGGTACCCGGACAAGGAGGGCGACAACGAGCTCGTCGTGATGTCGTACACGACGCTCGACGGCGACCCGATCGCCACCTGGATGAACTGGGGCGAGCACCCCGAGTCGCTCGACTCGTACAACCTGATCTCCGCCGACTACGTCGGCGTGCTGGAGCGCTACGTCGACCGGGAGACCGGCGCGCCGCTGGTGTTCAGCCAGGGCGACGTGGGCTCGGCCGAGGGGCCGTACTACCGCTCCGGCTTCGAGCGGCTGCCGGACGGCGTGGTCCGCGCCTGGGCGCACGTCGGCTTCGCGCAGATGGAGCGCGGCGCCCGCTACGTCGCCGACGCCGTCCTCTCCGGCCTCGCCGACCTCCGCGCGGGCGGCGGCACGGTGCCGTACTCGTCCGACGTGCCGGTGCGCGTCTACGACCGCTGGACCACCGGCCCGCTGTCGCATCCGTACCCGTCGGTGTCGAACTGCCGTACGCAGCCGACCCTCGACGGCGACCCCGGCCTGCCGGTCGCCGGGATGCCGGACTGCGAGCGCGGCGGCGCGCCGACCGCGGGCGCGGCGGCGGTGTTCGACAACCTCAAGGCGCACGGCATCCCGGTGCCCGACAACTACGACGCGCCGTCGTTCGGCGCGGTCGAGGAGAACCTGCGGCTGCGCCTGCAGGCCGTGCGCATCGGCGACGTGATCCTCGCGTCCTGCGCGTGCGAGGCGCAGGTTGACCTCGTCAAGAACTTCGAGAGCCGCGCCGACGCCGTGCCGGGCAACGTCTACGACGGCTACGACTGGCCGGCGCAGTGCACCCGCAACGCCGACACGACGTGGACCTGCCCGGACCCGCCGTCGCGCGGCGCGAAGACGCTGACCGTCTCCGACGCGGCGTACCAGCGGATGAAGGCGCAGATCCACAACGACGCCGCCGGCTGGGAGTCGCCGGAGAACCTCGCCGCCGCGATGAGCGAGCCGGCGAACCCGGCGGAGATCTTCGGCAACTTCACCAAGGAGGAGCTCGCCCCGGCGCTCGGCTACAAGATCGCGGTCGGCATCGGCCACGCCGGCGACTACAACGGCTACACGGTGTCGTACCGCGAGTACCAGAGCCGGGAGACGTACCGGAAGGCCCTGACGTCGTACGGCCCGCACACCGCCGACTACATGGTCACCCGGCTGGTCCGGATGGCCGGCTTCCTGAAGGGCGGCCCGGACCTCGCCGACGAGCCGACCGCGCCGCTGGGGGTCGAGGACGAGGCGCGGCAGCAGGCTCTCGCGATCGCGCTGGGCCAGGCCGCGAAGGCGGCGTTCGAGGCGTACGACGCCACGCTCCCCGACGACGTCGGCCCGGCCGCGGTGCTCACCGCGCCGAAGCCGATCACCCGCTTCGACGGGACGTCGGTGTCGTGGCGCGGCGGCAGCAACGCCGTCGACCAGCCGCTGGTCCGCGTCGAGCGGCTGGTGGACGAGCGGTGGGTGCCGTACGCCGACCAGACCGGCGAGATCCCGGTCCAGCTCGCGCTGCCGACCGGCGTGCAGGGCCTCGCGGACTCCCACACCGGCACCCGGGAGTGGGTCTGGACGGCGGCGTTCGAGGCGTACTCGGCGTTCCCGGCGCGGCTCGGGCAGACGCCGGCCGGGCAGTACCGCTTCGTCATCGACGGCGTCCGCCGCTCGGGCGGCGCGAACGAGCCGTACCACCTCGTGGCGCCGTTCGCCGTCTCGCCGTGGCAGGGCGTCACGGTGTCCGACGTGCGCGCCGAGCCCGACGGGCGGGTGTCGTTCGTGGTGGACCCGGTGGCGTACCCGCGGACGTACGCGTCGCCGTTCCGCTACGTGCGCGACGACGGCGACAAGAGCCTGTGCAAGACGTGCTCGTTCCGGCCCTGGGCGTCGAGCGCGCCGGTCGTGTCGGCCGTGCTGACGGTCGACCGCGACCGCGGCGTCACGCGCACGGTGACCGCCGTGTACTCGGGCGGGCGCTGGTGGGCGGACGCGGGGCTGAAGAAGGGCGAGACGGCGTACGTCGCGCCCGGCGGCGTGCACGACGCGAACGGCGAGACGAACGGCCGGGCGAGCGCGTCGGTCACGGGCGAGGAGCGCTAGGCGCGGTCCGGCGCGGCCGGCGCGGCCGGGGCGTAGTCGGTCGGGTCGTGGACGGCGTCGTAGTCGGCGCGGCCGAGGTGGTGGCACCACGGCTTGTCGTGGCCGACCGACAGCCGCGGGTTGGCCCGCTTGGCGCGCCACGCCGCGACCTCGACGCGGACACCGGTCAGCTCCAGCACCGCCTCCAGCGCCGGCACCAGGTCGGTGTCGGTCGACATCAGCACGCCGACGTCGTACGCGCCCTGCACCGCGAGCCGGACGAAGTCGATGCCTAACGCGACGTCCACGCCCTTCTCCTGCGCGGGCTCGGCGGGCCAGCGGCGGGGGTACCGCAACGGCCGCGCCACGACCCGTACGAGCGGGCTGCGCGACCACGCCGCCATCTGCCGCTGCGCCGCGCCGTGCGTCCGCGGGTCCCGCGTGCGGTCCGGCAGGCCGCGGTACACCCGGACCTCCGACAGGGCCGACGGGTGCGGCCGCCGCGAGACGATCAGGCGGCCCAGCGCGAGCGGGTCGACCTGCCCGTCCGTGCGGTCCGCGGGGCGCCGCCCGAAGCACTGCCGGGCGATGCCGAAGACGTTCTGGTAGTCCAGGAAGACGGCCACCCGGGCCGGATTGGTAGACATAGAAATAACCCCGCCAGGCCCAGGGGGACGGCGGGGAGTAGTGAGATCAGAGTCGTAAGACGGCGCGGGCGTGTCAAGCCCGCGTCCGGAATCTGTGGACAGCTACAGCCCGAAGACCGACATCTCGCTCGGGCGCTGCGCGCAGCTCCGGAGGTTGACCCGCACGTACCGCGCGGGCGTCGGCGGCGCGTACTCGAGGTCGCTCCACGGGTTGGTGGCGAGGAACGGCAGCCACGTCGTCCCGTCCAGCGACACCTCCGCCGGGAACGTCCCCGTCCGCTCGTCCGGGTCCGGCGTGCAGCCGCGCACCACGGCGGCCTGGACCGCCGACGGCGCGTTGAGGTCCATGAGCACCCAGCCGGGGTGCGCGCACCGCGCGGTCGGGTACTGGCACGCCCGGTAGCCGCCGGTCGCGTACTTCTGGTCGATCGCCTCGGCCAGCCGCCCGTCGGTGTACCTGCAGCCGGCCAGCGGCACGAGCGCGTCGCCCTCGCCGTAGGCCCAGCACGCCGCGCCGCGCGACACCGGACGCGCCCGGGGCGCCGCGACCGGGACGGCGCGGGAGAAGTACGTCACGCGGTAGCCGTGCCCGACCATCGCGACCGCGACCTCGCGAACGCCCGTCGTGCCCTCCTCGACGCTCCGCGCGTCGGACCAGTGGTCGTCGGCGGTGTCGGCGTAGCGCCACACGGCGGCCGCGCCCTGCAGGAGGTACACGCTCGGCGCGTCGCTCTGCGGCCGGCCGAACGCCGCCGGCAGCGGCTGGCGGCGTACCCGCACCGCCGGGCCGAAGCCCTCGACAGTGGGCTGCGCGTGCCACAGCCGCAGGTCGACCACGCTGAGGTTCTGTCGCGCCCAGTAGACCTGCGTCGCGGTGTACGCGCCCGGCAGCGCGGGCGTGCCCGGGCCGAAGACGGTCAGCGACTTCTGCCCGGCCTGCCCGAGCTGCGTCTGGTTGTCGACGCGGAGGCGGTAGCGCCCCTGCGCGTCGGTCGTCGCGGTGGCGACGGCGGGCCGGCACATCGGCGGCAGGAACAGGAACACGGCGCACGTGATGAGGATCGGGAAGCCGAACAGGTCGGCGTCCGCGGTGAGCCGCACGGTCGCGCCGCGCACCGGCCGCCCGGCGTCGTCCAGCACGCGCCCGGTGACGTACGTCGGCGGCGCGGCGCTCGCGGCGGGCACGGCAAGGCCGGCCGCCAGCACGGCGCACGCGAGCACGGCACGCAGGGAGCGCATACCCGTTAGAACGCCTCCCCGGTCCACTGGTTACGGCGCCAGCACGACGAGGCGGCGTTCGGTCATCTCCTCGATGGCGTACCGCGGCCCCTCGCGCGTGTTGCCGCTGTCCTTGACGCCGCCGTACGGCTGGAGGTCGGCCCGCCACGTCGGCACCTCGTTGACGAGCACGCCGCCGTAGCGCAGCACCCGCGCCGCGCGCAGCGCCTTCTCCAGCGAGCCGGTGAACACGCCCGCCTGCAGGCCGTAGCGCGAGTCGTTGGCCAGGCGCAGCGCCTCGTCGAACGACTCGTACGGCGTCACGGTCACGACCGGCCCGAACACCTCCTGGCAGACCACCTTCATGTCCGGCTTCACGTCGGTCACGACGGTGGGCCGCAGCACGCCGGCCACGACGTCGCCGCCGCAGCGCACCCGGGCGCCGCCGGCGACCGCCTCGGCCAGCCAGGCCGAGACCCGCTCGGTGTCCGCGGGCGAGATGAGCGACGACACGTCGGTCCGCTCGTCCAGCGGGTCGCCGACGACGAGCGCCTCGACGGCCGGCACCAGCGCGGCGAGGAAGTCCTCGCACACCGAGGCGTGCACGTAGATCCGCTGGGTCGAGATGCACGACTGGCCGGCGTGGCTGAACGCCGCCACCGCGGCCTTCGCCGCCGCGGCCCGCCAGTCGCCGTCCGGCTCCACGACCAGCGGCGAGTTGGAGCCGAGCTCGAGCCGGACCTTGGCCCGCGGCGCCTTCCCGACCATCGGCCAGCCGACCTCGGGGCTGCCGGTGAACGACACGTACGCCACGTCGGGGTGCGTGACGAGCGCCTCGCCGACGGTGCCGCCGGAGCCCGGGACGACGTTGAGCCAGCCGCGCGGCACGCCCAGGTCGTGCAGCAACGACGCCAGCAGCAGCGCGGACAGCGGCGTCTGCGTGGCCGGCTTCAGCACGACGGGGCAGCCCGCCGCGATCGCCGGCGCGAGCTTGTGGGCGACCAGGTTCAGCGGGAAGTTGAACGGCGAGATCGCCGCGACGACGCCGATCGGCACCCGCATCGTGTACGCCACCCGGCCGGCGCCCGACGGCACCGCGTCGACCGGCACCAGCTCGCCGGTCAGCGCGCGCGCCTCGGCGGCCGCGAACGCGAACGTGTCCACCGCCCGCGCCGCCTCGACCCGCGCGGTCTTCAGCGGCTTCGCCGCCTCGGCCGCGATGACCCGCGCGAGCTCCTCGGTCCGCTCGCGCAGCGCCGCGGCGGCGCGGTCGAGCACCTCGATCCGGTCCGGCCGCGGGAAGTCGTCGCGGGCCAGCGCGGCGGTCGCCGCGGACACCGCGGCCGCCACGTCCTCGGGCGTGCAGGAGGGCACCCGGCCGACCACCTCGCCGGAGTACGGCGAGCGCACCTCCGCGTCCGGGGTGCCGGTCCAGGTGCCGTCGATCAGGGCCTGCAGGTCCACGGCCCCGAGGCTAGACCCCGGTCTCCTGACCCGGCATCCCGCGCCCGTCGCCGCCCAGGCCGCCCTCGCCGATCGGCCCGCCGCCGGCCGGCCCGCCGGTGTACGCCATGCCGGTCGTGGCCAGCCCCTCGCCCTGCTCGGTGTCGACGTCGGCGCCCGGCGTGCCGGTGACGCCGCCGGTCGCGGCCTCGTCGGTGGCGCCGGCGTTGGCCACCTTGAGCTGCTCGATGCTCTGCTCGGACACCGTTCCTCCTACGTGGTCGGCGGGTCGACGTGCACGGGCTGGTTGAGGTTCGACAGGTCGAGCGACAGCGACAACGTCACCGGCGCCATCGCCCGCAACGCCTGCGGCAGGTCGGCCGACGCGGCGAGCGTCACGCGCAGCACGAGCCGGCGCAGCAGGTGGTCCTCCTTGCCGGCCCACACCTCGACCGACGAGTCGCTCGCGGTCTTGCGCAACGTCTCCCGCGACCGGTCGTCGAGCGGCCGCAGCCCGCCGAGCGCGGACGTGCCGAGGCGCTCGCCCAGCCGCCCGAGGTCGTCGAACGCCGTCGCCACGTCCAGGCCCGCCACGACGTGGTCGGTCTCGGCGCCGCCGACGCTGCCGCCGTCGGAGGTCTTGGGGTCCTTCAGCCACCGGTCGATGCGCAGCTCGCCGAGCCCGCCCTCGTCGCCGCCGCCGACGGAGACGCCGGGGGAGGCGAGCGGCGTGACCTTGCCGGCGCGGACGACGTACGCCTTGTCGCCGGTCGACACGAACGTCACCGAGGACGTGTCGGCGCCGCGCAGCTCGGAGACCTCGAGCTTCGCCACCGGCAGGCCGGGCGACGACGGCAGCGCGAACGGCCCCTTCATCGCGAAACCGACCGGCCCCTTCGCGGCCGGCGACTCCGCGGTCATCTTCAGGTCGAGCGTCGCGCTGCGGATGTCGCCGAGCCGCGCGGCGGTCTCCTTGAGGGCGTTGCCGTCGCCGGACCCGCAGGCGGCCAGCGCCACCACGAGCGCCGCGGCGGGGACGACCGACCGGATCACGGCGTGGCCGACGGCTCGGCCGCCGCGCTCTCGCTCGGGTCCGCGCTCGACTCGCCGGTCGCCGAGGGCTCGGCGGTGGGCGTCTCCGGCGGCGCCGCGGTCGTCCCGTCGGCCGGCGCGGAGGGCGACGCGCTGGCGGACGGGGCCGCGGTCGGCGACGCGCCGCCGGTCCCGCTCTCGCCGGCGGGCACCAGCTCGGTGGCGAGCACCGCGGCGAGGTCGTCCATCAAGGCGTCGAGCTTCGCCTGGATCTCCTCGACCGGCAGGTCGGACCCCTTCAGGCCCAGCAGCGCCTGCCGCAGCTCGGCGAGCGCGCGCGAGCCGTCGGCCGTGAAGTGCAGCATCCCCTCGGCGGTCAGCACGAACTGGTACGCCGAGGCGAGGGTCTCGCAGGCCACGCAGCTCTCGTTGATCGCGATGGCGAGGTTCTCGGGCGCGACCGTCGAGGAGTCGTAGCCGGAGATCAGCAGCACCTGGATCGCCAGCGCGACGGTCTGGCAGTCGGTGCACGAGGCGTACGCCACCGCCGCGTTGCCGGTGTCGACCACGTCGGCGGTCGTGCGCCGCACCTGGAACGCCAGCCGGAACAGGTCGAACCCGTCCTTGGTGTTGATCGCGACGGCCGTCGTGTCGCCCTGCGCGTACGCCGGCGCGGCGGGCAGCAGCAGCGCGCCCGCCGCGACCGCGGTCACCAGGGCCCTCACGGCGTCACCTCCGGGGACGGGCTCAGCGTCGGCTCCTCCGAGAACGTCGGCTCCGCCGACGGCGTCTCCTCCGTACCCACGACCGCCTCGCTCGACTCCGGCTCCGGCGACACCTCCACGGACGGCGCCACCGTCGGCTCCGGCTCGGTCGCGTCCTCCTCCTCGACCGGGGCGGTGCCCGACGGCACGAACGCCGGCTCGGTGTCGCTCTCGCCGAGCATCACCTCGGACGCCGCGACGTAGTCGGTGAACGTCCCGCGCTCGTTCTCGCGGATCGGCGTGTAGGCGTTCTCCGGGACCCAGGCGCGGCCGAGCAGCCCGACCAGCGCGACGCCGCCGGCCAGCACGACCACCCGCTTGGCGTACGAGTCCGCCGACCACGCCCACGAACGCCGCCCGACCCGCCAGCCCACGCGCGCCAGCGTGTAGACGATGCCGACGAACGGCAGCACCAGCACGAGGAGCTGGAGGCCGCCGCCGATCCCGCCGAGGACGTTGCCGTCGCCGAACGCGTCGCGCGCGGCGCCGCCGTTCGCGCGCAGCGACTCCACGCCGGTGCCGAGCAGCCGCGGCAGGTGGACCAGCAGCATGACGAGGTTGAGGACGAGGAACGGCACCACGACGAGCACCCAGCCGGTGACGAACACCCGCACCCAGCGCTTCAGCGCGGTCACCCGGGCGTCCGGCTTCCGGCCGGGCACCATCGACTTGAGGATCGGCCCGATGCGGGTGAACAGGTCGGGCACCCCGACGGCGTCGGCGACGACGTAGTAGCCGTCCAGCCGCAGGAACGGCAGGAACTGGTGCGCCATCTCGATGTGCTGCACGAGGATCAGGAACAGCAGCGGCTCGAACCGCGTCGCGGCGTAGGCGCCGTAGGTCGCGAGGACGAACAGCGCGTTGAAGTACACACCGCCGAGGTCGGTGCGCAGCCGCCCGCCTTTGGACAGCCGGTACGCGTCGGTGACGTCGGTGTAGAAGGCGGGGAACGCGATGTACACGCCGGCGCCCATGACGCCGGGCTCGCCGCCGCCGTAGCGCAGGCCCGTCGCGTGGCCGACCTCGTGGAGGAACGCCGACACGACGACGAGCCCCATCAACGCGAGGAACAGCGTGGGCTGCATGACCGTGTCGCGGACGCCCTGCGCGACGCCGTGCCGGAAGAACAGCCAGTAGTCCGCGAACGCCAGCGCGCCCAGCGCCAGTGCGATCACCGGCGGCAGGAACGCCGGGTAGAACACCGTCGTCAGCGCCTTCACCAGCCGCGGAGGGATGACGCCCTTGCGCAGGTTCAGCGCGAGCAGCGAGTCCGGCTTGGACAGCACCGGCTCGGACCCGTCGTGGTTGGCCACGACGCCGAGCGCGCGGAGCTTGTCGTCGACGAGCGTCTTCGCGTTGCGCGCCGACAGGCGGCGGCCGAACGACCGGCTCGCCTCGGCCGCGATCTCGTCGTAGGTGCGCCGGCCGTCGCAGGCCTCGGCGACGGCGTAGAGGAGCTTCGAGAGCTGGATGGTCTGGCCGTCGGAGCGGCGGGCGAGGTACGGCGCCTCCTTGAACCCGGAGCCCTCGTACTGCCCGAGCAGCTCGACGCCGCGGGCCAGGCGCGGCGCCCGGGCGTGCGGCGGTGGCTGCGGCGCGTCGTCCTGCCGCGTCGTCTCCGGCGGGCGAGACGCTTCCAGCACCATCGTCGGTCCTCTCGGGGTACGGGCCAGGGCTCCCGGTACGACGCGGCGACGGGGCGCCGTAGCACCCCGCCGCCGTCGCGCCGTCCGCCCTACATCGACTGCGTGATCTCGGCGGTCTGCTCGGCGTTCGCGTACGCCACCGAGCCGTCGGAGAGCACGTTCGCGGCCACCGCGGCGTTCACCGGGGCGGCGACGTTGAGGTTGAGCAACGACATCGCCTCGCGGTCCGGGAGCTGCTCGCCGGACTGCTGCTCGATCTCCTCGTCGGTGAGGTCGATCGCCTGGTCCTTCTCGTTCTCCGCCATCTCAGACTCCCGGGGTCCCGTTGAGCATCGACTGGTCGATGTCCGCGTACTGCTCCGCGTTCGCGTAGGCCACCGAGCCGTCGGAGAGCACGTTCGCGGCCACCGCGGCGTTCACCGGCACGGCGAGGTTCGCGTTGATGAGCGACATCGCCTCGCGGTCCGGGAGCTGCTCGCCGGACTCCTGCTCGATCTCCTCGTCGGTGAGGTCGATCGCCTGGTCCTTCTCGTTCTCCGCCACGTCGTCTCTCCTCTAGGTCGTCTGCGTGATGGTCGCGGTCTGCTCGGCGTTGGCGTACGCCGTCGAGCCGTCGCTGAGCACGTTGAGCGCCACCGCGGCGTTCACCGGGGCGGCGAGGTTCGCATTGATGAGCGACATCGCCTCGCGGTCCGGCAGCTCCTCGCCGGACTGCTGGTCGAGCTCCTCGTCGGTGAGGCCCTCGTCGCGGACGTCGTTCTCCGCCATGTCCGTCTCCCTCTCGCTCGTAGCGATCACGGCGTTGACGTCGGCGACGACGTTGATGCCGTTGCCCGATCGGCGAACTTCGCGCCGTATGTGCCGTGTCGTCATGGAGCGGAGGTTCCCGACCGGGCGCTTACCAACCCGCCAGTCGTCGCTGCCGTGGGGTGACAACGCGACGGAGAGTGCGAGTGATCCTGGACAAAGCGGACACACCCGGATCGTGCACGACGCCATCACGCTGCCACCGGAGCCCCGCTCCGCCGGTGACGCGCGCCATTTCGTCGCCGCCCACGTGCGGGACGTGCTGCCGCCGGACGTGACCGAGGTGGCCGTGCTGCTGACGAGCGAGCTCGTCACCAACGTCATCGTCCACGCCCGCACCCCCATGCTGCTCGAGGTCGACGTCGAGCCCTCGGCGCTGCGGGTGGCGATCGGCGACGGCGCCCCGCGCGGCCCCGTGCGCCGGGTGCTGCAGGGCTCGAAGCTCACCGGCCGCGGCATGCACCTGGTCGAGTCGCTGTCGAAACAGTGGGGCGTCGAGCCCACCCCGGCCGGCAAGACGGTCTGGTTCGAGCTGTCGGCATAAGTTCCGCCGCTTTTGGGTACGCGCCGTCCGACCCCGCCTTGGAAGGTCGGTAACGACACGTGCCCGCGACCGCCCCCGCCGTTCGCGACGTCGACTCGGTAGTCCGCGACGTCTTCGGCTTCGACGCGCTCCGCCCCGGCCAGCGGAGCGCGATCGACGCGGTCCTGGCCGGCCGCGACACGCTCGCCGTGCTGCCCACCGGCTCCGGCAAGTCGGCGATCTACCAGATCGCCGCGACGCTGCTCGACGGGCCGTGCGTCGTCGTCTCGCCGCTGATCGCGCTCCAGCGCGACCAGGTCGCGGCGCTGAGCCAGCTCCCGGTCGGCGGCGTCGCCGCCGCCAACTCCCACACCGGGGTGGTGGCCCGCCGCGAGGCGTTCGCCGGGCTGATCGACGGGTCCGTGAAGTTCCTGTTCGTCGCGCCGGAGCAGCTCGCCACCCCCGAGGTGGTCCGGGACATCGCGGCGGCCGGGCCGACGCTGTTCGTCGTGGACGAGGCGCACTGCGTCAGCGCGTGGGGCCACGACTTCCGGCCCGACTACCTCCGCCTCGGCGGCGTCATCGAGGCGCTCGGCCACCCGACGGTCCTCGCGCTCACCGCGACGGCGTCGCCGCCGGTCCGCGACGAGCTCGTCGACCGGCTCGGGATGCGCGACCCGGCCGTCGTGGTGCGCGGCTTCGACCGGCCGAACATCTGGCTCGACGTCGAGACGTTCACCTCCGACGAGGCGAAGCGCGAGGCGCTGATCCTGCGCGCCGCCGGCGAGCTGAAGCCCGGCATCGTCTACGCCGCCACCCGCAAGCGCGCCGAGGAGCTGGCCGAGGCGATCTCCGAGATCGGCCTGTCCGCCGGCTGCTACCACGCGGGCATGAAGGCGGCCGAACGCCGGCAGGTGCAGGACGCGTTCGTCGAGGACCGGCTCGACGTCGTCGTGGCCACGACGGCGTTCGGCATGGGCATCGACAAGCCGAACGTCCGCTTCGTCCTGCACTACGACGTCCCCGACTCGCTCGACTCGTACTACCAGGAGGTCGGGCGCGCGGGCCGGGACGGGCTGCGTTCGGAGGCCGTCCTCTACTACCGCCAGGAGGACCTGGGGCTGCGCCGGTTCTTCGCCACGGGCGCCGTCGCGGTCGAGCCGCTGACGCGCGTGGCCCAGCTCCTCGAGGCCGCGGCGTCGGGCCCCGACGGCGTCGACCTGCGGGTCGACCTCGCCGAGCTGCGCCGGGTCGGCCGCGTCTCGTCGTCGCGGCTGTCCGCCATCCTCGGGCAGCTCACGCACGCCGGCTTCGTCCGCGTCGACCCGACCGGCTCGCTCGACCTGCTGCCCGACCGCCCGTCGGTCGACGAGGTCGTGCGGCTCGCGCTGTGCGAGGCGGACATGCGCAAGACGCTCGACCAGTCGCGCGTCGACATGATCCGCGCGTACGCCGAGAGCCAGGGCTGCCGCGGCCGCCTGCTGCTGTCGTACTTCGGCGAGCAGTCGGAGTCCGCGTGCGGGCACTGCGACCGGTGCACCGCCGGCGTGGACTTCGACGTCTCGGACGGGCCGTTCGCGCTGAACAGCCGCGTCGCGCACGCCGAGTGGGGCAGCGGCCAGGTGCTGCGCTACGAGCAGGACAAGGTCGTCATCCTCTTCGACACCGTCGGCTACAAGACGCTGTCGGTCCGCGCCATCGTCGAGCGCAACCTGCTCAAGGCCTGCTGACGTTGGCGCAGTACGACGCCGTCGTCGTCGGCGGGGGGCCCGCGGGGATCGCCGCGGCGACGTGGCTCGGCCGGTACCGCCGCCGGACGTTGCTGGTCGACGCCGGCGAGCAGCGCAACCGCTGGGTCGAGCGGTCGCACGGCTACTTCACCCGCGACCCCGCCTCGCCCGCCGAGCTGCTGCGGGCCGGCCGCGAGCAGCTCGCGACGTACCCGTGGGTCACCCGCCGCTCGGGCCGGGTCACCGCCGCGTCGCGGGTGGGCGACGAGTTCGTCGTCGAGGTCGGCGACGTGCCGTACTCCTGCCTGCGGCTCGTGCTCGCGACCGGCGTGGAGGACGCGTTCCCCGAGGTGGACGGGTTCTTCGAGCACTACGGCGCGAGCGTGTTCCACTGCCCGTCCTGCGATGGCTACGAGGCGCAGGACCGCAACGTCGTCGTCCTCGGCTGGAACGCCCACGTGTCCGCGTTCGCCGTGACGCTGCTCGACTGGGCCGCGTCGGTCGTCATCGTCACCGACGGGCGGCGGTTCCCCGGCGACGACTCCGAGCGCGAGACGCTGGAGTCGTACGGCGTGCGCGTGGTCGAGGACGTCGCCGAGCGGTTCGTCGGCGCCCGCGGCTCGCTGAACGGCCTGGCGCTGCGCCGGCTGGGGCTCGTGCCGTGCGAGCTCGCGTTCTTCACCGTCGCGCACCACCCGCGCAACGCGCTCGCGGCCGCGCTCGGCGTGGACACCACCGGCGAGGGCTGCGTCGTCGTGGACGAGAACGGCGAGACGACCGTTCCCGGCGTCTACGCCTGCGGCGACCTCACGCCCGGCATGCAGCTCATCCAGGTCGCGGCGGCGAAGGGCACGGTCGCGGGCATCAGCGCCGCGCAGTCGCTGCGCGGCACCCCCGGCGCGCCGACGTCGCCCGAGCCCGCGCCCGACCCCGAAGAGGTCGCGCCCTAGGTTCCGGCACCGGGTCCCCACGCGGGCGTGCGTTCTGACACGATGGGGCCAGGAGGGAGTGCCGTGGCCGACTTCGCCGTCGTGGTCTCGCGCGTCGAGGGTGTCTGGGAGGCTGCGCTGCTGCCGGAGCGCCTCGTGGACGACTTCGAGGGCCTGCTCGCCGCGCTGCGCCAGCAGGTGCCCGGCGACGGGGGCGTCATCGGGCTGGTGAACGTCGCCGACGAGTTCTTCGTGGCCGTGCGGCTCGTCGGCCAGGAGCCGCGGGTGCTGCTGTCCGACGTCACCGCCGCCGTCGCGTGGGACCTCGCCGCCCAGGTCGTGGACCACCTCGGCCTCGACCGGCCCGGCGACGAGGACCTGGAGGACGTCTGGCCGGCCGGCGACCTGTCGATCTTCGCCGACCTCGGGCTTGACGAGATGGAGCTCGGGGCGTTGCTGTCCGACCTCGACGCGTACGCCGACGAGACGCTGCTGCTGCTCGCCAAGCGGCTCGGCTTCGCCGACGCGTACGACCGCGTGGTCGAGCCGGTGTTCCACTAGGAGGCTTCGGCGTTTTCTTCTGCGAAACGGGTGTCGTGGGTGCGTGTCGGGGTGATCTTCGACGGTTGTGCCGCGTGTCCGGGCGCGGGTTAGCGGGCTGTCGCGGTCGTTGCCAGGGGGGTGGACGGCTTTAGCCGTCGGGCTAACAGGGTGTTGGTCGGGCGGCAGGGTGTCGGCTACGCGGCGGCGGGGACGGCGCGGGCGGCGGCGAGTGCGGTGGCGAGGCGCGCCAGGATCGTGAGGTCGACGTGGAGGGCGGCGCGGTCGAGGCCGCGGACGCGCAGCGGGCCGAGTCCCCACTCGTGCTTGAGCCGGCCGAACTCCCTCTCGACGGCGCCGCGTCCCTTGTAGAGGCACTTGAAGCGCGCCGTGGTGCGGGGGATTAGCGGGTGCAGCCGCGAGGCGGGGAGCCGCACCGAGCCGGGGGTGCACTCGCCTGCGGGGCAACGCCACTTCGTCGCGCCGCGCGCGGTCTCCGCCCCGGCGAACGTCCACTCCCCGTGCCCGCACGTCGGCGGGAGGTGCTCGCCGCGCTTGACGTCGGGGGTGGCGCGCAGCGGAATGACCGGCAGGACACCCGCAGCGGCGATCGCGCGGTGCACCGTCTCGTGGTCGTAGCCCTTGTCGAGCGCCACCGTCTCCGGTTCGACGCCGCGCCGCGCCGCCTGGTCGAGCAGCCGCGCGACGTGGACCGTCTCGGCGCCGCGCGCCGTGTCGGTCTCCCACGCCACAGGCAGCCCGGTGCGGGCGCACACCGCGGCGTGGAGCTTGAAGCCGTAGAAGCCGCCACCGGAACGGGTTGAGATCGACGAACGGTGCCCCCACGACGCGTCCGGGTCGGAGAACCGTTCCCGCAGCCGCCCGCCCCTGCTGGCGTACCGCTGCCCGTTCGCCCACGCGGGCATGTCCGACCCGTCGACGGCGAGGTCGGTGCCGTAGCCGGGCAGCAGGTCGGCGAGGCCCGCGACGAGGGTGTCGAGGCAGTGCGCCAGCGGCTCCCCGTCGGCGCGCAGCCGCTTCGCGAAGCGGTAGCAGGCGTCCTGCGACGGTGTCCCGCCGAGCGCGTCCCGCAGCCCGGCGTGGTCGGCGATGAGGCGGCACGTCCGCGACCACGTGGGGATCGCGTACAGCGACTTCACCAGCGCCGCGCCGAGCAGCGTGCGGCTGCCGTAGCCGCGCCGCCCCGTCCAGCGGGCGTCCTCAAGGTCGGCCACGAGCCGCGCCACCTCCGGCTGGTCGAGCAGCGCAGCCACCAGCGCAGCATCACGGCGCGGTGCTACCGTCGAGACGGCCACGGAGCTCCAACTCCTTGGTCCAGACCCCGGGCTGTTAGCGCAGCGCCGGGGTCACTTCTTCTGTAGGTCACAACCTACGGAGGGGGTGTGACATTTTCTGGGCGGCGACGAGCAGGCGGGTGCCCGGCGACAGCCGTCCGGCCACGTCGCGGACCGGACCGCCCACCACCTTCACGTGCGTCGCCGACACGACAAGGGTCGTGCCGTACTGGACTTCGTGCATCGCGTCTCTCCCTGCTTGGGGCAAGGCGGGATCGCGGCACGTCGCAACTGTTGCTGTCGCGGCGACTGCGCGCGGTAGCGTGCACGTGCAGCACGAACCGCCCTGCAGTGGTTGTCACGCGAAACCTTGTCGCGGGCCGCGTGACGTCAGATGTGGTGGAGGCGCCGAACCGGCAAGTTCGGCGCCTTCCTCATGTTCGGGGGCTGCGGGGGCGCACCACCACCTCGCGTCGGGGATTCGTGCCAGGGTCCCCGCGCGGTGCGCGCCGCAGTTGCTAGTCGGCTACAGGTCGGCGGTGTGGTCGGGGCAGCGGCCCGCCACCGCGAGACCGAGGAACGCGCCGATGTGCCCCGCCGCGGCGTCGGTCGGCTCGCCCGGGTAGTTCTTGAGCATCTCGCCCATCGGGTCGCCGCCCGCGTCGAGCAGCTCGCACGCCGCGTCCGCGAGGTCGGTCAGCGACCCGTCGTCGGCGGCGGCGTAGTCCGGGCCCGCGTCGCCCGCATGCACGGCGGCGAGCCACGGCGCCTGCGTCGCCGACACCGACGCGGCAGGTGCCGGGGACGGGGCGGGATCGGCGCCGCCGCAGCCCGCCAAGGCCGCCAGCACGACCGCCGCGAGTGTCGTCGTGTGCCTCATGCGCCTCTCCCCGTTCCCGCCGAAGTGTCTGACATAGCGTACAGACGGGCGAGGTGGTCGCGGGGAGCGTCCACCTGTGAAGCAGACGGGGAACGGGCGCACCTACGAAGAGCTCGCCCACCGCCGCGCGTTCGGAGACCGGGTACGGGAACTGCGCCGCGAACGCGGCTGGACGCAGGAACGCCTCGCGGAGGAAGCAGCGATGGGACGCGGCTACCTCGCCGAGATCGAAGGCGGCAGACGCGCCGCGACCATCGACCTCATCCACCGCATCGCCGTCGCGCTCGGCGTCACCATCGGCGACCTGTTCACCTAGCCCGATGGGGTAGCCCGGCACCGAACACGGGGTAACGCACACCCAACAGGGCTCAGAACCCACGCCCTGACCTGCGGAAACGCGTTTCGCAGAAACCTCCTAGGGCCGTTACGCTCTACGATCGCGCTTTCCCGACCGCCACAGACGGAGCGTTCAGGTGCCGTACTTCGCCGCCGCCCTCGTCCAGCTCTCCGACGGCTGGAGCGCGCGAGAGGTCGACATGGACAACGTCGAGGACCTCGACTCGCTGGTGGAGTCGTTGCGCGACTCGGCAGACGGCGGGACCGCGCTGTTCTTCCTCGAGGAGGACGACGAGTACCTGGCGATCGTCCGGGTCGACGGCGACAGCGACCCGCGGACGTTCATCTCCGACGACCGCGCCGTCGGCACCTCCAACCTGGCGGCGTTGATCATGGAGGACGTCACCGCGCCCGAGGAGGCCGACGCCGAGGACGACGACGACGAGGGCACCCGCCCCGACGCCGAGGTCGCCGGCGACGCGGACATCGTGGCCTCCTACGGCGTCTCCGCCGAGACGCTCGTCGAGCTCTGCCAGACCGAGGGCATGCTGCCCGCCGACATCGTCACGGCCATCTGCGAGAAGGCCGGCTGCGTCGACGCGCTCGACGAGATCCGCGAGGGCTGAGGCTCGTGGCGTACGGCGGCGGCCGGTCGGCCGACGTCGAGGCCATGCGGGTCGCGCTGGCCGAGGCGCGGCTCGCGCTCGACCACGGCGACGTCCCCATCGGCGCCTGCGTCGTCTCGCCGACCGGCGAGGTCATCGGCCGCGGCCACAACGAACGCGAGCTGCGCGCCGACCCCACCGCCCACGCCGAGGTGCTCGCGCTGCGCGAAGCCGCGCTCGTGCTGGGCTCGTGGCGGCTGTCGGACTGCTCGCTGGTGGTGACGTTGGAGCCGTGCACCATGTGCGCCGGCGCCGCCGTCCTCGCCCGCGTCTCCCGCCTCGTCTACGGCGCCGCCGACCCCAAGGCCGGCGCCGTGGGGTCGCTGTGGGACGTCGTTCGGGACCCCCGCCTCAACCACCGGCCGGAGGTCGTACCGGGCGTGCTCGGCGAGGAGTGCGGCACGGTGCTGCGGTCGTTCTTCGGGCCGCACCGCGGAATGCCCGCCTGACGGCGGACGCCGCGGTCCGGTAGGCTCCCCGGCGGTGGAGTCGCCTAGTGGCCGATGGCGCACGCCTCGAAAGCGTGTGAGGGTTCACGCCCTCCGTGGGTTCAAATCCCACCTCCACCGCCAACGCTTCTGACCATAAGCGCAGGTCAGAGGCCATGTCCAGGGTGCCGCGTAGGTGCCCTGACCCCCGTTTGCCAGCAGATTGCCAGCATGAAGTTGGCGCGATCACGTCACTGCGCGCTCTCGACAGGTGGCGCGGAGTCTGTTCACGGTTCGCCTTGTGACGCCGAGTCGGTAGCCGATCTGCCGCGCTGTCTCGCCGTCGTCAGTCCACTGCTTCACGGCGCGAAGGATCGCCTCCGACCGTCCGCGACCCCACTTGTGATCGAGGCTGACGACCTCGGTCGGGATGAAGTCCTCAGCCGTCAGCGTCGGCTCCGCGACGCCGTTCTCCCTGCGCCACGCGGTGCGCTCGTCGGCGGTCATGCCGCCTGCCACGCCGTCCACTGCGTTGCGCAGCGCCCACGATCGGCACTGCCGCAGCACCGGGCATCGGCGGCACATCGCCGCGGCCTCGTCGGCGCGGCTCTCGTCGCCGAACATCGCCGACTGCCCCGACGCACCGTGCGCGCTGCACCCACGACGAGTACGGCTCGACGTCATGCCCGCTGGTGATGTGCGGCGCGCACGCCTGCTCCGCGACGGCCGTCATGCGGCATCGTTGGCGACGGCTGCGTTGAGCCAGGCCGCGTCGTAGGCGGTGCTGGTGGTGACGGCGATGTGGATGCCGGCCAGGTCGAACGCGGAGAAGCCGAACGGCAGCAGCTCGCCCGCGAGCACCGCCGTCCACGCCAACACGGCAACCGCGTCCCTCGCCTCGGCAAGCGTGTCCGCGAAGGCATAGAGGCCCGCGAGCGGGCTCGCTGGGTCGCAGACGTGGGCGCACCACCGGGTGCCGCTCTCGTCCGCTCCTGGCGACTCGTCCCGAGCCGCGGCGACTCGCAGGACAAGGAACGTGCGGTTGCTCTCGTCGACGATCGTCTGCGTCATTGGTTCTCCCGTGGGTCGCGGCCGCGCCGGGTGCGCCGGCCGGGGATGGGTGTCCGTACGATTCGGCCGTGCCGGAGGACGAGGCGGACCAGGCGATGCGCCGCGCGTTCGGCGTGTGGGTCCGCGAACTTCGTCACCGCCGCGGGCTGACGCAGGCGACGGTCGCGCAACAGGCCGCGATCAGCGTCACGTACCTGTCGGAGATGGAGTCCGGCCGCCACAACCCAACGCTCGCCGTCGTGCTTCGCCTCGCCCGCGCGCTCGACGTCAAGCCGAGCCAACTCGTCTCCCGGCTCGACACCCTCGACTGACCGATGTTCGGACATACTTGAACTTCACCGTCTGCCGATCCCCACCGCAAGACCCTCCGCTCAATCTGTGGAAACCCACCTACCGACCCCTGTGGACACTTCGATAGCTCTCTCGATCTCTGGCTCTGCCGCACCCCCGCCGACCCCCTCCCTCTCTCTTCTGTCCTGACCGAGTCCCCCGCGACGCAAAGCCGCAGGTCAGCGGGGGTGCGGCGGAGGCTTCAAGATTTTTAGGGGTGACTCGCAGGGTGCCTCGAACCTCGGTGACCCTGCGAGGCACCCTGCACGGCACAGTAAGTCGACATTTCAGAGTTCGCGCCGGCCGTTTCGAGACCGGCTGAGAGCGCCGCGGGCCGCGCGCTTCGCGGGCAGGCCGTGGCCTGCCCGCTTCACCTGACCGGAGGGGCCGCAGGGGCCCGCGGGTCAAGACCCGGCCGAAGGCCGGCCGCGTAGCGGCGCGCAGCGGTCTTGACGCGTGGGGGGCGGCCCCTCACCCTGCGCGGCCCGCGGCAGGTGAGCCGCAAACCCGACTTGCAGCGATGTGCCGAAAACTTCGAATGAGTTGCAGCACAACGAGGGCGCGAGCGGCCATGATCTGCCAGTGGCCGTAACGCCGTGGGATCACGACGACTGGGAGCGGTGGGGGCTCGCGCTGGTACGCGAGCGCTATGGAGTCCATGCCGTCATTGATGTGCCGGATGCTGCAGGCGGTGATCATGGCCTGGAGGCCTACACGACCTCCGGAGTCGCCTTTCAGTGTTACTCCGCTGAGAATGAGCCGCTTGCGCCAACCAAGCGCGGCGCACTTCAAAAGAAGAAGATCGGCACCGACATCAAGAAGTTCATCGAAGGTGGAGACTCCCTGCAGTCGTTGCTCGGTGACGTTGTTATAAACACCTGGGTCCTGCTCACGCCTTACCATGAAGATAGTTCAGTAATCCAGTACTGCAACATGAAGGCGGACGAGGTTGTCCGCAGCGGTGTCGCTTACGCGAGTAACCCGTTCCGGGTGGCGGTGCACCACCTCGGCACGTACCTTGGTGAACACCAGGTATTATTGCGCCGGATTCAGTCAGAGGATGCACTCATTCGCGAGCCGGACGATGACGTCTTGGGAGGCGTCGATTTCACCGAGGCCTGGAGTGATCAGATCGAGGTCATGGACGAGAAGCTCACGAGGTTGCCGACCCTCGCAGACGCGTCTGCGAGGGCGACACACCGAGCCGCGTTGCTCGAAGAGCAACTCCAGGGTATGAGCCTGCTGGACCGATGGTCGGATCGAGTGCCTGACGTAGCGACTCACATGCGTCACGTGCTAGACACCGCCCGCCGTCAGTTGATCCTTGGCGCAGTCGGGGGCCTCCCGCCACCCGAGCGGTACCAGGCTGTTCGGGCGTACGTCCGAGAGCGGGTGGGAGCGGTGCCGTCCCTGTCGGACATAAATGCAGAACACCTGACCGATATGGCGTTGGCGATGTGGCTACAGGAGTGCCCCCTTGACTTCGTCGAGTCCTGAAGGCGCAACCGCGGGACTTCTGGACGGGCGCGTCCGTTTTAGGGAGCGACCCGTGTTCATTCCCGTCGCAGCGCGCACGCCCTGGCGTCTGGCGCTCCTCGCCCTTGTGCTGGCTCAGTTCCGCGGGAACTCCGCGAGGCTGTCGCACCTGCACATCGTCCACTGGGCTGTCACGACGCCGAGCACCCGCGCTCAGTTCAAGGTGTGGCTGTCAGGCACTCGGCCTATGGACACGGCGACCGCGCGGCTCGATCCTGCGCTGCAGACAACCGTGGCTCTTGCGCGAGCGGAGGGGCTCGTGAGCTACAACACTTCGCAGAAGGTTGTGCTAACCGACCTAGGAATACGTCTCGTCGATGAGTTACGGGCGGTACCAGTGCTCAGTTCAGAGAAAGAGTACCTTACGTCGCTCGGGAAACTAACCGAGAGCGGATTGCTACGAACGCTTGGAGCGTTGTCCGAATGATCCGCTTCCGCAGCGTCGATCTTGATGTAACGACTTCCGCCGGTCGGGCAGGATTCGGAATGAACTTCGGGTCTACCCGTTTATCTATCGTGCAAGGGAACAACAGTGTAGGAAAGTCACTTCTCGTTCAGTCTCTCGTTTACGCGTTGGGACTCGAAGGCGCGTTCGGACCCGGCCGTCAGCACGGACTCCTTACGCGTGCGATGACTGAGGAGATCGATCTCCCGCAGGGCCCGTCCGCAGTACTTCAGTCGCGCGTTGCCGTGGAGCTCGAAAACGCGAGTGGCGATGTCATCACTGTGACACGTGACGCTCGCGCCGCGAGTGGCAACGACTTCGTTCAACTTGTCAACGTTGCGCACGGCGCTGAGCTCACGGCGCCAACGGGCGGTCATGATCACGAGTCGTTCTACGTTCGACGCGCCGGCGCTGCGCAGGACGAGCGTGGGTTCCACAAGTTTCTCGCCGACTTCCTCGGGTGGGACCTCCCCCTGGTTCCGAGGTACGACAGCGACGTTGCCCCCCTCTATCTTGAGGTTCTTCTACCGTTCTTCGTGGTTGAGCAGAAGTCTGGATGGTTCGGCACGGTTCCTCGCCTTCCAACGTATCTTCGTGTTCGGGATCCACTTGCACGCGCTGCAGAGTTCATCCTCGGTCTGACTGACGGAGCACGTGTCCGCGCCGTAACGGGAGTTTCGGCGCGGGAGCGTGAACTGCGTTCACGCTATGACCGGCTCTTGTCAGATATCGCTGCGGCCGCACACCTGCATGGGGCGGACGTTGTAGGGCTGCCCTTAAATCCCCCGATAGGACGCGAGGACGGCCCGGGTCCACTCGACGCCCGGATTCTTATTCTCCGTGACGGCACATGGACCGACCTCGCCGAAGTCCTCGGAGAACTCGATGCCGTTGCGGGCGCGCCATTGGTCACCACCGATACCGAAACGACTCCGCAACCAGACCAGGCACAACGACAGCAACTGAGACGACTGGAGGAGCAGTTGCGCGAGACGACTTCGCAAATTACCGCGGTTGAGTCCTCTTTCGATATGGTGAGCACGCAGGCCGGCACGCTTCACACTCGCATGCAACATGTTAAGGAGGAACGACGCCGGTACCAAGAACTCCGCACGCTCGTCGCACTAGGAGCGCCGGTGGTTCAGGCGACGGTTGCGCGTGACAACTGTCCAACTTGTCAGCAATCACTTGTTGCAGTCGAGCATCTTCACGGGGAAGCGCTCGATTACGAGGGCTCGGTCACCCTGTTGACGCAGCAACTGGCCACGCTGACTTCGTTGCAGCGCCAGGCTGAGGATGCCCTTGCGCGGCACGCGGCACTTCGAGCGGCGCTGGATGCGCGGGCTAACGAGCTGCGCGCGCAAATCAAGGCGCTTCAAACTGACCTGACTGCACCCGCAAACTTTCCATCCATTGCGCAGATTCAAGAGCGCCTCGCCACCGACGCACGCAGGGCCGCTCTTCGCGGTATGGCCGATCAAGTAGCGATCATGGTTGACGAATTACGCGGCGTTCTCGTTGAACTGCACGACGCGGCGCGACAGCGTCGCGAGATGCTTAGCGCCGTGCCCGTGGAGTCGGCCGGAAGATTCGAGGCATGGGAGGGGGAGTTTAAAGCTGAGCTTCAAGCGCTGAATTTTACAACGTTGACGATCGACAATATGGCAATTGAGCAATCGGGCAAGCCGTCGCACGCGGGGTATGATATTGCTTTCCAAGGTTCAGCGAGCGATATTGTACGATTGCGTTGGGCGTACCTCCTGTCGCTGATGCAGACCGCAAGCCGGGTAGGCGGTAATCACTTCGGCGTATTGGTGCTCGATGAACCGCGTCAGCAGGAAGTGGAGGAGCGCGACTTTAAAACGTTCCTGCTCATGCTCGCGCGTATGGAGTCAGGCCAGGCGATAGTCGCAACGAGCGAGCCAGCCGACCGCCTTGAGAACTGGCTGGCAGGAGAGTCGGCATCGGTTGTGTCCATCGAAAGGCAACTCCTTCAGCCGCGGTAGTAAAACTAGTGCCCGGTCCCGAAGATCGTTGCCGCAACCACATCGGCGGCTTCGCGCTGGAGCGTCGGCGTCACATGGCTGTAGATGTCCAACGTGATCGCGATGGTGCTGTGGCCGAGGCGCTCGCTCACCACCTTCGGGTGGATGCCGGCCTGTAGCGCCAGCGTCGCCCACGTGTGCCGCAGGTCGTGGAGGCGGATGCGCGGCAGCCCGAGCCGCTTGATGCGGCGGTCGAACTCGCGGCTGAAGTCGTTGGGGTCGTGCGGCCGGCCGTCCGCGCGCGTGAACACGAATCCCTGGTCGTTGTAGGCCGGGCCAAGAGCCAACTTGTCCTCGGCCTGACGGCGACGCCAGGAGCGCAGTGCGGCGACGGTCGTGGCGTCCAACGCGACGACGCGGCGCGACCGCTGGGTCTTGGGCTCGCTGAACGCGACGTCCATGTCCACGGCGACGAGCGTGCGACGCACCGCGAGCTGCGCCGTCTCCAAGTCCACGTCGTCCCACGACAGGCCGAGCACTTCGCCGCGGCGCATGCCGGTGCTCGCCAGGAGCAGCCAGGCCGGGTGCTTCCGGTCGCCTTCGCACGCCGCGAGGAACGACCGCAGAGTCTCGGCCGACCAGGTCCGCATCATCGGGCGCGCGACGGTGCCCTCCTTCGGCGGGTCCGCGGCCTCGGTGACGTTGCGGGTCAGCAACTGCCAGCGCATCGCGTCGCGGAGCGCGCGGTGCAGCACGGCGTGGACGTAGCGCACCGTTCGAACGGAGAGGCCGCCTTCACCCAACGCGCGGCCGTCGCGCAGCAGCGCGGCATAGAACTCGTTGAGCATCATCGGGTCGAGCGCCTGGAGCTTCACCGCGCCGAGCCGCGGGACGATGTGCAGCCGCACGATGCGTGAGTAACTCGCGTGGGTGCTCGCGCGGATGGTCGTCTTGATCGACGGCAGCCACCGATGTACGAGGTAGTCGCCGAGGCAGAGGGACGAGGGCGAGACGTAGTTGCCGCTGTCCATCGTGGTGAGGACCGCGCGCAACGCCGTCTCGGCCTCGCGGCGCGAGGCGAAGCCGCCCTTGGACCGCTGCCGCCACCGGCCGGTGCCAGGGTTGAGCTCGCGGTAGTAGTACTCCCAGCCGGCCCCTCGCCGGCGCACTGAGCCGTTCATGTCAGCGACCGTCCGCCGCCAACTTCACCGGAACCTCACGAGAACCTCACGGCGGCCGTGAAGTTTCGTGAGGTTCCGGTGAGGTTCGATTGGCTGCCAGCAGATTGCCAGCAAACGGCTCGAAACAGGGCCGTCGGAGGCGTCATCAGCCGACAGGCCGAAACTACAAAACCGCAGGTCAGAGGCCATCTAGTGCGCTCCCGTGCGGTGGTGTACGGTTCTATTTGAACCTGTTCAATCCCACCTCCACCGCCAACGCTTGTGACCTATCGCCGCAGGTCAGCGGCGCGCCGGGCTTCCGCGCCACGCCGCCCCGGGCCCGTGCGCCAGCACCCTGCCAGCACGCGCTGCCGATCACGGTCCCGGCTGTGCCCCGGCCGCGCGGGTGACGTCGAGGACGTACCACTCGCTCGCCACGCTCGCGCCGGCGGCGCGCAGCATGGCCCGCTTCGGCTCGTCGCGCGCGCTCGTCACGACGACGCACTGCACGGCGCCGCGCTCGGCGGCGAGCCGGGCGACGTACCCGAGCAGCTCGGGCCCGGCGTGCGCCCACAGCGCCGGCTCGCGCACGACGTAGTCGTCGATCCCACAGGTCCGCCCGCCCGGGTCGTACACCGGCGGCGCGTCGACGATCGACGCGAGCACGAACCCGTCCACCACCCCGGACGACTCGTGCACGGCGGCCAGCGTGGTGTCGCGCGACGCCTGCTCGGCGAGGAACGACCGCCCGACGGAGGACGCGTCCGGAGCGGGCCGCCAGAACACCGGCTGGTGCGCCGCGTACGCCTGCCGCCGCGCGTCGCACATGGCGGCGACGGCGTCGAGGTCCTCCTCGCGGAAGTCCCTGACGAGGCAGGTCACACGCGGACGAACGCGTTCAGCACCGGCGCGAGCGACGCCAGCGGCCGCCGGTCGGCGATGCGGTCCAGCGCGCAGAGCTTGCCGCGCAGCCCCGCCGGGTCGCCCGTGGTCCACGAACGCTCGATGACGGTGCCGCGCGTGAGGTCGACGGCGAACGGCGTGGCGGCGCCGGTCTTCGAGTCGTACGCCGACACCTGCGCGCCGGGGCGGATCATCACGCCGACGTCGGGCGGCGTGCAGAACGCGTCCACCGACAGCACCGGGAACGTCGCCACGACCTCCGGCAGCACGGCGGTCACCTCGCCGGCGTCGGTCGCGCACGTGCCGGACAGCAGCCCGGTGACGAGCAGCGTGGCACCGGCCCGGGAGAACGACCGCACCGACAGCGTGCCCTCGAACCGCTCGACCCGGTCCGGGTCCCGCAGGCAGTCGCCGTAGGCGGACGCGCCGAGGATGTACTTCGGCCCCCACGCCGGTCCGGCGACGAGCGGCACCGCGACCGCGGCGGCGGCGAGAACGGACGGCACGCGGGTGAGCAGGCGGCGCATGACGTCGATGGTGCAGCGGAATCCGTTGCGGCGCAGGCGGTTCGTGGACAACCGGCCGGACGAACCCGGACGTAACGGCATTCGGCGGACGCGGGCGCCACCGCTTCCTATCGTCGGAAGCACCGTGTCCGCGACGACGAACGACGCCCCGACCGTGCCCGGCCAGCGCGCGCGGCCGGTGATCCGCACGCCCGACCAGCGGCTGCGGGTGTTCGTCAGCAGCACGCTGCAGGAGCTGGCCGAGGAACGGGCCGCGGTACGCCGCGCGGTCACCCGCCTGCGGCTGGCGCCGGTGATGTTCGAGGCCGGGGCGCGGCCGCACCCGCCGCGCGAGCTGTACCGCGCCTACCTGGACCAGAGCCACGTGTTCGTGGGCGTCTACTGGCAGCGCTACGGCTGGGTCGCGCCCGACGAGACGATCTCCGGCCTGGAGGACGAGTACCGCCTCTCCGGCGACCGGCCGAAGCTGATCTACGTGAAGGCGCCGGCGCCGGACCGGGAGCCGCGGCTGAAGGAGCTGCTCGACCGCGTCCGCAACGACGACCGGGCGAGCTACCGGCCGTTCACGACGGCCGAGGAGCTGGAAGACCTCGTCGCCGACGACCTGGCGGTGCTGCTCACCGAGGTGTTCGAGGTGAGCCGGGCGGCGCCGGCGGACGAGGTGCCGGATCCGGTCCGCATCGCGCCCGCGGCGCTGCCGGTGGCGCCGACGCCGCTGGTGGGTCGCGACGCCGACGTCGAACGCATCACCGCCCTGCTCCACCGCCCCGACGTGCGCATCGTGACGGTCAGCGGCCCCGGCGGCATCGGCAAGAGCCGGGTCGCGCTGGAGGTGGCCGAACGCGAGGCCGCGGCCGGCCGCACGGTCACCTGGGCCAACCTCAGCGAGGTCGCCGAGCCGCACCTGGCGCCGGTCGCGGTGCTGCAGAGCCTCGGCATCCGCGAGCAGCCGATGCGCGAGGTCGAGGAGACGATCGCGGCGGCGATCGGCGACTGCGAGATGCTCGTGGTCCTCGACGGCGGCGAGCGCATCCTCGGTGCCGCCGCGGCGCTGACGACGCTGCTCCGCGTCTGCCGCAACGTCCGCGTCCTCGTGACCAGCCGGGCCGTGCTCGACGTCCGCGCGGAGCACGAGTACCCGCTCGCGCCGCTCGACGTGCCGGGCGAGGGGGCGACGCTCGACGCGCTGCGGGCGACCGGCGCGGGGCGGCTGTTCCTCGACGTGGCCGCCGCGACCGTGCCGGGCTGGACGCCGGGCGACGCCGACGCACGGGCGCTCGCCGACGTGTGCCGCCGTCTCGACGGCGTGCCGCTGGCGATCGAGCTGGCCGCCGCGCGCATCCGGGTCTTCTCCCCGGCGACGCTCAACGAGCGGCTGACCAAGAGCCTGACGATCCTCACCGGCGGCGCGCGCGACCTGCCCGAACGCCACCAGACGCTGCGCGCGACGCTGGACTGGGACCACGAGCTGCTGACGCCGGACGAGCAGGCGCTGTTCCGGCGGCTGGGGGCGTGCGCGGGCGGCTTCACGCTGGAGATGGCCGAGGCGCTGTCGAACGGCGCCGACGCGCTCGACGTCGTCGCCTCCCTCGTCGGCAAGAGCCTGATCCGGCAGGCCGGCGGCAGCGGCGAGCCGCGGTTCACGATGCTCGGAGTGGTCCGGGAGTACGCCCTCGACCGGCTCGACGAGGCCGGCGAGTGCGACGCGGCGCGGCGCGACCTGGCGGCGTACCTCGTGCGCTACGTCGAGGACGCGCAGCCGTTCGGCGCCGAGCAGGTGCGGTGGATCGACGCGCTGGAGGCCGAGCGCCCCAACGTCCTCGCCGCGCTCCAGCACGCCCGTGACGCCGGCGACGCGGAGACGGTGCTGCGGCTGTGCGCCGGGATGGCGCCGTTGTGGGAGATGCACGGCCACCTCGCGGAGGGCGCGCTGTGGCTCGACCAGGCGCTGCAACGCAGCGCCGGCACGGTGAGCGAGGCGCGCGCGGAGGCGCTGGCCGGCGCCGCGCACCTGGCGCGCAGCAGGCTCGACTTCGACACCGCCCGCGCCCACCTGGAGGAGGCGCTGCGGATCGACGAGGAGCGCGGCGACCTGCGCCGCCGCGCCCGCGTGCTGAAGGACCTCGGCATCGTCGCGGGCGAGAGCGACGACCACGAGACGGCGCGGGAGTGGTTCCGCCGGGCGATCGCGGCGTTCCAGGCGGTGGGGGACCGGCGCGGCGAGGCGCAGAGCCTCAACAACCTGGCGCTGTCCACCGAGGCGTCCGGCGACCTGCGCGGCAGCCTGGAGATGTACGCGCGCGCGCTCACCGTGCTGCGCGAGGTCGGCGACATGCTCAGCGTGGCCCGGCTGCTGAACAACGTCGGCGGCGCGCTCGAGCACCTCGGCGAGCACGACCTCGCCCGCGACGCGATGCTCCGCGCGCTGGCCCGCTACCGCCGGCTGGCGAGCCGCTGGGACCTGACCGACTCGCTCGAACACCTCGCGCCCGCCGTCCTCGCGGCCGGTGAGGCGCGGCTCGCGGCGCGGCTGCTCGGCGCGGCGGAGGCGTTGCGCGAGCAGCTCGGGGCGCCGGCCGCGCCGTACCTCGAGGCCGACCGCGCGGCCCACGCCCGTGCCGTCCGCGCGGCGCTCGGCGAGGACGCGGACCGCGAGTGGGAGTGCGGCCGCAACACGTCGTGGGACGACGCCGCGGCCGCCGCGCTCGCGCTCGCGCCGCCGCGGCTGGTCGACCTCGACGACGCGACGGTGGACCTCGACCTCGAACGCCGCATCGCCGCGGAGGTGCGGTGAGCCGGGTCATCCGGACGCCCGACCAGCGGCTGCGGGTGTTCGTCAGCAGCACGCTGCAGGAGCTCGCCGAGGAACGGGCGGCGGTACGCCGCGCGGTGACCCGGCTGCGGCTGGCGCCGGTGATGTTCGAGGCGGGCGCGCGGCCGCACCCGCCGCGCGAGCTGTACCGCGCGTACCTCGACCAGAGCGACGTGTTCGTCGGGATCTACTGGCAGCGCTACGGCTGGGTCGCGCCGGACGAGCAGATCAGCGGCCTGGAGGACGAGTACCGGCTCTCCGGCGACCGGCCGAAGCTCATGTACGTCAAGGCGCCCGCGCCCGACCGGGAGCCGCGGCTGCGCGAGCTGCTGGACCGCGTTCGCGACGACGACCGGGTGTCGTACCGCCCGTTCGCCACGGCGGAGGAGCTGGAGGAGCTGGTCGCCGACGACCTGGCGCTGCTGCTCACCGAACGCTTCGAGGTCGCCACCACCGACGCGGCGCCCGCCGCGCCCGCGCACGAGCACCTGCGCGTGACGCGCGGGCTGCCGCAGCCGTTCACCGCGATGGTCGGCCGCGAGGCGGAGGTGGCGAACGTCCTCGGCCTGCTCGCCCGCCCCGACGTCCGCCTGGTCACGCTCACCGGTCCCGGCGGCGTCGGCAAGAGCCGCGTGGCGATCGAGGTCGCGGAGCGGGCGGGGGAGGCGTTCCCGGAGGGCGTGACGTTCGCCGGGCTCGGCGGCGTCCGCGACCCCGGCCTCGTCGTGGCGGCGATCGCCAACGCCCTCGCCATCCGCGAGGCGCCGGACCGCACGCCGTTGGAGGCGGTCATCGAGCACCTCCGCGAGCGCCGCGAGCTGCTCGTCCTCGACAACTGCGAGCACGTGCTGGCCGCCGCGCCGCGGGTGTCCGAGCTGCTCGCCGCCTGCCCCGGGCTGCGCGTGCTCGCGACGAGCCGCGCGGTGCTGCGGCTGCGCGGCGAGCACGACGTCGAGATCCTGCCGCTGCCGACCGAGGAGGCGGTGCGGCTGTTCGTGGACCGCGCCGAGCAGGTCAACCCGCGCCTGGACCTCGACGCCGCCGCGACCGAGAGCATCGCCGAGGTGTGCCGCCGGCTCGACGGGCTGCCGCTCGCGATCGAGCTGGCCGCCGCGCGGACCCGGATGCTCACGCCGGCCGCGCTGCTGTCCCGGCTGACCAGCCGCCTCGCGCTGCTGACCGGCGGCGCGCGCGACCTGCCCGAGCGGCAGCAGACGCTGCGCGCCGCGCTCGACTGGGACTACGACCTGCTGGACGGCGAGGAGCGGGCGCTGTTCCGCCGGCTCGCGGTGTGCGACGGCGGCTGCGGCTTCGAGGCCGCCGAGGCGATCGCGAACGCCGCCGGCGGCCTGGCGATCGACGTCGCGGACGGCGTCGAGTCGCTGGTCGCGAAGAGCCTGCTGCACCGCGACACCGGCACGGCCGAGCCCCGGTTCGCGATGCTGCAGACCGTGCGCGAGTACGCGCTCGAACGCCTCGCCGAGAGCGGCGAGCGGGCCGAGGCCGAGCGGGCGCACGCCGAGCACTTCGCCGGGCTGGTGCGCGACGTGGCCGAGGCGCTGATCGGCCCGGAGAGCCGGCGCGCGTTCCTGCGCGTCGACGCCGACCGGGCCAACGTCCGGGCCGCGCTGGCGTACGCCGCGGCGACCGGCGACGCCGACCTCGAGGTGTCGCTGTGCGCGTGGCTGACGCCGTACTGGCTCGCCCGGGCGGCGTTCGCCGAGGCGACGCAGGCGGTGGAGTCGGCGGTCGCGCACTCCGACGGCCGCCGCGTCTCCGAACGCACCCGCGTCCTGGTCGCGAGCGCGATGCTGGCCAGGACGCGGGGCGACGTGGAGACGGCGTACGCCCGGCTGGACGAGGCCGAGCGCGAGGCGGCGGAGTCCGGCGACACGGCCGGTCTCGCCCGTGCCTACCGCGAGCGCGGCGCGGTGGCGTACGACCGCGGCGACGTGCCGGGCGCGGAGGCGGCGACGCAGCGCGCGTACGAGGCGGCGCTGGAGACCGGCGACGACGACCTCGTCGCGCGGTCGCTGAACAACCTCGCGGTGTTCGCGTACGTCCAGGACCACCTCGACCGGGCGGCCGAGCTGTACGCCGCCAGCCTGCGGCCGTTCGCGCGCACCGGCGACCGCATCGGCATCGCGCGGGCGTTGATGAACCTGGGCCGGCTGCACCTCGCGACCGGCGACCTGCCGCGCGCCAAGTCGCTCGCCGAGCGGGCGCTCGCGATGTGGTGGGCGCTCGGCGACGAGTGGGACGCGACGGACTCCCTCGACGACCTCGCCATGGTCGCGCTGGGCGAGGGGGAGCCGGAGCGGGCGGCGGAGCTGTACGCCGCCGCGGCGGCGCTGCGCGACCGGCTCGGCGCACGGCTGCCGCTATCGGAGATGGCGGAGTACGAACGCCGCGCGGCCGCGATCGCGGCGGCACTGCCGCCCGAGCGGGCCGAGGCGGCGCGCGCCCGTGGCGCGGCCTGCGACTTCACGGCGGCCGTGCGGCGCGCGCTCGGCGACGTGCCGTCCGACGCGGTGCTCGACCTGACCGACGTGCTGGCGGAGGTGGGCCGTCCTAGCGGCGGCTAGCGGCAGCCGTTGCGGCGCAGGTCGTCGTTGACGTACGTCGGCGGCACCCGCCGCCGCGACGCCTGCTCGTACGCGTACGCGAACGCCAGCAGGCGCGGCTCGGCGAACGCCGTCCCGGTGAACGCCAGCCCGACCGGCAGCGTGCCGTCGCCGGTCACGCCCGCGGGGACGATGACCGTCGGGTAGCCGGCCGCCGCGCCGACGTTGGCGTTGGACGGCCCGAGCTCGACGATCGCGTCGAGGTCGTCGGCGGCGAGCGCCGAGTCGATCGCGGCCTGCGCCTGCGCCTGCACGGGGACCGCCGACGCGGTCGCGAGCGGCCCGAGGCCGGGCGTCGCGTCGGACGCCTCCAGCAGGCTCTGGCCGTACTTCACCTTGTCCGGGTGCTGCTTGTTGTACTCGATGATCGCCGACAGGGTGCGGGTCTTCACGGCCGGCCCGGCCTCGTTCGCCAGGTACTCGTTGAGGCTCCACTTGAACTCGTTCGGGATCAGCCCCAGCTCGGCCAGCGAGCCCAGCGCGGTGCTGCCGAGCAGGTCGCTCTCGACGATCGTCGCGCCCGCCTTCTGCAGGTCCGCGATGGCCCGCTCGAACACCTGGCCGCGCTCGCCGCTCGGCCGGTTGTCCGCCGACGGCACGCCGAGCCGCACGCCCTTGAGCGCGTCCTTCTTCAGCAGCGGCAGGTAGCCGCCCTTCGGGACCTGCGCCTCGGCGGTCGCCGCGTCCTTGGGGTCGGTGCCGGCGATCACGCCGAGCATCGCGGCGGCGTCGGTGACGGTGCGGACCATCGGCCCCGGCACGTCGAACGACGGCGCCAGCGGGATGATCCCGTAGCGGCTCGCCAGGCCCATCGAGGGCTTCACGCCGACGAGGCCGTTCGCGTCGCTCGGCGACAGGATCGAGCCGGACGTCTCGGTGCCGATCGTCAGCGCGGCGAACGCCATCGTCCCGGCCACGCCGGAGCCGCTGCTCGACCCGCTCGGGTCGCCGCCGTTGTACGGGTTCACGACCTGACCGCCGAGCGAGGAGTAGCCGTTCGGCATCGACAGGTCCACCCAGTTGGCGAACTCCGAGAGGTTCGTCTTGCCGAGGATCACCGCGCCGGCCGCCTTGAGCCGCGCGGTGATCGTGGCGTCGTTCTTCGGCAGGTTCCCCGCGAGGGCGATCGAGCCGGCGGTCGTCGGGATGCCGGTGGTGCCGACGTTGTCCTTGAGCAGCACGGGGATGCCGTGCAACGGCCCGCGGACCTTGCCGCGGCGCCGCTCGGCGTCGAGCGCCTTGGCGTCGCGGAGGGCGTTCGGGTTGACCGCGCGGATCGCGTTGAGCTCGGCGGAGGCGTTCCACGCGGCGATCCGGCCGAGGTACGCGCGGACGAGCTGCTCGCTGGTCAGCCGCCGGGCCGCCATCGCGCGCTGCATGTCCAGCACGGTGCCGGTCTGCAGGTTCACGCCGCCGACGGCGCTGACGCAGGGGTACGGCGGCGCGTGCGCCTCGGCGGGAGCCACGACGGGAGTCAACGCCAGGGCGGCGCCGAGGGCGAGCAGGCGGAGTCGCATGGGAAGTCCTTCGCCGCGCGGGACCATGCAACCTTCCGGCCGCTCCGCCGCGTGGGAACCGGGCGAAAGGGGGCTCGATGCGCGACGAGGACGCGTTCCGCGACTTCGTCGTCGCGCGCTCGCCGGCCCTGCTGCGGACCGCGTACCTGCTGACCGGCGACTGGCAGCACGCGGAGGACCTGCTGCAGACGTCGCTCGCGAAGCTCTACCGGGCGTGGCCGCGGCTCGACGAGCGGGAGCGCCTCGACTCCTACGTCCGCCGCGTCATGGTCAACACGCACACGAGCTGGTGGCGCCGCGCGTGGAAGGCGGAGCTGCCGACCGGGGCGCTGCCCGACGCGCCGGCGCCGGACGACGTGGCGGTGCGCGACGACCGCGACCGGCTGCGCCGGGCGCTGCTCGACCTGCCCGCGAAGCAGCGGGCGATCGTCGTGCTCCGGCACTACGAGGACCGCTCCGAGGCCGAGGTCGCCCGGCTGACCGGGTGCGCGGTCGGCACCGTGAAGAGCCAGTGCGCGCGCGGGCTGGCGAAGCTGCGCGCCGCGCTCGCGGAACAGGCGGGGCAGGAGGTACGGCCGTGACGTACGACGACGACCGCGTGGTCGCGCTGCTCAAGGAGGCCGTCCCGGACGAAGCGCCCGCGGTGCCCGGCCGGGTGGACGCGGTACGCCGGCTCGCCGGGCGGCAGCGGGCCGCCGCCCGCGCGCAGGCGTTCGCGGGCGTGGCCTCGGTCACCGTCCTGGTCGTGGCGGTCGCGCTGGCCCTGCGGCCGGGCACCGCGGCGCCGGTGGCGCCGGTACGCGAGCCGGTGCGCGTGATGGCGCGGGCGCTGCTCGCGCGGGAGACCGTGCACTGGGAGGAGACCCGCGACGACGGCGTGCGCACGCACGGCGCGTTCCGGGTGGACGGCACGCGGCAGTTCGAGGAGCCGCTGACCGGCCCGGGCGAGCCGCGGCGCGTCGTGGACGGCGTCACGTACCGGGCGCCGGAGGCGGACGAGGAGCTGCCCGCGGGCAAGTCGTGGGTGCGCGACACCGGGCCGGCGGACCCGCCGTTCCTCGTCGGGCTGGTACGGCGACTGCCGTCGCACGTCCGCTCGGAACGCGTCGTCCGGACCACCGAGGTCCGCGGCGTCCCGGTCGTGGAGTACGCCGTGACCTTCGACGCGTCCGCGGTGGTCGACACCGACGGCGGCCCCGACGTGCCGGGGCGGATCTTCCTCGACGCCGACGGGCTGCCCCGCCGGATCACGCTGCCGCTGACGTTCGTGACGACGACGACGTCGACGTTCGAGCTGTTCGGCTACGACGAGCCGGTCGAGGTCACGGCGCCGCCGATGCGCACGGTCGTGGCGCGGGAGGACGCGCGGCGGCCGTTCGTCCGGGGGGTGCTGGAGGACTGCACCGAGGCCGCCGCGTCGCGGGCCGCGGTCGAGGCGTGCGCGCGGACGTACGAGCAGGCGGCCGGCGGCAGCCCGCGGTGCACGGTGACGTGGCGGTCCCGCGAGGAGTGGGCGGTGCGCTGCACCGACGGCACCGCCCACTCGTCCTGAGCGGAGGATGCGAGATTCGAACTCGCGAGGGGTTGCCCCCAACACGCTTTCCAAGCGTGCGCCCTAGGCCAACTAGGCGAATCCTCCGCCGGGAAGGATAGCCCGCCGCGCCGGGCGCCGGGTCAGCCTCCGACGACGGGCAGCACGATGCAGACGTCCTTCGGCAGCACCGGCACGACGTTGGGGACGTCGTAGGTGCCGCCGGGCTCGAACTCGACGCAGTACTGGTTCCAGCCGGCGACGGCGGGGGTGAGCGTGGTCCCGAGGGCGAGGGCGGCCACCGCGGGGGCGAGGACCAGACGGCGCAGCATGGGTACTCCTTCTTGATCAACGGTGCTTCTGCTGGGTGTGCGGGTGGTACGGCAGGAATCGGGCGATGCGGGGCGAATCAGTCCAGGTCGCGCGCTCTGCCCAGCTCTGCGACGGGAGGACCGATGGAGCCTGACGGCCCGGAGCTGTTCGCTGCGTGGGGAGCGATGGTTCGCGTCTGCGAACGCGTCCTCGGCTCGCGTGAGGACGCGGAGGACTGCGCCTCGGAGGCGCTCCTCCAGGCGTTCGCCGACGGGGTGGACGACGTCGAGAACGTCGAGGCGTGGCTGGTCGCGATCGCGAAGCGCCGCGCGACGGACGTGCTGCGCCGCCGCGTGCGCAACCGCCGCCAGCTCATCAAGCTCGCCTCCCGCTGCGACGTCAGCGACGCCGACCCGGCCGAACGCGTCGCCGACGAGGCCGAGGCACGCTGGCTGTCCGAGCGGGCGGACACGCTGCTCTCCGCCCCGGCCCGGGCCGTGCTGCGGGTGGTCGCCGACGGCGGCTCGGTCAACGACGCCGCGCACCGGCTCGCGATGACCCGCCGGTCCGCGGAGAGCCACCTGCACCGGGCCCGGCTGACGCTGCGCGCCGCGCGGCTCGCGCTGCCGGGGTTCGCCCTCGCGCTCGCGCGCTCGGTCCGCAAGCCGGCCGCCGCCTCGTCGGTGGCGCTGGTCGCGGGCGTGGCGCTGGTGGCGCCGGTCGTGCTCGCGCCGACCGCGCCGGAGGCGCCCGTGCAGACGGTGGCGCCCATGGTCAGCGAGGTCACGAAGGTCTCCCCCGAGGTGGTGCGGCGGTCCGCGCCGTCTACTGCTACCACGGTGCGTACCGAGAAGCCCACGCGGGGTGGGCGCGTCTCGGCCGCCGTGCGTGCACCGGCCACCAAGTCCCAGATCGCCAGGGTCCCTACCTCCGCCGGGATCGTCACGGTCACCCGCAAGCCGGAGCCGGGAACGCACGTCCAGGTCGTCGTGCGCTGCCTCGAACGGTTCCGGCTCGTCGGAGAGCATGTCGGCTGCTGACGCCCGGTTCTTCAACGCGGCCGCGCCGCGCCGGTGACGAGTCCGCCACGCGCCGTACCTCTTCCGCTCGCCCTGACCGAGGCACAAGCCGCAGCCCCGGTTCGGGCGTGCCGGACCGGGGCTGCGACCTGAGGGGGACGTGCGGTCTATGGCCCGCGGGAGCATGGGGGGCTACGCGGACCGGAGCCGTGAGGGCGGCTCCACCCGGTAGTCGTCCGAGCCCCCCGCGCACACGCAGAACTTCTCGAACTTTTTTTCCGGGCACGTAGACTAGGCGGCAGCCCCCCGCGCGGCGCACATCTCGTGAACTCCCCCAGGGCCGGAAGGCAGCAAGGGTAAGCGGGCTCTGGCGGGTGCGCGGGGGGTCCCTCCTCCATCCCGGGACGCCCGCGTTGACTCTCGCCCTCTACCGCCGCTACCGGCCGGCCACGTTCGCCGAGATCGTCGGCCAGGACCACGTGACCGACGCGCTGCGGCAGGCGCTGACGTCGGGCCGCGTGCACCACGCGTACCTGTTCTCCGGCCCCCGCGGCTGCGGGAAGACCTCGTCGGCGCGCATCCTGGCCCGTTCGCTGAACTGCGTGAACGGCCCCACGCCCGAGCCGTGCGGCGAGTGCGAGCAGTGCGTGGCGATCACCGACGGCACGTCGCTCGACGTGGTCGAGATCGACGCCGCCTCGCACGGCGGCGTGGACGACGCGCGCGACCTGCGCGAGCGGGCGTTCTTCTCGCCGGTGTCGGCGCGCTTCAAGGTCTACATCGTGGACGAGGCCCACATGGTCTCCTCCGCCGGGTTCAACGCGCTGCTCAAGGTCGTCGAGGAGCCGCCGGAGTTCCTGAAGTTCGTGTTCGCGACGACCGAGCCGCAGGCGGTCATCGGGACGATCAAGTCGCGGACCCACCACTACCCGTTCCGCCTCGTGCCGGCCCGCGTCATGTCCGCGCACGTGCAGTCGATCTGCGACCGCGAGGGCATCGCGATCGACCCGCGCGCGGTGCCGCTCGTCGTCCGGGCCGGCGGCGGCTCGGTGCGCGACGCGCTGTCCGTGCTCGACCAGCTCATCGCCGGGTCGGGGCCGGACGGGGTGACGTACCGGCTCGCGGCCTCGCTGCTCGGCGTGACCGACGCGGCGTTGCTCGACGAGGTCGTGGACGCGTTCGCGGCGGGGGACGGGGCGGCGGTGTTCGACACCGTCAACCGCGTGGTCGAGGCCGGGCACGACCCGCGGCGGTTCGCCTCCGACCTGCTGGACCGGCTGCGCGACCTGATCGTGCTGCAGCGCGCGCCGGACGCGGCCGAGCGCGACCTGGTCGACGTGCCGCCGGACGAGCTGCCGCGGCTGCGACACCAGGCGACGCTGTTCGGGGCGGCCGAGCTGTCCCGGGCCGCCGACCTGGTCTACGCCGGCCTGACCGAGATGCGCGGCACGACGTCGCCGAAGCTCGTGCTCGAGCTGATCTGCGCCCGGGTGCTGCTGCCCGGCGCGGGCGCCGACGAGCCGTCGGCGCTGGCCCGGCTGGACCGGCTCGAACGCCGCCTCGACATCGCCGGAGGGGCGCCCGCCGCGCCGCGCCCGGAGACGGTCGCCGCGCCGGTGCCGCCGCCGGCCTCCGCGCCCGCGCCGGCCGCCCCCCGCGCCGAGACGCCCGCCCCCGTCGCGCCGCGCGAGGAGCCGCGGGCGGAGCCGCGCGCCGAGGCGCCGCCGCCCGCCCCCGAGGCGCGCGCCGCCGGCGGGCTCGACGCGGCCGCCGTACGCCGCGCGTGGGAGCAGGTCCTCGCCGCCGTCAGCGGCAAGAAGAAGGCGACCCGCGCGCTCCTCGACAGCGCGCAGGTGACCGCGCTCGACGGGCGCGACCTCACGCTGCGGTTCCAGCACTCGCCGCTGGCCCGGCAGTTCGAGAAGAGCCCCAACCCCGACGTGCTCCGCGAGGCGCTCGCCGAGGTGCTCGGCGTCGACTGGAACGTCCGCGTCGACGTCGGCGGCGACGCCGCGCCCGCCGCGCCCGCGGCGGCGGCGGAGTACGACCCGCGCGACGACGGCCCGCCCGACGAGCCGCCGGTCGACGCGCCGGCACCGGCCCGGACGGGCGAGGACCCGGCGATGGCGTTGCTGCGCAGCGGCCTCGGCGCGACCGTGATCAGCCAGGTCGAGCCGGACTGACGCGTACGCTCGTTCCCACCACGACGAAGGAGAACGCGATGCGACCCGGCGGCCCGCCGAACATGCAGCAGCTCATGAAGCAGGCCCAGAAGATGCAGCAGCAGATGATGGCCGCGCAGGAGGAGCTGGCGAGCGCGACCGTCGAGGGCAGCGCGGGCGGCGGCATGGTCAAGGCGACCGTCACCGGCGCGGGCGACCTGGTGTCGTTGACGATCGACCCGAGCGTCGTGGACCCCGAGGACGTCGAGACGCTGACCGACCTGGTCGTGGCGGCGGTGCGCGACGCGAGCCGCGCGGCGCAGGACATGGCGGCCGACAAGATGGGCCCGCTCGCCGGCGGCCTCGGCGGCATGATCCCCGGCCTCGGGTAAGCGTTGTACGAGGGCCCGGTCCAGGACCTCATCGACGAGCTCGGGCGGCTGCCCGGCGTCGGTCCGAAGGGCGCGCAGCGGATCGCGTTCCACCTGCTCGCGCAGGACCCCGAGGACGTGAAGCGGCTCGTCCACGCGCTGACCGAGGTGAAGGACAAGGTCCGCTTCTGCAAGACCTGCGGCAACGTCGCCGAGGCCGAGGAGTGCCGCATCTGCCGCGACCCGCGGCGCGACCTGTCGGTCATCTGTGTGGTCGAGGAGCCGAAGGACGTCGTCGCGATCGAGAAGACGCGGGAGTTCAAGGGCCGCTACCACGTGCTCGGCGGCGCGATCAGCCCGATCGAGGGCGTCGGCCCGGACGACCTGCGCATCCGCGAGCTGATGCAACGCCTCGCCGACGGCGCGGTGACCGAGCTGATCCTCGCCACCGACCCGAACCTCGAGGGCGAGGCGACCGCCACCTACCTGGCCCGGCTGGTGAAGCCGATGGGGCTGCGCGTGACGCGGCTGGCCAGCGGGCTACCGGTCGGCGGCGACCTGGAGTACGCCGACGAGGTGACGCTGGGCCGGGCGTTCGAGGGCCGCCGGCTGCTCGACGTCTAGCGGGTCGCGGTCGGCTTCGGCGACGGCGGCAGCGTCGGCAGCGACTGCACCTTCGCCGGCACCGTGAACCACGTGCGGTCCGGCGCCCCGCCGAGCCGGACCAGCTCCAGCACGCCGGACGCCACCTCGATGCGCGTGGCGACGCCCTGCTCGGCGAAGCAGTACGTGCCGTTCTCGAAGCCCGCCGCGGTCGTGCCCGGCGACGGCGACGCGGTCGTGACCCGGTCGACCACGAAGCAGGTGCCGACCGGCAACGGCGCGGCGGACGCGCTGGCGGCCGGCGCCGTGGTGGCGGGCGGCGTGGTGACCGGCGGCGTCGTCGGCGCGAAGTCGGTGGCGGCGGGCGTCGGCTCCACGAGCGTCACGTGGTACTCCGTGGGGTGCCGCGCCAGCTCCTCGACCGCGTCGCGGAACAGCCGCTGCACGCCGGGGTCGAACAGCGGCGGCACCTCCTCGCCCGGTCGCGCGACGAGGAAGCACGACGTGCCCTTCGCCTTGATCGTGCAGGAGACGACGCCGTTCGCCAGCGCGAAGAAGCTCGCGGTGCCCTTCGACGTGACGTCGATGCGGTACTGCGGCGGCGCTTGGCGGATGCGGATGGTGCCCGTGGCGTTGGAGGGGCGCTGCACGAAGCGGTACGTCGCGTCGTACCGGCCGTCGGCCGTCGCCTGCGCGAGCACCGACAGCCGCGCCCGGGCGTCGGCCTCGGGGTCGGCCGTGGGCGCGGGCGGCTTCTTCGACTCCGTGCAGGCGATGGCGAGCAGCAGCACGAGCACGGCGGGGAGACGGCGCACGTGACCATGCTGTCACGCCCGTAGACTCGGCTGCGTGGCACTGGTCGTGCAGAAGTACGGCGGCTCGTCCGTCGGCGACGCGGAGCGCATCAAGCGCGTCGCCGAGCGCATCGTGATGGCCAAGCGCGACGGCAACGACGTCGTCGTCGTGGTGTCCGCGATGGGCGACACGACCGACGAGCTGATCGCGCTCGCCCAGCAGGTCTCGCCGCTCCCGCCGGGCCGCGAGATGGACATGCTGCTGACCAGCGGCGAGCGCATCTCGATGGCGCTGCTCGCCATGGCGATCGCCAACCTCGGGTTCCAGGCGCGGTCGTTCACCGGGTCGCAGGCGGGCATCATCACCGACTCGACGCACGGCAAGGCGCGCATCATCGACGTCACGCCCGGCCGCATCCGTACCGCGCTCGACGAGGGCGACATCGTGATCGTGGCCGGGTTCCAGGGTGTGAGCGTGGAGTCGAAGGACATCACGACGCTCGGCCGCGGCGGCTCCGACACGACCGCCGTCGCGCTGGCCGCCGCGCTCAGGGCCGACGTCTGCGAGATCTACACCGACGTCGAGGGCGTCTACACGGCCGACCCGCGCCTGGTGCCGCACGCGCGCAAGCTCGAACGCATCTCGTACGAGGACATGCTCGAGATGGCGGCATCCGGCGCCGGCGTGCTCATGCTGCGCTGCGTCGAGTACGGCAGGCGGCAGAACATCCCCATCCACGTCAGGTCGTCGTTCACGCACGCGCCGGGCACGTGGGTCGTCGAAGGTGGGCAGATGGAGCAGGCGATCATCTCGGGCGTCGCGCACGACCGCAGCGAGGCCAAGGTCACCGTGGTCGGCGTCCCCGACAAGCCGGGCGAGGCGGCCGCGATCTTCCGCGCGCTGGCCGACGCCGGCGTGAACATCGACATGATCGTGCAGAACATCAGCGCCGCCTCGACCGGCCGGACCGACATCTCGTTCACCCTGCCGAAGACCGACCTGGTCACCTCGATGAACGCGCTCACCAAGGTGCAGCCGGCGGTCGGCTTCGAGTCGCTCATCAGCGACGACCACATCGGCAAGGTGTCGCTCGTCGGCGCCGGCATGAAGAGCCACCCCGGCGTGTCCGCGACGTTCTTCGGCGCGCTCGCCGACGCGGGCGTCAACGTCGAGATCATCTCCACGTCCGAGATCCGCATCTCGGTCGTCTGCCGCGACACCGACGTGCCGGCCGCGGTGAGGGCGGTGCACGACGCGTTCGAGCTCGGCGACACCGACGGCGCGCCCGCGGTCGTCGGCGGCGACGACACGCTCGGGCTGTCCGAGGCGCTCGCCGAGGCGCAGGGGAACCCGTCGTGACCAGGCCCACGCTCGCCGTCGTCGGCGCGACCGGCGCCGTCGGCACGGTGATGCTCGACCTGCTGTCCACCCGGCCCGACGTCTACGGCGAGATCCGCCTCGTCGCGTCGCCCCGCTCCGCCGGCAAGCGGCTGCGCGTGCGCGGGGAGGAGGTCGAGGTCGTCGCGCTGGCGCCGGAGGTGTTCGACGGCGTGGACATCGCGATGTTCGACGTGCCGGACGAGGTGTCCGCGCAGTGGTGCCCGGTCGCGGTCGAGCGCGGCGCCGTCGCCGTCGACAACAGCGGCGCGTTCCGGATGGACCCGGACGTCCCGCTCGTCGTGCCGGAGGTCAACGCCACCGCCGCGCTGGACCGGCCGAAGGGCATCGTCAGCAACCCCAACTGCACGACGCTGTCGATGATCGTCGCGGTCGGCGCGCTGCACCGCCGCTACCGGCTCGCGTCGCTCGTCGTGGCGTCGTACCAGGCCGCGTCCGGCGCGGGGCAGGCGGGCATCGACGCGCTGCACGACCAGCTCGAGAGGGTGGCCGGCGACCGCACGCTCGGCACCGTCGCGGGCGACGTGGCGAAGGCGGTGGGCGACACCGGGCCGTTCCCGGCGGCGCTGGCGCTCAACGTCGTCCCCTGGGCCGGCTCGCTCAAGGAGGACGGCTGGACGAGCGAGGAGCTGAAGGTCCGCAACGAGTCGCGCAAGATCCTCGGCCTGCCCGCCCTCCGGGTCTCCGCGACGTGCGTCCGGGTCCCCGTCGTGACGACGCACTCGCTCGCGGTGCACGCGACGTTCGAGGACGAGGTCACCGTCGAGGGCGCGCACGAGGTGCTCCGCGCGGCGCCCGGCGTCGAGCTGGTCGACGACCCGGCGACGATGACGTTCCCCACGCCGGCGGACGTCGTGGGCACCGACCCGACCTACGTCGGCCGGGTGCGCCGCGCGCTGGACGACCCGCGCGCGCTGGACCTGTTCCTGTGCGGCGACAACCTGCGCAAGGGCGCCGCGCTGAACACCGCCCAGATCGCCGAGCTCGTCGCTACGGAGCTGGCGGAGCGGTAGGGAAGCCCGGCGGGAACGTGAACGTCGGGAAGTCGCTCGGGAAGTCCGACGGGAACGTGAACTCCGTCGGGAGCGTGAACGTCGGCACGGGGAACGACGGCAGCGGGAACGACGGCTGGATCACGACGCCGCCGTCGTTGTCGACGTCGAGGTCCACGTCCACGTCGCCGATCCCGTCCTCGATGCTGTTGCGCGACCCCTCGATCTGCAGCCAGGTCTGCGTGACGCCGAGCAGCACCGCGAGCAGCACGCCGAGTGCCACGGCGCCCGCGTCCTCGGCGAGGGCGGGCGTCAGCAGGCGCAGCAGCGCCGGCAGCAGCAGCCCGGCCGCGAGCCCGGTGCCGAACATGAACCACAGCTCGTTGGAGACGGTGTCGCCGAACGCCGTCCGCAGCCCGGCGCCGGCGGCGACCAGCAGGTAGCCGGACGCGACCAGCGGCAGGCTGCGCCCGCGCAGCGCGAGCGCGGGCAGCAGCAGCGCGAGCCCCAGCGTCAGCCCGTTGAGGAGCAGCGCGATCGCCGACTCCGCGGAGAGGTGGAGCGCCCGGCCGAAGAACGCGCCGGTGTCGTAGCCGGCCAGCGGCAGCGCCAGCCCCAGCATCACGACCGCGAACGTCGCGGTCGCGCGGTCGAACGGCAGCGCCGGCAACGGCCGCGCCGGCGCGTCGACCACGTGCGAGGACCAGTAGGCGGCCTTGGGGTCCTCGCCGATGACCTCGGTGTCGCCGGTGATCGGCGGCTGCTCCTCGACCGGCGGCTCGTCCTCGACCGCGGTCTCGGGGGTGCCGGCCGCGAGGGTCGAGGCCTCCTGCCGCGGCCGCAGCGCGAGCGCCAGCACCAAGCCGGCGCCGAGCCCGACGACCGCGAGCACGACGTCGAGCACGTGCCGGCCGTCCGCGCTGTCGCCGCTGCGGAAGTACTGCCCGGCCCCGACCAGGAACGCGACGAGCGACGTGCGGCTCAACGCCCCGACCGCCGCCCCGGCGAGCATCAGCGCGGCGAGCACCGCGACGACGTTGCGCGCCCGCCGGCCCAGCCTGTCGTGCGCGAACCACAGCGCGAACGGCAGCAGCGCGCCGATGGCGGCGAGGAGGCCCATCCAGCGATCAGGCTCTTGCTCCAGCATGGCGCGGAGCGTACGCCCGGAATGTCCGGGACGCGTCGGGCCGCGCCCGGAACGGCGCCAGGGCCGCCCTCCGGAGAGGACGGCCCTGGCGAGAGTCGGGATGGGGAGATTTGAACTCCCGGCCTCCACGTCCCGAACGTGGCGCGCTAACCAAGCTGCGCTACATCCCGATGCAGCGTCGTGCAGTCTAGCCGGTGCCGGAGACGGGCGTCAGCGTGAGCAGCGTCGCCTCCGGCCGGCAGGCGAAGCGCACCGGCGCGTACGGGCTCGTGCCCAGCCCGGCGGACACGTGCAGCCACGACCGGCCGTACCGCGACAGGCCGCGCGCCCGGGCGCGGTCGATGCCGCAGTTCGTCACGAGCGCGCCGACGCCGGGCAGCCGGAGCTGCCCGCCGTGCGTGTGGCCGCACAGCAGCAGGTCGAACCCGCTGCGTTCGAAGCGGTCCAGCGCCCGCGGCTCCGGCGCGTGCACGAGCGCGAGCCGCAACGCCGCTCCCGTGTCGGCCGGCGGGTCGGCGACCGACAGCCGGTCGCGCTTGAGGTGCGGGTCGTCCACGCCGGCCACCTCGACGGCGCGGCCGGCGACGGTCACGTGGGTGCGGGCGTTCGTCAGGTCGGTCCAGCCCAGGTCCGCGAAGCCGGCCACGAGGTCGCGCCACGGCAGCGGCTCGCCGGCGACCCGCTTGTGGTCCTTCCAGAAGTACTTGAACGGGTTCTTCGGCCGCGGCGCGTAGTAGTCGTTCGACCCGAGCACGAACACGCCGGGCAGCCCGCGGAACGCCGCCACCGCGCGCAGCATCCCGTCGACGCCGTCGGCGCCGGCCAGGTTGTCGCCGGTCGTCACGACGAGGTCCGGCTCCTCCGCCGCGAGCGACGCGATGAACTCCTGCTTGCGCCGCTGCCGCCCCAGCATGTGCACGTCGCTGACGTGCAGCACCCGCACCGCCGCCTCGCCCGCGCGCAGCACCGGGACGTCGTAGCGGCGCAGCACGAACGCGTTGCGCTCGACGACGCCCGCGTACGCGAGGCCGGTGGCGCCCGCGACGGCGACGGCGGACAGGGAACGGATCACACGTCCCACTATCTGCCAGGATCGGCGCCATGAGCGAGTTGAAGGACCGGCTCCAGGGCGACCTCACGGCCGCGATGAAGGCGCGCGACGAGCTGCGGACGGCGACGTTGCGGATGGCGCTGACCGCGGTGAAGAACGAGGAGGTCTCCGGCGGCGAGGCGCGCGAGCTCGCCGACGACGAGGTGCTCAAGGTCCTGGCCCGCGAGGCGAAGAAGCGCCGCGAGTCGGCGACCGCCTACGCCGACGCGGGGCGCGCCGAGCTCGCCGAGCGCGAGGACGCCGAGCGCGCGGTGATCGAGGGGTACCTGCCCCAGCAGCTCTCCGACGAGGAGCTGGCCGCGCTCGTCGCGGCCGCCGTCGCCGACGCCGGGGCGACGTCGCCGCGGCAGATGGGCGCGGTCATGAAGCTGGTGACGCCGCGCGTCGCGGGCCGCGCCGAGGGCGGCCGGGTCGCGGCGGCGGTGAAGCAGGCGCTGAGCGGCTAGCCGCCGCCCGTTCCGCCGCCGGTGCCGCCCGACGGCGTCGCCGACGCGGACGGCGACGGCGAGGGCGAGGGGGTCTGGCACTTCGGCGTGTTGCCGTTGCACGGCTTGGGCGTCGGCGACAAGGTCGCGGGCGGCGACGGCGAGGCGGTGGGTGACGCCGTCGGCGAGGCCGTCGCCGACGGCGAGGGCGGGGGCGCCGGCGCGACCCCGTCCGAGAGGTACAGCACGATCGTCGTGCCCTTGTAGACGGCCGCGCCCGGGCCAGGGGAGGTCGCGCCGATCAGGCCCGCCGGGATCGGGCCGGCGTGCACCGGCGCCGTCGCGATGACGTAGTTGAGGCCGAGGTCCTGCAGGATCGCCTCGGCGTTCTCGACGGAGTTCCCGCGCAGGTCCGGCACCGACACGGTCGAGCCGAACACCGTCGACGCGGGCGGCGCGATGAAGTCCGTCGGCGGCAGGCCCTGGTGCGCGGCCAGCATGATCGCGCGCCACATCGACGCCGGGAACGACCCGCCGTAGACGATCCGCCGGCCGTGGATGTTGCGCAGCGGGTGGCTCGCCGGGCGCGTCGGGTAGCCCATCCAGACCGCCGCCGCGAAGTCCGGCGTGTAGCCGTCGAACCACGCGGCCGTGGGGCCGTTCGTCGTGCCGGTCTTGCCGGCCGCGGGGCGGCCGATGGACGCGCCCTTGCCGGTGCGGTGCGGGTGCTTGCCGTCGATGACGCCGCGCAGCACGGACGTGACGGTGTTGGCGACGTCGCGTTCGAGCACCTGGTGGCACTCGGGCTCGATGACGAGCGGCTCCTGGCCCGGCTGCTGCACCGACACGATCGGCGTGGGCTTGCAGTACGTCCCCTGCGCGGCCAGCGTCGCGTACGCCGACGCCATGTCCAGCGGCGACACCGACCGCGCGCCGAGCGTCAGGGAGCACTCGCGCCGGCCGACGTCGCCGACCGGCACGCCCATCCGGCGCGCCATGCCGGCGACCTTGTCGAGGCCGACCCGCTGCTGGAGCTGGAGGTAGTACGTGTTCACCGACAGCCACGTCGCGGTCGGCAGGTCGAAGTTGCCGGCCTCGCTGTCGCCGGCGTTGCGGAAGAACCCGTCCGCCGGGGTGTCGCAGACCCGGGAGTCCGGCTTGTAGCGCGCCGGCGAGCTGATGCGCAGCCGCAGCGGCAGCCCCGCCTCGATCGCGGCGGCGAGCGTGAACGTCTTGAACGTCGACCCCGGCTGGAACGCGCGCGCCGTCGCCAGGTTGACCTTGGCGCTGCCCTTCTCGTGGTTCGACACCGCCATCGCGACGACGTGCCCGGTGCCCGGCTTCACGACGACCGCGGCCGACGCGGGGTCGCTGCCCAGCGGGAGGGTGTCGTTCAACGTCTTCTGCGCGACGTTCTGCACCTTGGGGTCGAGCGTCGTGCGGATGACGAGGCCGGCCTGGAACAGCCGCGTCGCGCGCTCGCCCAGCGTCTCGCCGAAGCGCTCGTCGTTGAGGAAGTACGACCGCACGTAGTCGAGGAACGCCGGCGCGACCTTGTTGTCCTCGATGCCGGAGAGCTGCTGCGGCACGATCTTCGGCACCCGCCGCGCCAGCGCCTTCGCGACGTCCGGCTGCGGCACGAGGTCGAGCTCGTCCATCCGCCGCAGCACGAGGTCGCGGCGCACCTTCGCGTTCTGCGGGCTCTTCACCGGGTTGTACTTCTCGGGGTTCTGCACGAGCCCGGCGAGCAGCGCCGCCTCGTCCAGCGTGAGCTGGCGGACGTGCTTGCGGAAGTAGTACTGCGCGGCCGTGCCGACGCCGTACACGCCGTTGCCGAAGTACGAGATGTTCAGGTACTTCTCGAGGATCTGTCGCTTGGTGTAGACGCGTTCCAGCGCGACCGCGTAGCGCGCCTCCTGGATCTTGCGCTGCGTCGAGCGCTCGATCGCCGCCTTGCGGCCGGCCGAGTCGTCGGCCGAGGCGATGAGCCGGTTCTTCACGTACTGCTGCGTGATCGTCGACCCGCCCTGCGTCACCGTGCCGGCCTGGCTGTTCCGGACGAACGCCCGGACGAGGCCGCGCACGTCGACGCCGCCGTGCTCGTAGAAGCGCGAGTCCTCGATCGCGACGATCGCGTAGAGCAGGTGGTCGGGCATGTCGTCGATCGACGCGAGGATGCGGTTCTCGTTGAGGTAGATGTCCGCGAGCGTCGAGCCGTCGGCGGCGAGGATCTTCGTGCGCTGCGGCAACGGGTCCTCGCGCAGTTCCGCGGGGAGCTGGTCGAACGAGTCGGCGGCCCCCCGCGCGAGCAGCCCGATGCCGCCCACGAACGGGAACGTCACGCCCGCGACGAGCAGCCCCGCGAGCATGCTGACGAGCAGGACGAGCGCGCCGCGATGCAGCGCGCTGCCTGGGGCAGTGCGGGTGTAGGTCGTCATAGGAGGTCGACTGAGGGTATCGGACGCCCACGCCCCGGAGACGAGGGTCGCCGCGATGTCACCTCGGCGCCATGACCCGATGGAACCACCCGAAACCGTCCGACGAGGGGATGGGCGCGCAGGGACCACGTTCGTACGGTCGATATCGGACCAAATCGCTCGACCACCCGAGACGCGAACCGAAGGACCGGACATGGACTGGACGACCCGCGCGGCTTGTCGGACCAACGACCCCGACGAGCTGTTCGTGCAGGGAGCGGCGCAGAACCGCGCCAAGCAGGTCTGCCTGGGCTGCCCGGTCCGGGCCGAGTGCCTCGCCGACGCGCTCGACCACCGCGTCGAGTTCGGCGTCTGGGGCGGCATGACGGAGCGCGAGCGCCGCGCCCTGCTGCGCCGCCGCCCCGACGTGCGGTCCTGGAAGACGCTGCTGGAGACCGCGCGCAGTGACTACGAGCGGGCCTACAGCCGGACCTGACGGGTTACGCCGTCCGGCCGACCATCGCGTCGGCCACCCGCCGGAGGCCGTCGACGTCGTGCACGTCGGTCGCCATCGCCGGCACCTCGACCACCGGCACGTCCGCCCGCCCCGCCGCGAACGCGCGGATCGTCCGCCGCTCCTGCTCGGCCAGCGCCACCCGGTCCGCGTGCAGCCGTAGCAGCCCGGCCGTCGGCCCCTTGGCCTTCCGCTCGTCCAGCGTCTCCGCCGCCCCGAGCGCCCGCGCGGCGGTGAGCTGCGGGGCGTTGACGCGGTGCACCCGGTTCACGACGACGCCCGCGAGCGGCATCCGCTCGGCGGAGAGGCGTTCGACGAAGTACGCCGCCTCGCGCAGCGCCGCCGGCTCGGGGGAGGCGACCACGACGAACGCCGTGTCCCGGTGCTGCAGCAGCCGGTACGTCTGCTGCGCCCGGTCCCGGAACCCGCCGAACATCGTCTCGAACGCCGTGAAGAAGTCGCGCAGGTCGCGCAGCAGCTCGGCGCCGGTGATCTTCGTGATGACACCGGTGAACGTGTTCAGGCCGACGTTCATCAGCCGCGCCCCGAACCGCCCGCCCACCTTCGCCGGCGCCAGCACCAGCCGCAGGAACCGCCCGTCGAGGAACCGCGTCATCCGGTCCGGCGCGTCGAGGAAGTCCAGCGCGCTGCGGGTCGGCGGCGTGTCGACCACGATCAGGTCCCACTCGCCGGTGGCGTGGAGCTGCCCGAGCTTCTCCATCGCCATGTACTCCTGCGTGCCGGCCAGGTTGGCCGAGAGCATCACGTAGAACGGGTTGTCCAGGATCTGCCGCGCGCGCGCCGGGTCGGCGTGGGTGAGGACGAGGTCGTCGAACGTCCTCTTCATGTCCAGCATCATCGCGTGCAGCCCGGTGCCGCCCGTGCCGGTGACCGGGCGCGGGGTGTTGTCGAGCTCGGTCAGCCCGAGGCTCTGCGCGAGCCGCTTCGCCGGGTCGATGGTGACGACGACGACCCGCCGCCCGCGCTCGGCGGCGCGCAGCGCGATCGCCGCGGCGGTGGTCGTCTTGCCGACGCCGCCGCTGCCGCAGCAGACGACGATCCGCTTGCCGTCCACGACGGTGTCGAGGTCGAACGTCACCGCTTCACCAGCCGGTCCGCCAGCCGCGCGACCGTGCCGAGGTCGACCGGCTCGGGGATGAGCGGCAGCTCCACCATCGGCAGGCCGAGCGCCGCGAGGTCCGCGCGCTCGGTGCGTTGCAGGGCCACCCGGCGCGCGTGCTCGGCCGCCTCCTCCGCGAGCACCTTGGCCAGGCCCGGCTCGGTGAGGCCCACGCCGGCCAGGTCGGCACCGACCGCGTCGAGGTCCAGGCGGCCGTTCGCCGCCTTCGTCAGGTCGGCCTTGGCGAGGTGCTCCTCGCGGACCTTGTTGACCAGGATCGCGCCGACCGGCAGGCCGGCCTCGTGGAGCTGCGTGACGCCGTCGAGCGTCTCCTGGACCGGCATCTCCTCGAGCAGCGTCACCAGGTGGATCGCGGTCTCGTCGCCGCGCAGCAGCGCCATGACCTGCTCCGACTGGCCGCGTACCGGGCCGACCTTGGCGATCTGCGCGACCTCGTCGGTGGCGCCGAGGAACCGCGTGATCCGGCCGGTGGGCGGGGCGTCGAGCACGACGGCGTCGTAGTACCGGCCGCTGCCGGCGCGCCGTACCGTCGCCTCCTTGACCTTGCCGATGAGCAGCACGTCGCGCAGCCCCGGCGCGATCGTCGTGACGAAGTCCGTGGCACCCATCCGGTCGAGCAGCTTGCCGGCCCGGCCCAGGTGGTAGAAGAGGTCGAGGTACTCGATCAGCGCCACCGCCGGGTCGACCGGCATCACGCTCACGCTGCCGCCGCCCTCGGTGGTGGTGACCTGCGTCTCGCGGTGCGGGAGCGGCCCCTTGCCGAACAGCGGCGCCAGCCCCTGCCGCCCCTCGACCTCCGCCAGCAGGACCCGGTGCCCGCCCCGGGAGAGCGCGACGGCGATGGCGGCGGCGACGGTCGTCTTGCCGGTGCCCCCCTTCCCGGTGACGACGTGCAGCCGGATGCCCGGGAAGAACGCCACCTCCCGAGGGTACCCACGCCCCGCCCCCCCAGCCCGCCGGCCGCCGCCGGCGGAAAACGCGACCCGGTCGCGCGGCGCGCACGTGGATGTCCGATAACGCGACCGGGTCGCGGCGTCGGTCGGGGCGGGGCGGGCGGGGCGGCGGCGGCGGTTGGGGCGGGCGGCGGCTGTGTCGTGGCGAGACGCGCCGGGCGTTCCGCGTCATGATCGAACGGTGACTGGGCGCCGTTCGCGGGTGATCGACCTCACCGGGTCGACCGCCACGCTGCGCGACGCCGCCCGCGCCTGGCTGCTCAACGCCGCCGCCGCCATGAACGACGGCGAGGCGCTCCCGCCGCTGCCCGCCGCGCTGACCGAGGTGAAGAGCCTCGACCGCCTCGCCGACCTGTCGTCGTGCCGGTTCGACGTCGTCAAGGAGCTGGTCGGCGCCGGCCACGACTACCGCGTCTGCGACCGGCTGTGGGACGTCCTCGTCTGGCAGCTCGCCGCGGCCAGCGAGTCGGTGCTGCGCGACGAGCTCGCCGCGCTCGCCCGCACCGACCCGCTCACCGGCCTGCTGAACCGCCGCGGCCTCACCGAGGCGCTCGACCGAGAGACGGCCCGCGCCCGCCGTACCGGCGCGACGGTGAGCCTCGTGCTGCTGGACCTCGACCGGTTCAAGACGCTGAACGACACCCTCGGCCACCCCGCCGGCGACGCGGCCCTCGTCGCGGTCGCCGACGTGCTGCGCCACGGCCTGCGCGGCGGCGACGTCGCGGGGCGGTGGGGCGGCGACGAGTTCGGGATCGTGTTCGTCGACCTCGCGGTCGAGGTGGCGTACGACGTCGTCGACCGGCTGCGCGCGACGCTGACCCACCCGTCCAACCGCGCGCTGCGCGGCAAGCGGGTGTCGTTCTCGGCGGGCGTCGCGGCCCTCTCCGGCACCGACGCGAAGGCCGCGGACCTGATGGACCTGGCCGACGCCGCGCTCTACGAGGCGAAGGCCGCGGGCGGCAACAAGGCCCGCCGGGCCGCCGCGCGACCCGCGTAGCTAGCGGTCCGCACCGACCGGGAGGCCCGGCTCCGGGTCGTTCGTGCTCTCGGCGGGTGCCGCGGCGTCGTCGAGGTAGCGCTTCATGATCTTCTTGCGGTGGAGCGCGGCGATCTCCTCGTCCGCCGCACGGCGGACGAACGTCCGCCCGAGGAAGGCGACGATGCCCAGCCAGATCGTCTCCACCGCGGCGCGGACGTCGGGGCCGGCGGTGGCAGGACGGGCGCGCGCCGCCGCCGCGCGCTTCCGGTACCGGCGGACGGCGTAACCCGTCGCCGTGACGACGACGCCACCGATCGAGGCGAGCGTGATGATCATCTTGGGCTCCTTGAACCCTCGCAGGGACAAAAAAGAACCCCCGACCGGAGGTCGGGGGTTGGGCACTTCATCGGACTCAGCCGCACTTCATCGGGATCGGAGTGCCGCCGCTGTCGACGTACGGGTCGAACCGGAAGACGAACCTCTCTCGCACCGGGCCGTCGTCGGGGCCGGCGCGGTCGGGCGTCGCCGCGTAGGCGGGAAGGTAGTGGTTGGCGATGTCCCGCAGTGACGCCGCGGCCTGAGCCGGGTTCTCCCGAACGTCCACGTGCCGGATGAAGCCGCGCGGCACGCCGTCGATGACGAGCCGGATCGCGTACGCGTCGTGGACGAACGTGACGCCGCGCTCGGTCAGGTCGAGCAGGACCTCGCCGAGCCGGTCCGGCTCGCCGTGGGGGACGTGGTCCACCTCGCCACCTCGCTTCGGGCCGCGGGGAATGCGGCTTTCGCGCGAGGATCCTCGGCTACTTGAACATCTGTCAAGTGGTGGAAATTGTCGCTCTCCTGGCTGCCCGGGCTGCGGCGAACCGCCGGATGTCCGCCGCCAGCCACACCGGGGTCGCCGAAAGGCGGAACACCGGGCGGGGGAAGTTCGGGTGCGCGGTCAACTGGTGCACCCGTTGCTTGGACACGCCGAGGATCGCCGCGGTCTCAGCGAGCCCCGCGCACTCCGGCACCGCGTCCAGCTCCGCCAGCAACGCGGCGTTGCTGACCACGCTGACCATCTGCACCCGGCCCTCCAGGCCGAGCAACCGCGCCACCCGGTCCACCCACGCCGCGCCCTCGTCCTGCGCCTCGCGTGCGGTCGCTCCTTCGACCCCGAACGAGACCACCAACTCCCCGGGGCCGTGGGCCACCACCGCACCGCGTCCCTGCAACAGGGCGGCCACCCGGTCCAGCGCCGCGGGGTGCCACACGTACTGCGACGAGTCCGGCACTTCGACACGCGCCCGAACCGTCCACGACGTCGCGTGCCTGGGCTTCGCGGGCGGGTCGTCCAGGTCGACAGAGGAGACGGGGTCGTCCATGCCGGAACCACCTTTCGGCCGGCGCTTGACGCCGGAGGGACGGAGAAGACTGGTGTGCCTCCGTCGCAGGCGCTTGGGCGAGCGCGGTGCGGCGGTTACGCGTGCCTGTCCCGGCGGGATCGCCGCCTGAGAGACGTACTCGCGTGGTGAAGCACGCGGCGGACCCAATCACCAGCCTCTGAACTATGTCAAGTCCGGGCGGTCCCATCGGCACGCGTTCACTGTCGCGCCGAGACGCTCCCTCGTCAAATACATCGAACACCATGTCCGAAAAAATCGAACACCACGTTCGTGTTAATCTGGTGCCGTGGCAGAGACGGGGGACGCCGTCCAGGGGCTGACGACTGGGCAGGTGCTGCAGCTCTGTGGTGTCGCGCAGTCGACGCTCGACTACTGGGTCCGCCTGAACCTCGTGACACCGTCGCTGTCGTTCCGCGTCGTGACACGCCACCGGCGGCTCTGGTCGGTCGAGGACGCCGTGATGGCGCGGACCATCAAGGCGCTGCGAGACGCGGGCTGCCCACTGCAACGGATCCGCGAGGCTCGCGCGTACATCGACAAGGAGGCCGCGAAGCGCTCGTCGACCGCTGTCCTCATCTGGACGGGCAACGACATCGTGGTGCGGCACCAGTTCGGTGAGCTCGAGTCCGCGGTGCGGCACCCGGGCCAGCTCATGTTGCTCGTCGCGGCGCTGCCGGTCGCGGAGTGGATCCTCGCGACCCGGTCCAAGGCGAAGGTCTACGAGCTGTCCGAGATGCGGGAGCGGCCACGCGCCACCAGCAAGCGAACGGAGACGCTCGACCTGCTGCCGGCCCGCCGTCGGAAGGCGTAACCGTCGCCGAGCGCGGCCGCCGGGCCGCCGCGCGACCCGCCTGAGCGCGGCCGTAGACTCTCGACACCGTGACCACGTTCCGCCGCGCGTTCGCGTGGCTGCTCCTGCTCGGGTCGGCGGCGTTCCTCACCGGCACCGCGGCCGGGCAGCCGCCGAAGGGCTCGCAGATCTCGATCGTGCAGATCGGCGGCGCGTTCGACAGCGCGTACGCCGACTTCCTCGTCGGCGAGATCCGCCGCTCCGAGCGCGTCGGCGACACCGCGATCATCCTGCGCCTCAACTCCTCGGGCACGATCGAGACCGACGCCGACCGTCTCGTGAACGCCGTCGCCACGTCCAAGGTCCCGATCGCCACCTGGGTCGGCCCCACCGGCCGGCACGCCTCCGGCGCGGCGACGCGCGTCTGGTACGCCGGCGACCTGCGGCTCGTCGCGCCCGGCGCCAAGGTCGGCCCCGCGTACCCGACGGACATCGGCGGCGACGACGCGGCGCCCGCGTCGAGCGACCTGCCGCCCGCGCTGCGCGCCGGGCCCGACCTCGACGCCGACGCGCTCGTCGCGAACGGCATCGCGCACGGCAAGGCGGGCACGCTCTTCGAGGCGCTGCGGGCGCTGGACGGCAAGACGTTCGACGGCCGGAGGATCACGCTCGACCAGGTCAACGACGACGTCCGCTTCGCCAAGCCCGGGCCGGTCGTGGCGGTCCGCCAGGCGCTCGCCAGCAACCCGACGCTCGTCTACCTGCTGCTGCTGACCGGGATCGGCGCGATCGTGTTCGAGGCGTTCCAGCCGGGCTTCGGCCCGGCGGGCTACGCCGGGGGCCTGCTCGTGCTGCTCGCGGCGTACGGCCTCGTCTCGATGCCGACGAACCCGATCGGCCTCGCCCTGCTGCTCCTCGGCATCGGCGGCATGGCGCTCGACGTGCGCCGCGACGCGATCGGCCCGCCGACCTGGGCCGGCGCGGTCGTGGCGGCCCTCGGCTCGTGGTGGCTGGTCCGCACCAACGGCCCGGAGCTGCGGCCGGCGCTGTGGGCGATCGCCACCGGCGTCCTCGGCTGCCTGCTCTTCTACGGCATCGTGATGACGGTGGTGCTGCGCGCGCTGCGCGGCCAGTCCGCCCAGCTCGGCCAGGCGCTGGTCGGGCGCAGCGGCGAGGTACGCAGCACGCTGAACCCGCAGGGCCACGTGCTCGTCGAGGGAGCCCTCTGGCGCGCGCGGGCCGCCGGGTGGGATGGTCCGGTCGCGGCCGGCACGCCCGTCCGCGTGACCGGTGTGGACGAGGAGGCGCTCGTGCTCGACGTCGCGCCACTAGGTGGGGAGGACTAGGACATGCAAGGTCTCGGCGTCGGCGTCGGTCTGCTCGTCGTCATCCTGCTCGTGCTCGTGGCGATGGGCCTGCGGATCGTGCAGGAGTACGAGCGGGGCATCGTCTTCCGGCTGGGCCGGGTACGGCGCGAGGCCATCAAGGGCCCGGGCCTGCACGTGATCATCCCGGTCATCGACCGCATGGTGAAGGTCAACATGCAGGTCGTGACGCACGGCGTCCCCGCCCAGGAGGGCATCACCAGGGACAACGTCACGCTGCGCGTCGACGCCGTCGTGTACTTCCGCGTGGTCGACCCGCTCAAGGCGATCGTCAACGTGCAGAACTACCTGTTCGCGACGAGCCAGGTCGCGCAGACGTCGTTGCGGTCGGTCATCGGCCAGAGCGACCTGGACGAGCTGCTGAGCGACCGCGAGTCGATCAACGCCCAGCTCCGCGGCATCATCGACCAGCTCACCGAGGAGCCCTGGGGCGTCAAGATCGAGCTGGTCGAGGTCAAGGACGTCCAGCTCCCCGAGTCGATGAAGCGGTCGATGAGCCGCCAGGCCGAGGCCGAGCGCGAACGCCGCGCCCGCATCATCAGCGCCGAGGGCGAGCTCCAGGCGTCGCAGAAGCTCGCCGAGGCGGCCGTCGCGATGTCGCAGGACGCCGGCGCGCTGCAGCTCCGCCTGCTCCAGACGGTGGTCGAGGTGGCCGCGGAGAAGAACTCCACGCTGGTCATGCCGTTCCCGGTCGAGCTGCTCCGGTTCTTCGACCAGCAGGCCGGGGCCAACGCCGCGCCGGCAGCGCCCGCCAAGCCGGCGACGACGCGTTCGCGAACGACCCCGCCGACCGCGTAGGCAACCGGAGACCCCCCTCCGGCGTCTGTAGGGGCAAGGAGCGAGTGAACCTCTCGCGCTCCTTGCCGCTCGTAACGACGTGGGTCCCCACCGATGCCCGGGGGCCCGGGGGGTGACGTACATGTTCGAGGACACCACCTGGCGGGTGGCCGCGCTGTGCCGCGGCGACGACGCCGAGCACTTCTTCGCGCCGCCGCACCTGGAACGCAAGGAGGAGCGGGCGCTGCGCGAGCGCGCGGCCCGCGCCCTCTGCGACCGGTGCCCGGTCCGGAAGGACTGCCTGGAGGCGGCGCTCGCGTCCGGCGAGCCGCACGGCATCTGGGGCGGCCTGAACGAGCTCCAGCGCCGCCGCCTGATGCGCCGGCGCAGCGCGTAGCGAACCTCCGCCGGCACCAGGGGCTCTTTCCCCTCGCAACGATGCCCGCTGCACGTGAGGAAGAGCCCCCGATGCCCGACGCCCGTCTCGCCGCCGCGGCCGCCGCCGTCGCGGCCGCCGTTCTCGCGCCCGCCGCCTCCGCGGCCGGTGTCGCCTGCCACCTCGTCGTCGACCCGAAGGGCGACCAGTCGCACGGCACGGACCTGGTCCCGTCGAGCGTCTACGTCAGCCCCGACCTCGACGTCGTCGGCGCGGACGTCGCGTCGAACAAGCGCCACCTGACCGCCGTCGTGCGCACCGCCTCGCTGCGAGAGGTCGACACCGACGCGCCGACCGGTCGGGCGTACGCGGTGCTCTTCACCGTGAACGGGCACCGCTACCGCCTCGCGGCGACGTACGGCCCGGACGGCTACGTCGGCACCGCGAGCGACGAGGACAAGGGCGCCGGCCTCGGCGGCGCGAGCGTCGTCCTCGACCACGCCAAGCGCGAGGTGCGGATCAGCGCGCCGGCCGCGACGTTCGGCGTCGCCGCCGGCAACGTCATCTCCGGGCTCGCGGTCACGACGGGCCACCACTACGGCACCAACTCGCCCAAGGTCGTGCCGGGCGCGGCCGGCTACGGCGCCTACGTCGGCGGGGCCGGCCTGACGGACGAGACCGACACGGCGTCGTCCACGCGGACGTACGTCGCGGGCTCGCGGAGCTGCGTGACGCCCGGTCGCTGACGCGTCCCGCGCGCCCGTTAGGGTGCCGCCATGCAGAAGTGGGAGTACGTCACCGTCCCGCTGCTCGTCCACGCGACGAAGCAGATCCTCGACAACTGGGGCGACGAGGGCTACGAGCTCGTCGCCGTCGTGCCCGGGCCCAGCGCCGAGCAGCTCGTCGCGTACCTGAAGCGGCCGAAGCAGTGAGCCGCGTCGCTGACCGCCTGGCCGAGCTGGGCCTCGCGCTGCCCGACGTCGTCCCCCCGGTGGCGGCGTACGTGCCGGCCGTCCGCAACGGCTCGCTCGTCTGGACGTCGGGGCAGCTCCCGATGGCCGGCGGGAAGCTGCTGCGCGAGGGGCTCGTCGGCGCCGACGTGACCGCCGACGACGCCAAGGAGCTGGCGCGCACCTGCGCGCTCAACGCCCTCGCCGCCGTCGGCTCCGTCGCAGACCTGGACGCCGTGGTGCGCGTGGTGAAGGTCGTCGGGTTCGTGGCGAGCGCGCCCGGCTTCTACGGCCAGCCCGGCGTGGTCAACGGCGCGAGCGAGCTGCTCGGCGACGTGTTCGGCGAGCAGGGCCGCCACGCCCGGTCCGCCGTCGGCGTCGCGGTGCTGCCGCTCAACGCGCCCGTCGAGGTCGAGATCGTCGTCGAGGTCTCGTGACCGAGGTCCGGCGCACGCCGGACGCGCGGTTCGACGGCCTGCCGGACTGGCCGTACGAGCCGCGGTACACCGACGTCGACGGGCTGCGCCTCGCGCGCGTGGACGAGGGCGCCGGCCCGCCCGTCGTGCTGCTGCACGGCGAGCCGACGTGGGGCTTCCTCTACCGCAACGTGATCCCGCGGCTGGTCGGCGCCGGCCGCCGGGTCGTGGTGCCGGACGCGCCGGGCTTCGGCCGCAGCGACAAGCCGGTCGGCGTGGAGTGGTACTCGTACGAGTCGCACTCGCGCGCGCTCGCCGGCCACCTGGCCGCGCTCGACCTGCGCGACGTGACCCTCGTCGTGCAGGACTGGGGCGGCCCGCTCGGCCTGCGCTGGGCGATGGAGAACGCCGCCCGCGTCGCGCGGCTCGTCGTCCTCAACACCGGCCTGTTCAGCGGTCGTGACGCGCCGCCCGGGCTCAAGGCGTGGCTCGACTACGCGCGCACGCTGACCGACCTCGACGTCGGCGCCGTCGTGTCCGCCGCCTGCGGCGGCCTCGCGCCCGAGGTCGTGCGCGGCTACGACGCGCCGTTCCCCGACGCGTCGTACAAGGCCGGCGCGCTGGCGTTCCCGCGGCTCGTGCCGACGTCGGCCGGCGACGCCGGCGCGCGCGAGCAGGCGGCGGTGCGCGCGGCGCTGGACGAGTGGGACGGGCCGGTGTCGGTGGCGTTCTCCGACGGCGACCCGATCTTCCCGGCGGCGGTCGGCGAGGCGTGGGCGCGGCGGCTGCGGCGCGCGACGTTCACCACGATCGAGGGTGCCGGGCACTTCGTGCAGGAGATGCGCCCGGAGGCCGTCGTGGACGTCGTGCTCGAGTTCTAGAACGCGTTCAAAAAATCCTTGACGCCCCGACCCGCCTCCCCCTACCCTCAGTTTTGAACACGTTCAAGACAACGAAGGGACAGGGGCATGAACATCAAGGTCGTGACCTACCTGGTCTACCTCGCGATCTCCATCGGCCTGACGGTCTGGGTCGCGCGGACGCTGCACAAGAGCGGGAGGGCGTTCCTCGTGGACGCGTTCCACGAGAACGAGGCGCTCGCCGACTCGGTCAACCACCTGCTGGTCGTCGGCTTCTACCTGGTCAACCTCGGCTACGTGACGCTGGCGTTGAAGACGAACGACCCGCTCGGCGACGCCGGCCAGTCGATCGAGGCACTGTCCCGCAAGGTCGGGCTCGTGCTGCTCGTCCTCGGCGGGATGCACTTCTTCAACCTGTACGTGTTCAACAAGCTCCGCACCCGGACCCACGTCGGCATGGCGCCGCCGCCGGTCGAGCCGAACGCGTTCGCGTACGCCGCCGCCGCGCCCGAGGCGTCGTTCGCCCCGGTCGAGCCGACCCCGCCCGCGACCCGCCGCCGCGCCTCCTAGGACGGACGCCATGAGGTCTCTCACGGTTCTCTACGACCCGACGTGCAACCTCTGCTGCAAGGCGGCGGCGTGGGTCCACGACCAGGAGAAGTACCTGCCGGTCTACCTCCTCGCGGCCGGGTCGCCGGCCGCGAGGACGACGTTCCCGAACATCGACCACGAGGCCACCCGCAACCAGCTCACCGTCGTCGGCGACGGGGGCGAGGTGTACTACGACGAGCGCGGGTGGCTGATGGTGCTGTGGGCGCTGCGCAAGTACCGGGCGATGGCGTTGCGCTTCGCGCAGCCCGGGATGCTGCCCGCGGCGAAGCGGTTCGTGCTGTGGGTGTCGCGGCACCGGGAGACCCTGGCAGGCTTGGTCCCCTGATGGAGACCACGACGAGCAAGACACGCAAGGGCGAGCAGACGCGCGAGAGGATCCTCGACGCCGCGCTCGAGCTGTTCCGGACGCAGGGGTACGGCGAGACGACCATGCGCCAGATCGCGCAGGCGGCGGACGTCGCGGTCGGCAACGCGTACTACTACTTCGCGTCGAAGGACCAGCTCATCCTGGCCTTCTACGAGCGCAACCACCGCGACCACCTCGCGGCACTCGGGGACGCGCTCGACCACACGAAGGACTTCCAGGAACGCCTGCGGGTCCTGCTCCGCACGAAGGTCGACAGCGCGATGCCGTACCGGCGGCTGTCGACCAAGCTCTTCACCAGCGCGGCCGACCCGGAGAGTCCCCTGTCCCCGTTCTCTCCGGAGTCGGCCCCCCTCCGCAAGCTCGCGGTCGACCTGATGGCGGAGGTGGTCGGCGGGTCGTCGCTGCGGGTCGGCAAGGACCTGCGGGCCGACCTCCCGGAGCTCCTGTGGCTCTACGAGATGGGGATCATCCTGTACTGGGTGCACGACTCGTCGGAGGGCTGCGCGCGGACGTACGCGCTCATCGACCGGACGGTGCCGATGGTCGAGCGGCTGATCGGCGTCGCGAAGCTGCCGGTCGTCCGGCCGATGGTCCGCGAGCTGGTCGGGATGCTCTCCGAGCTGCGCCCGTCGTCGTAGCGGCGCCTCCCTCCCGTTCTGTGAAGATCGCCACGCGGAAAAGGGGCCGTGCGGGCTTCACGGAACGGGCCCGGCGGCGGCGCCGCGGGCGGGGCCGCGCGGGCGCCGGCCGCCGCGGCGGCCGCCCCTACGCCGGCGCCGGCACCGTCCCGCGCCGGACCTCGCGGCCGCGTTCAGGCCGGGGGACGCCGCCGCTGATCAGGTACGGCTCGGTCTCCCACGACACCGAGTCGTCCGGGTTGATCGTCACCTTCAGCAGTTGGGTGTGCACGCTGGCGGGCCGCGACTGGAACACCAGGTTGGACATGCTCCACGCGACGAGCCGGCCCTCGTACGTCTCCACCGGCTGGAGCACGTGGGTGTGCCCGCCGATCACCATCGTCGCCCCGGCGCGGATCGCGGCGCGGGCGGCCCGCTTCTGCTCCGCGCTCGGCAGGTGCTGGTACTCGATGCCCCAGTGGAAGAACGGGATCACGATGTCGGCGACGCGGCGGGCGGCGCGGACCTGGGCGGTGATCTGCGCGTCGTCGGCGTACGCGATCCCCGGGCGCGTCTCGGTGGCCTTCCACTTCGGCGCCGGGATGATCGCGGAGATGCCGAGGAACGCCACCCGGCGGCCGCCGACGGTGAAGACCGCGGGCTCCCGCGCCTCGGCGAGGTTGCGGCCGGCGCCGGTCGTCTTGATGCCGGCCTCGCGCACGTGCCGCAGCGTGTCGTGGAACCCGTCGAGGCCGTAGTCCAGGGTGTGGTTGTTCGCCAGCGAGAACACGTCGACGCCGGCGTGCACGGCCCCGGCCAGCGCGGACGGGTCGCCGCGGAACGTGTACGTCTTCTGCTCCGGCGTCCCGCGCGTGGAGATCGAGCACTCGAGGTTGAGGAACGCGAGGTCGGCCGCCCGCAACGTCGGCGCGATGCCGGCCCACGGGGCGTCGACGCCGCCCTCCTCGATCGCGCGGCGCACGGCCCGGTCGAAGTCGACGTCGCCGCCGAACACGATGGTGATCGGCCGCACCCGCCCCGCCTGGGTCGGCGTGGGGGCGGCGGTCGCCGGCGGGGGTGTGGTCGGTGCGGCGGTGGCGGTCGGGGCGGGCGTCGCGCGCGGGGCCGGCGCGCCGCCGCCGCACGCGACGAGCGCGAGCGCGACGGTGGCGGCGGCCCAGCGGCCGCGGACGCGCCTCACGCGAGGTCCGCGCCTTCGTCCTCGAGGTCGGACAGGATCGCGTCGAGCCGGTCCGGCGACGACAGCCGCCGCAGCCGGTCCTCCTGCTCGCCGAGCTCGGTGACGTACCGGTCGAGCGCCTTGGTGAGCTTGGCCCGCTCGGCCGGGCTGAGCTGCGGGTGCGTCTCGGCGAGGTGCTCGATGGTGTCCATGCCGATCGACTTGGCGATGTCCACGATCTCGAGGATCTCCTCGTGGCTGAACGTCTCCCCGGCGCGTTCGATCGTGGCGTCGCGGACCGTCCGCCAGCCCTCGGCGTCGAGCGTGCCCTCGAGGTAGTACCGGCAGAACTCCCGCATCGTCCGCCGCGTCGCCTCGAGCACCCGGTCGAGGGTCGCGGCGTCGAGCCGGCGGATCTTCGGGACTCGGTCGACGTAGGCCACGCGCGCCCGGTCGACGATGGCTTCCAGGTCGGCGAGGACGAGGTCGGCCAGGGCCTGGCTCTCCATGGGAGCGAGCCTAACGGCGCCACGTACGATCCGCTCCATGACCGGCGACACGTTGCGGCGCCTCCCGCCCGAGCTGCACGAACGGGCGCGCGCGGTGGCGAGCGGCGGCGTCACGCCGGCCGAGCCCCGGCACGCGGCAACGGTGGTGCTGCTCCGCGACGGGACGGCGGGCGTGGAGGCGTACCTGCTCCGCCGGCTCGGCTCGATGGCGTTCGCCGGCGGCATGTGGGTGTTCCCCGGCGGGTCGGTGGATCCGCGCGACGGCGACGCGGACATCGCCTGGCAGGGCCCGCCGGCGAGCGAGTGGGCGGCCCCGCTCTCCGCCGACGAGCGCCTCGCCCGCGGCCTGGTCGCGGCGGCGGTGCGCGAGACGTTCGAGGAGGCGGGCGTGCTGCTCGCCTCGCCGGTGGACGTGATGGAGAAGGACCGGTGGGCGGCCGAGCAGGCGGCGTTGCTGGACCGCAGCGCGAGCATGGCCGAGGTGCTGGCCCGCAACGGCCTCGTGCTGCGCGCCGACCTGCTGCGCCCCTGGGCGCACTGGGTGACGCCGGAGATCGAGCCGAAGCGGTTCGACACGCGGTTCTTCGTGGCGGCGCTGCCGGAGGGCCAGGAGCCGGTGCACTTCCGCGGCGAGAGCGACCACAGCGAGTGGGTACGGCCGGTGGACGCGGTGCGGCGGCACGCCGAGGGCGAGCTCGGGATGCTGCCGCCGACGGTGTTCACGCTGGCCGAGCTCTCGGCGTACGACACGGTTGCGGCGGTGCTCGACGCGGCCACCGCGCGCGACGTGCAGCGGGTGCTGCCGCGCATCGTGGTCGACGGCGACGACGTCCTGCTGCTGCTGCCCGGCGACCCCGGGTACCCGGAGTGACCGAGCCGCGGCTCGTGCTGGCCCCGAACCCGGGGCCGATGACGCTGGACGGCACGAACACCTGGATCCTCGGCGAGCGCCGCACGATCGTCGTCGACCCCGGCCCGGACGACGAGGCGCACCTCGCCCGCGTGGCGGAGGAGGCCGGCGACGTCGCGCTGGTGCTGCTGACCCACGGCCACCCCGACCACAGCGCCGGCGCGCGCACGCTGGCCGAACGGCTTGGCGTACCCGTCCGCGCGGTCGACCCAACCCACCGGCTGGGTGACGAAGGTCTCGGTGACGGCGAGCACGTGACCGTCGACGATCTCGTCGTGACCGTTCTCGCGACGCCGGGGCACAGCAGCGACCACGTCTGCTTCGTGCTGCCCGAGCGGGGCGAGGTGCTGACCGGCGACCACGTGCTCGGCCGCGGCACCACCGTCGTCGCGCACCCGGACGGCCGGCTGCGCGACTACCTCGACTCGCTCGCCCGGCTCGCCGACGCCGGCGCGACCCGGCTGCTGCCGGGCCACGGGCCGGTGGTGGACGACGCGGCCGAGGTGATCGCGTACTACGTGAGGCACCGCGCCGAACGGCTCCGCGAGGTCGCGGCCGCCGTCGCCGCCGGCGCCGCCACGCCGCGCGAGGTGGTCGAGCGGGTGTACGCCGACGTGGACCGTGCGCTGTGGGGGGCGGCGGAGCAGAGCGTCCGCGCGCAGCTCGACTACCTCACGGAGACGGCGGGAACGGCGGAGACGGGGCCGGAGTGACCGCGCTCGCCTGCCCCGCCTGCGGTACGCCGACGGTGCCGGGCGCGCGGTTCTGCTTCTCGTGCGGCACGCCGCTGTCGCTCGACACCCACGACGAGCTGTCCGAACGCCGCGTCGTCACCGTGCTGTTCGGCGACCTGACGGAGTTCACCGCGTGGGCCGAGGACCTCGACCCGGAACGCGTCAAGGTCGTCACCGACCGGGTGCTCGCCGCGCTGGTCGGCGCGGTGCAGGAGTACGGCGGCCACGTCGACAAGCTCACCGGCGACGGCATCATGGCCGTCTTCGGCGCGCCGCTCGCGCACGAGGACGACGCCGAGCGCGCGGTCCGCGCGGCGGTGCGGATGCAGCAGGCGGTGCGCCGGCTCGTCGCGGAGGAGTCCGGCGGGGGGCGGCGGCTCGGCCTACGGGTCGGGCTGAACACCGGCGAGGTGCTGGCCGGGCTGCACGGCGCGATGACGTACACGGTCGTCGGCGACACCGTGAACACCGCGTCCCGGCTGTCCGACGCGGCCGGCGCGGGCGCGATCCTCGCGGGTCGCGCGACGGCCGCCGCGACGATGAACGCCGCGTCGTGGCGCGCGCTGGCGCCGTTGCGGCTGAAGGGGAAGCGCGAGCCGGTGCCGGCGTACGAGCTGCTGGACCTGCGCGCCCGCCCGGCGTCGCGGACCGGGCTCGGCGACGACGCGCCGTTCGTCGGCCGCGAGGCCGAGCTCGGGCTGCTGGTCTCGAAGCTCCGGGACGCGGCCGGCACCGGCGCGCCCGCGGCGGTGCTGGTCACGGGCGACGCCGGTGTCGGCAAGACGCGGCTCGCGCGGGAGCTGGCCCGCTTCGCCGGGGAGGTGCCCGACGCGCGCGTGCTGTGGGCGTCCTGCACGGCGTTCGGCGAGGGCCGCGACCTGGCGCCGGTCGTGGACCTGGTCCGCCACGCCTGCGGCATCGAGGACGCCGACGACGAGGACACCGCGCGCGAGCGGGTCCGCCGCACGGTCAGCCGCCTCGACCACCCGGCGCAGGGCGCGTGGGCGCAGGGGCTGTTCGCCGACCGGCTGCTCGCGCTGCTCGGGCTCGGCACCGACGAGAACCTCTCGCCGCTCGCCACCGCGACCCCCGGCGACACCACGAACGACGCCGACGCCGCGATCACCGGGCTGCTGCGCGGGCTCGCCGCCGGCGGCCCGCTCGTCGTCGTGGTCGACGACGTGCACTGGTCGGGGCCGGGGCTGCGCGGGCTGCTGGCCGCCGCGGCGGCGCGGGTCGACGGGCCGCTGCTGCTCGTCGCGACCGCGCGCAGCGACCTGGCGACGCCGGAGCACGGCGACTGGCTGCGGTCGCTGCCGAGCCCGTCGGTGCTGCCGGTGCAGCCGCTGGAGGACGCGGCGGCCGAACGCCTGCTGCGCGCGTACCTCGGCGGCTCCGCGCTGGACGAACGCTCCCGCGGCGCGCTGCTCGCGCGGGCCGAGGGCAACCCGTTCTTCCTCGCCGAGCTGCTGCACCTGCTGGTCGACCGCGGCGTGCTGCGCCGCGACGCCGAGGGCTGGCGGCTGGCCGGCGAGCTGCCCGCGGACGTGCTGCCGGCCGGCGTGCACGCGGTGCTGGCCGCGCGCATCGACGGCCTCGACCCGGCCGCCAAGGAGGCGTTGCGGGACGCGGCGGTGGCGGGCGTGGAGTTCCGCCGGGGCGCGGTGGAGGCGCTGTCGTCGCCGGAGGTCGCCGCGCGGCTGGCCGACCTGGTGGAGCGCGACATCGTGCGGCCCGTGGGCGACGGGTACGTCTTCTCGCACACGCTGACCCGCGAGGTCGCGTACGCCGGCATCCCGAAGGCGGGCCGGGCGCGGCGGCACGCGCTCGTCGCGGGCTGGGCGGCCACCTCGATGCCGGGCACGCCGGCCGAGGTCGACGCGTACGTCGCGCAGCACGGCGAGCGGGCGGTCGCGCTGGCCACCGAGATGGGGCTGCCCGAGGACGACGCCGCGTGGTCGGCGTGCTGGGTGGCGTTCGAGGCGCTGGTCCGGCTCGGGCACCGGGCCGTCGCGCGGGACCAGAACTCGCACGCGGTCGACGTGTTCGCGCGCGCCGAGGCGCTGGGCGAGCTGGACGAACGGTCCCGCGTCGCCTACGCCACGGCGCTGGCCAACGTGCACCGGCTGGACGACGCCGAACGCCTGCTCGGCGACTCCGAGGCGCCCGGCGCGCTGCTCGTGCTCGGCGACGTGCGCCGCAAGCGCGGCGACGAGGCCGGGGCGGTCGCGGCGTTCGGCGCGGCGCTGGAGTCGGCGGGCGACGACCGCGCGGCCGGCGAGGCGACCCGCCAGCTCGGGCTCATCGACTACTACGGCGGGCGGCTGCGCGAGGCGGAGGAGCGGTTCGAGCAGGCGCTGGCGCTCGCCGAGCGGTGCGGCGACACCCGCGGCGTCGGCTGGGCGTACCAGCACCTCGCGTGGAACGCCACGACGCGCGGCGAGTACGACCGCGCCGACGCGATGCTCGCGCGGGCGATGGAGACGTTCGCGGCGTTCGAGGACACCGGCGGGCTCGCGTGGTCGGTGGGGACGGCGGCGTTCGTCCGGCTGCTGCAGGGCCGGCTCGCGGAGTGCCGCGCGATGGCGCTCGAGCTGATCCCGCGCGGCGAGTCGCTCGGCGACCGCTGGGGCGTGGCCGCGTCGCTCGTCATGGCGTCGATGTCCGCCGCCGAGCTCGGGCAGGTGTCGGACGCGCAGCGGGAGAGCGCGCGGGCGACGGCGCTGTTCGCCGAGATCGGTGACACGTGGGGGCGCGCGATCGCGATCGTCGGCTCCGCGCTGGCCGCGCAGGCCGCGGGCGACACGGCGGCGGCGACCGCGACGTTGCGGGACGCGGTGGCGCTGTCCGAGTCGGCGCGGCAGCCGATGACGTTGATGCTCGCGTACGCGGTGCTCGGCTGGACGTCGTACTGGGCGCGCGACCTGGCGGGCGCGGAGGCGGCGGCGCGGTCGGCGATCGCGCTGCGCGCGCAGATGGGCATCGCGGCGCACGCGGAGGTCGGCGCGCGGGTGGTGCTCGCGCTGGTGGACCGGGCGCGCGGCGACTACGACTCGGCGCTGCGGGTGTTCGCGCAGATCGCCGAGTCGACCGAGCCGCCGACGTTCCTCTGCCCGATGCGCCAAGCGCTGGCGCACTACGCCGGCACGCTGCTCGACTGCGGCCGGGCGGCCGAGGCGGTCGACGTGGCGCGGCGGGCGGTGGCGACGCCGGGGGAGGACGTCCGATCGCGCGTGCTCGCGCTGCGCGCGCTCGGCTCCGCCCTGCGCGCGGTGGGTGCGCTCGAGGAGGCGGAGGGGGCGCTGCGCGCCGCGCTCAACGCGGCGTCGGCGACGGAGCAGGCGCAGGAGCGCGCGCACACCGAGGAGCTGCTCGCCGACCTGGTGGCGGCGCGTTCCTAGCGGGCGCGGCGGGCGAGGCGTTCGCGGTCGAGCAGCACGACCGCGCGGCCGTCGAGCCTGATCCAGCCGCGCGTCGCGAAGTCGGACAGCGCCTTGTTCACGGTCTCCCGCGACGCGCCGACGAGCTGGGCCAGCTCCTCCTGCGTGAGGTCGTGGGCGACCCGGACGCCGCCGTCACCGGTCGGCGAGCCGAAGCGGTCGCCGAGCCCGAGCAGCGTCTTCGCGATGCGTCCCGGCACGTCGGTGAAGACGAGGTCGGCCATCGCCTCGTTCGTCTGCCGCAGCCGGGCGGCGAGCGCGCGCAGCAGCTCCAGCGAGACCGACGGGTGCTCGGCGAGCCAGGCGTGGAAGTCGGGGCGGGAGAGCGAGGCGAGCGTGGTGTCGTTGACGGCGGTCGCCGTGGCGCCGCGGCGCTGGGAGTCGAAGAGGGCGAGCTCGCCGAGCAGGTCGCCGGGGCCGAGGATCGCGATGGCGTTCTCGCGGCCGTCCGACGACGACCGGGTGATCTTCATCTTGCCGTCGACGATCACGTGCAGCTCGTCGCCGTCGTCGCCCTCCCGGAACAGCGCCTCGCCGCGCGCCACCACCCGCGACGACAGCCGGGAGGCGAGGGACGTCCACGCCGCGTCGGGCAGTCCCGCGAACAGCGGCGCCGACCGGAGCACGTCCATGCCCCGGGAGCGTAGTGGTGGTCTAGCGGCCCGCGCCGACGGGCTTGCCGCGCCGCTTCCAGTACCGGTCCAGCGCCGGCCCGAAGCCCTCGGAGACGAACGTCTCCACCTCCTCGGGCCGCGCCTGGTCGAGGAACGACTCCAGGTCGAGCCCCAGCTCGTCAACCCGCAACGGCTGCTCGACGCGTTCCATCCCGAGGAGGACCACGAGGATCAGCACGGGGAACAGCAGGGCCAGGTAGATCAGCATGGTCGCCTTCTCTCGGACACCCGCCTGGTACCCACCGCGGCGCGCCGTGAACCGGCTGCTACGGTCCGGAGCCATGAAGGCAGTCGTGTACCGGGGCGAACAGGACGTACGGGTCGAGGACGTGCCGGAGCCCGAGCTGGTGGCCGACGACGACGCGATCGTGCGGGTGTCCAAGGCGGCGATCTGCGGCAGCGACCTGCACTTCTACAACGGCCGCGTGCCCGGCGTGTTCGAGGGCACCGTGGTCGGCCACGAGTACGTCGGCACCGTCGTCAAGGCGGGGCCGGGGGTGACGGCGTTCGCCGAGGGCGACGAGGTCGTGGGGTCGTTCCAGATCGCCTGCGGGACCTGCGGGCCGTGCCGGCTCGGCCGCTACAACCTCTGCGACGACCTGGGCGTGCTCGGCTACGGCATCTTCGTCGGCGACCTCGCGGGCGCGCAGGCGGAGTACGTCCGCATCCCGCACGCCGACCTCAACCTCAAGAAGGTGCCGGCCGGGCTCGACCCGGAGCGGGCGCTGTTCGCCGGCGACATCCTGACGACCGGCTTCTACGCCGCCGGCATCGCGCCGGTGCGCGAGGGCGACGACGTCGTGGTCGTCGGCGCCGGTCCGGTGGGGACGTTCGCCGCGATGGCCGCCCGCTCGATGGGCGCGAAGCGGGTGGTCGCGATCGACATGGTGGCCTCGCGGCTCGAGCTGGCCGAGCGGCTCGGCGCGATCCCGGTGAACAGCGCCGAACGCTCGCCCAGCGTCGCCGTCGAGGACACCCTCGGCGGGATGGCCGACGTGGTGATCGAGACCGTCGGCATGCCGCCCGCGCTGCTGACCGCGATCGACTGCGTGCGCGCCGGCGGCACGGTGTCGGTGATCGGCGTGCACACGGAGTTCGAGCTCGGGCTGCCGCTGGCGAACCTGTTCACCCGCAACGTCACGCTCCGCTTCGGCGGGTCGTGCAACGTGCAGGGCTGGTGGGACACGGCGCTCGCCGCGGTGCAGGACGGCCGGGCCGACCCGACCGCGATCGTCACGCACCGGATGCCGCTGGAGGAGGCGGCCGAGGGCTACCGGCTGTTCGAGTCCAAGCAGGCGATGAAGGTCGTCCTCGACGTCAGCGGGTGACCGCGCGGAGCACCGCGCGGACGTGCGGCTTGCCGACCTGCCGGGCCAGCGTGGTCTCGCCGGCGACGAGGCGGCTGAAGAGCCGCCAGCCCCCGGGGAACGCCGCGAGGAAGCCGTGGAACACCTGGCGGTTCGCCGCGAACGCCGCGAGGAACGCCCGCCCGGCCGCCATCTCCGGCTCGAGCTCGGCGGCGACGTAGCGCTCGTACGCCGCCGGGTCGCCCGCCGCCGCGGCGAGGCCGGCCGCGCGACCGGAGCGCAGGGCGTACGAGATCCCCTCGCGGGTCCACGGCTCCAGCAGCCCGGCCGCGTCTCCGGCCACGAGCACCCCGTCGCGGACCAGCGGCGAGTCGGGCGTACGGCAGCGCGTCAGGTGCCCGGAGAACGTGCTCGGCTCGCCGAGCCCCAGCCGCCCGACGAACGCCGCGTAGTACGCCCGCATCTCGTCGCCCGACTCGCGCGGCCCGATGACGCCGACGGTGAGCAGGTCGCCCTTCGGAAAGACCCAGCCGTACGACCCCGGCACCGGGCCCCAGTCGATGAGCACGCGCCCCCGCCAGTACGCGGCGGCGCGCGGCGGCGTCGGGAACTCGCCCTCCAGCCCGACGTCGACCTGCGCGAGCCGGACGCCGACGTAGGCGCCGGTCCGCCCGCCGGTGCCGTCCGCGCCCACGACGTGCCGCGCCTCCACGGTCTCGCCGGACGCGAGCGTGACGGCGGTGCCGCCGCCGGGCAGCGGCGCGAGCGAACGGACCGCGACCCCGGTGCGCAGCGCCGCGCCCGCGGCGACGGCCCGGGAGACGAGCGCGGCGTCGAAGTCGGCGCGCATGACCAGCCGGAAGATCGGGCGGCCGCCCCGGGCCGCGCGGGTGTACCGCTGGCGGCCCTCCTTGCTGAACGTCATCCGGGTCACCGCGTCGCGCGTGAGCGGCGCGAGGTCGATCCCCGCGTGCGCGGAGGACAGGCCGATCAGGCCGCCGCCGCAGCACTTGTAGCGCGGCGGCGTGGCGCGGTCGACGATCAGGGTGCGGGCGCCCGACGAGGCGGCGGCGTGGGCGGCGGAGGCCCCGGCGGGGCCGGTGCCGACGACGAGGACGTCGTACACGCGCGGAAGGCTCCCCGGAAAAAGAGAGTGCCCGGGCGTCGCCGACGGGGGACGCGGCGACGCCCGAGCAACAGGAACATTACCGCAACTGCGCCGGAGCGCAACTCACACGTTCGGGTGAACTCGCGGCTAGTTACCCCGGGCCTTCGGCGAGACCAGCGGCAGCCGCAGGACGGAGTCCGGGAGCACCTCGACCTGCTGGCCCGACACCGCGTCCGGAACGCCCCAGACGACGTCCGACCCGGCGACCGCGAGCACCAGCCGGTGGCCGGCGGCGACCACGTAGTCCTGTGGTCTCAGCGTCACCGTGGCGAGGAACGGCGTCCCCGTCGGCACGTCCTTGGGCGTGGCCAGCGAGTCGCGGAACCGCAGGTCCAGCAGCCCGAGCGTGACCACCTTGGCGGCCGTGGACTCGGGGCCGAGGTCGAGCAGCGTCGCCGCGACCTGGCCGCGCGGCAGCGAGCAGGTGAGCCGCAACGTCACCGAGCCCGACCCGGCGAGGCGGGTGTCCTTCTTGAACGGCTCGGTGGCGTACGCGGTGAACCCGCGCTGCGTCGTCGGGTCGCTCTTGAACGCCTTGCTGCTCTCGCCGCCGGAGTTCACGAACGTGCCGTTGCCCGTCCCCTTCCGGCCGAGCGTGCCGACGCCGGCCGCGGGGTGGGCCAGGCTGAACGCCGTCTGCGGCGCGGTCAGCGGCAGCGAGGCCCGCCACTCCTTGTCCTGCGCCTGGGAGAGCACGCGCGGGATCCGTTCGAGGCCGGTGTTGCGGGCGCCCTTGAGGTGCTTGGCGAAGAACGCGTCGAGGTACTCGGCCGGCGCGACGCCGATGTCCAGCGACGTGCCACCGGAGAAGACGTCGGTGTGCTCCCACTGCCCGACGAGCGCGCGGGCGTCGACGGAGCGGCGCAGCCCGAGCCAGAAGCGGGTGAAGTTGTTCGGCTTGGTGTTCATGTCCCGCCAGCCGTGCTGGAACAGCACGGCGGCGCGCACGTTGCCGGCGCGCAGCGCCCAGTCGCGCTCGCGCCAGAAGTCCGTGTACTCCGGCTGCACGTAGTGGCCGCGGGTGTTGTGCTCGGCGACGCCGCAGCCGGACGCGGTGTCGTTCGCGGCGGCCTGGAGGGACTGCGGCGAGACGTGCGACGGGTCGGTGTTCGGCGTGGTGCCGAGCACCAGGTCGAACAGGTCCGGCGTGCCGACGGGGTAGCCGGTCTCGGCGGCCGAGGTGTCGTCGTTGGAGTTGTGCGTGACGGCCGACTGGTAGTTGTACTCGTACCAGGACGACACCGGCTCCTGCGGCACGATCGCGGCGAGGTGCTTCGGCGCGAGCGTGGCGATCTCGAGCTGGATGGCGCCGTCGTACGACGTGCCGATCATGCCGACGCGGCCGTTGCTCCACGGCCGGGTGCCCAGCCACTCGACGAGCGCGGCGCCGGACTCGGCCTCGGCCCGGCCGCCGTAGTCCCAGCAGCCGCCGGACAGGCCGGTGCCGAGCAGGTCGGCGTACGCGACGGCGTAGCCCTGCTTCTGGTAGCGGGTGCGGTAGTAGCCGGAGCGGCTGGCCGAGGGGTCGGCGTCGCCGTAGAGGTAGCGGTACGGCGTGACCTGCAGGATCACCGGCGCCTTCCCGGTCTTCGGCCGCACGAAGTCGACGAACATCTCGCCGTGCTTCGTGGGGACGTACGCCCGCTCCTCGACCCAGTCGACGGCGGTGGCCGGTACGGCGAGCACGCCGGCGAGCACGGCGGCGATCAGCAGGGCAGGGCGCAGGCGCATGAGTGGGAGATACGACGGGGCCGCGGCCGCCCCTGCCTGTGGGACCCCTGCCGGGGCGGGGTGGGCATCAAAGGGCCCCGGCCTCTAGCCACCCAAGGGGCGGCGAGGCCGGGGCCGAGACTCGCGCGCAGCGCGAGGCTGCCGGAACGCTGGTCCCGAAGCCGCTTGTCTCAGCGGCCACATCCCGGGCGCGACGGGACGCAACCTAGCAGGCGGGGGGCCACCCGCGTCAACGGTTGCGGAACCACTTCCCGAGCTTGCCCAGCGCCTTGCCGGCGGCCTCGACGGCCTTGGCCGCCTGCTCGCCGCTGATCGGCACGCCGGGGATGACCTCGTCCTTCTTGCCGGAGCCGCCCGAGCCGCTCGGGGCGCCCGGCGCCGCGGTCGCGGCGGGGGACGGCGCGAGCGCGACCTGGGTCTGCGGGAACGGCCGCTCGGAGTAGCCGGGCGGGTTCGGGCCGAAGACCTCGTCGAGCACCTGGAGGCCCTGGATCGCCTCGACGTGGAAGTTCCGCCAGTGCGGGATGCCGCCCCGCTGCGACGAGCCGCCGACCTGGTACGCGTGCAGCGTCTCCTTGCCCTTGCGGTTGCCGACGCCGTACGCCGCGGGCTGCACGCGGCGCTCGTGGCCCTGGTAGGTGAACGTCACGATCTTGCGCTGCTGGATCGCGGCGGTGAGCTGGTCGCGCACGGGCCCTCCCCGTTCGGGTGTCGGCGGCGATCCTCCCGGGTCGGGCGGCACCGCGTCCAGGGTCTGGCGGTGCTACCGCAGGGTGAGCTGGCGGGAGAGCAGGCCGCTGCGGGCGCGGCGCTCGTCGTCGGAGAGCGCGCGCGGCTCGGCCAGCACGGCGTTGACCCGCTCCCACAGCGCGGCGGCGGGCGCCTCGACGTCGGCCGCCTCCATCTCGTGCGGCAGGTCCCACACCGGCACGAGCAGGCCGTGCGCGCGGAACGACCCGACGTAGCGGGTGCCCTCGCCGAGGCTCAGCTCCTTCGCCGCGGCGAGCCGGGCGAGCGCGTCGAGCGCCGGCTCCTCGTCGAACGGCAGCGCCCACCGCAGGTGCGAGCGCTCGCGCATCCGGCACCAGTACGCGGCCTCGACGGAGGTGAGCCGCTTCGTCGGGATCACGGCCGCGTTGGCGCGTTCCAGCGACGCGGCGACCTCGCCGTCGGGGTCCTCGACGCCCTCGACCCAGAAGTCGAACCCGTCGTGCACGGTCACCTGGATCGGCGCCGGGCCGAGCATGTCCTGCAGCCGCGGCGCGTCGCCCGGCTGGAGCGTCGTGATCGCGGTGCCGGCCGGCGACTCCAGCGCCATCGCGAGCGCGTGGCCGATGTCCTTCGAGACGTCGCCGGACCGCCCGGGCACCTGCAGCCCGACGAACACCTGGCCGTCGTTGCGGACCATCGCGGGCCAGGCGAGCGGCAGCACGGTCGCGAGCGTGGCGGTGCGCCCGTCGGTGAGCGTCAGCGGCGCCGTCGCGGCGGGCACCACCTCGCGGAGCATCACCCACTCCGGCTCGTCCGGCCGCCCGGCGAACGGCCGCGCGACGAACGCGCGGTCGGCGCGGCCGGAGCCGTGGCAGGCCTTGTAACGCTTGCCGGAGCCGCAGGGGCAGGGCTGGCGGGCGCCGACGGCGGGGATCTCGTTCGCGGTGGTCACGGCCGGGAAGCGTAGTCGGCTACGGTCGGCGCCGTGGCTCGCAAGAACCGGCGGAACGGCCTCGTGCTGCTCCTCACGCTCGTCGCGGCCGCGATCCTGACCGGGCGGCTGTACGCCGGCGGCGACGCGGTGCGGCTCGCGTACGTCCTCGCGCCGGTGCTCGTGCTCGGCTCGGTGCTCTCCGGCGGGATGCCCGCGGCGCACCGCAGGAAGGGGCGCCACCCGGTCGTCGCGCCGGTGCTGACCGGGCTGCTGCTGTTCCTGTTCTTCCTCGTCGCGGGTGCGGTGGTGCGGCTCGTGCCGGCGTTCGACCACGGCGTCGAGGAGGTGCTCGCGCGGGCGGACCGGGGCTCCACGCTCGCCGTCGCGCTCTCGGCCGTCGTCGCGGGGGTGGCCGAGGAGCTGTACTACCGGGGCGCGCTGTTCGAGCGGGTGCCGTTGCCGATCGTCACGACGACGCTCGCGCACGTGATCGCGACCCTGCCCGCCGGCAACGTCGCCATGACCGCCGCCGCCGTCGCGCTCGGCGGCGCGTGCGGGCTGTCGCGGCGGGCCAGCGGCGGCTGGTGGACCCCCGCGGTGGTCCATGCGACGTGGTCGCTGCTGGTGCTCGCGTTCCTGCCGCGGTGAGGGTTCACCCCGCCGCGGAGTTTCGGGGTGGTCGATCCGGGTGACGGGTCAGGTATGACCACCGCCAGCCTCAGGGACGAGGACGTCCTCGTCTACCGCTTCGAGTCGGGCGACGGGTCGTTGTGGCTCGCGCGCCAGCTCGCCGAGCAGTGGCTGCGGGAGCGTGGCGTGCGCAGCGACGCCGTCCCCGACCTGCTGCTCGCGATCAACGAGCTCTGCACCGGGCCGGTGGACAAGGTCGTGCTGCGCGCGCGCGTCGTGCACGACGGCATCGAGGTGGAGGTCGAGACGTCGGCGCCGGACGTGTTCACCGCGCTCGCCACGCCGCTCGGCGACCTGCGGCTCGCCGCCGCCGTCTGCGACGAGGTGGTGCTCCGGGTGCTGCCGGAGCGGACCGTCGTGGTCGCCCGCCGGCACGGGGTGGTGCTGCCGTGACCGACCCGCACGCGTACGCGCTGTCGCTCGCGGAGGAGTCGCACGCGGCGGGCGACGAGACCGGCTGGCTCGAACGCCTCTACTCCTCCGCCGGCGGTGACGCCTCGCGGGTGCCGTGGGCGGACGGCAAGCCGAACCCGAACCTCGTCTCCTGGCTCGACGCCCGCGCCGCCCACGGCGGCCGCGCGCTCGTCGTCGGCTGCGGGCTCGGCGACGACGCGGAGGAGCTGGCCCGGCGCGGCTACGACGTCACGGCGTTCGACGTGTCGTCGTCGGCCGTCGAGTGGGCGCGCTCGGCGCACCCGTCGTCGTCGTGCGAGTACGTGTGCGCGGACCTGCTGCACCCGCCCGCCGAGTGGGCGCAGGCGTTCGACCTCGTGGTCGAGATCTACACGGTGCAGGTGCTGCGCGGGGAGCCGCGGCGGGAGGCGCTGCTCGCGCTGCCCGGGCTCGTCGCGCCGGGCGGGACGCTGCTGCTGATCGCGCGCGGCCGCGACGACGACGACCCCGAGGGCGACCTGCCGTGGCCGCTCGCCAAGCGCGAGCTGTCGACGGTCGCGCAGCTCCTGACCACGGAGTCGTTCGAGGACTACGTGGACGAGGAGGGCCGGCGCCGGTTCCGCGTCACGTGGACGCGGCCGGCCTGAGCGCGGCTCGCTCGACTGCGGCCTAGAGGCCGATGCCCTTGGCGACGTTCGTCTTGAGGATCTCGGACGTGCCCTCGTAGAGCCGCATCGCGCGCACCATGCGGGCGAAGCGCTCGATGCCCATCTCGGTCATGTAGCCGTTGCCGCCGTAGACTTGGATCGCCCGGTCCGCGACGCGGCCGACCATCTCGCTCGCCACGTACTTCGCCTTCGCGGCCCACAGCCGCCCGTCGCCGCCGTTGTCGATCGCGTCGGCGGCGGCGTAGACGAGGAAGCGCGCCTGCTCCAGCTCGCACAGCGAGTCCACGATGTGGCCCTGGACGTACTGGTTCTTGCCGATCGGCTTGCCGAACGCCTCGCGCGTCTTCGCGTAGTCGAGCATCTTCTCGTAGAGGTACTGCGCGACGCCGACCGCGTTCGCGGCGATCTGGATGCGGCCGCCGTTGATCCACTTCATGGCCGAGTAGAAGCCGTAGCCCTCGCGCCCGAGGATCTGCGTCTCGGGCACCGCCATGTCCTCGAAGACCAGCTCGGCCTGGTGGTTGTCGTACATCGTCTGCTGCTTGCGCGCGACGGTGAAGCCGGGGGTGTCGGTGTCGACGAGGAAGCAGGTGATGCCGCCCTGCGCGCCCTTCTCCGGGTCGGTGACCGCGAAGAGCAGGACGTAGTCGGCCTCGGCGCCGTGCGTGATGAAGTGCTTGCGGCCGTTGACCACGTACGTGTCGCCGTTCTTCACGGCGCGGGTCTTGATCTTCGTGGCGTCCGAGCCCGCCTCCGGCTCGGTGAGGGCGAACGCCGCCTCGCGCTCGGCGCGCATCGTCGGGAACAGGTATCGCTCGCGCTGCTCGTCGTTGCAGTCGAGCAGCACCGGCGTCGGGCCCTCGACGTTCGGCAGCAGGCCGCCGCCGTTCGCGAGGTACGACCCGGTCGACGCGACCGCCTCGTACGCCAGCGCCATGCCGAGGTAGCCGACCCCGCCGCCGCCGACGTCCTCCGGCATGAACAGCCCGTAGAAGCCGGCCTGCACGCTCTTCCGGCGCAGGCCGCGCCGCAGCTCGGTCGCCTCGGCGATGTGGCCGGTCTCCTGCAGCTCCTGCGCGTGCTGGTCCTCCAGCGGCCGCGCCTCGCGCGCGACGAAGTCGCGGAGGGCGTCGGTGAGCGCGACGAACTCGTCGGGGACGTTGATCACGGGCACGGGAGCCTCCTGCGGGCGTTACCGAACGGCGTTCGGAAGCGTAGCGCCTAGCGCGGCTCACGGAGAGCACCTCACCCGCCTCCGGCCGCCGCGCGCGGAACGCGACCGCGAACGCCGCCCACGCGACCAGCGCCGCGCGGGCGAGCGCCGCGGTCGCGATCGGCACGCCGGGCACCGCGGCCCGGCGCGTCCACGGGCCACGCCGCGGCGGGACCGGCCAGGCGGTGCCGGGGGCGACGGCTCCCTCCGGCGGCGGCGCGAACGGGTCGGTCACCGGCGGACCAGCCGGTCGTGTACGCGTTCCAACGCCAGGCCCACGGCGAACCACACCGGCGCGTACGCCGGGCGCACCAGCCCGCGGACGTGCACCGGGACCGGCCGGGTGCCGCGCGGCCGCGAGTAGTCCCACGGCACCTCGCCGGTGGCGCGGCGGATCGCCTCGCCGCTCGCCGCCTCCACGGCGTAGCAGCCGGCCGTGTACGCCAGCCCGCGCTGCCACCACGGCCGCGCGCGCAGCGCGTCGTGCGCCGGCTCGAACAGGTACGCCGCCGAGCCGTAGATCGGCAGCATCCAGAGGTACGTGTGGCTCGCGAGCCGCCAGTCCTTGTCGCGGAACGGCCCCTTCGCGCCGGTGAACAGCACCTCGAAGACCCAGCCGCCGACGCCGTAGGCGAGGAAGCGCTCGTGCCGCCGCATGGGCGACACCGTAGGACATTCACCCGTTCGGCCGATCGAAGGCGGCCGGGGATGGGGTACCAATGAACGCATGTGGGAGTACCGCTGGGCCGAGGTGCCGGCCGGCTCGGGTGAGGACCCGGAGCTGACCCGGCTCGGTGCCGACGGCTGGGAGGCCGTGGGCATGACGGTGACCGGCGAGCACTTCGGGAAGACGTGGGTGCGGGTGCTGTTCAAGCGCGCCGTGACCGTCGCCGCCGCGCCCGGCGTCATCGACCTCACCGCGGCCGAGCGCGTCGGGTAGGCACGTCCCCCCAGCGCGTCCACTAGGCTCCGTCCGGCAGATTCCCGACCAGAGGGGCCGAACGTGGACACCGACCGCCCGGACGACCTCACCGACTCCGCCGCCGAGCCGGTCGCGGCCGACGACACCGTGTTCGCGGCCGCCGAGCCGGTCGCCGCGCCGCGGAGCAGGCTCGTGCTCGGCACCCTCGCCGGCCTCGGCGTCGTGCTCGTCGGCATCGTCGTCTGGTCGCTGCTGTACGCGTACCTCAAGCGCGACTACGTCGGCGTCTCCGTGGTGTTCGCCCTCGGCATCGGCTACGTCGTCCGCGAGGTCTCGCGGCGTTCCGACCTCACGCCGCGGGTGGTCTCGGCGCTGCTCGCGGTCGTCCTCTGCGTCTTCGGCTCGGTCGTCGCGCAGATCGCGAACACCGCGCGGGAGTTCCACGCGTCGTTCTGGGACCTGCTCACCGACCTGCTGCCGGACACGTTCACGATCGTGTCCAAGCGCACCGCGCTGACGTACGTCATCTTCGCGGCGGCCGTCGTCGTGGCGTTCCTCTCCGCCGGCCCGTCCAAGCCGAAGGCGGGCGCGGCCGCCGACCCCGCTGAGCCCGACGTCGTCGAGACCGACTAGTCCACGTAGACCGACGCGCCGAGCTCCACGAACTCGACCGACTTCTCCTTCATCCCCGCGGTCAGCGCCTCGTCCTCGCTCACGCCGCGCTCCTCGGCGTAGCGGCGCACGTCCTGCGTGATCCGCATCGAGCAGAAGTGCGGCCCGCACATCGAGCAGAAGTGCGCGGTCTTCGCGGGCGCCGCGGGCAGCGTCTCGTCGTGGTACTCGCGCGCCCGGTCCGGGTCGAGCGAGAGGTCGAACTGGTCCTCCCACCGGAACTCGAACCGCGCGTCCGACAACGCGTCGTCCCACGCCTGCGCGCCCGAGTGGCCCTTCGCCAGGTCCGCTGCGTGCGCCGCGATCTTGTACGCGATCACGCCTTCCTTGACGTCGTCGCGGTCCGGCAGGCCGAGGTGCTCCTTCGGCGTGACGTAGCAGAGCATCGCGGTGCCGAACCACCCGATCATCGCCGCGCCGATCGCGGAGGTGATGTGGTCGTACGCCGGCGCGATGTCCGTGGTCAGCGGGCCGAGCGTGTAGAACGGCGCCTCGTGGCAGAGCTCGAGCTGGAGCTCCATGTTCTCCTTGATCTTGTGCATCGGGACGTGGCCCGGGCCCTCGATCATCACCTGGACGTCGTGCTCCCAGGCGACCTTGGTCAGCTCGCCGAGGGTGCGCAGCTCGCCGAGCTGCGCGTCGTCGTTGGCGTCGTAGATGCTCCCCGGCCGCAGGCCGTCGCCGAGGCTGAACGCCACGTCGTACTGCTTGAGGATCCGGCAGATGTCCTCGAAGTGCGTGTAGAGGAAGTTCTCTTCGTGGTGCGCGAGGCACCACGCCGCGAGGATCGAGCCGCCGCGGCTGACGATGCCGGTCTTGCGCTTCGCTGTCATGGGGACGTAGCGGAGCAGCACGCCGGCATGCACCGTGAAGTAGTCGACGCCCTGCTCGCACTGCTCGATCAACGTCTCGCGGTAGACCTCCCACGAGAGGTCGGCCGCCTTGCCGTCGACCTTCTCCAGCGCCTGGTAGATCGGCACCGTGCCGATCGGCACCGGCGAGTTGCGGATGACCCACTCGCGGGTCTGGTGGATGTTCTTGCCGGTGCTCAGGTCCATGACCGTGTCGGCGCCCCAGCGGGTCGCCCAGGTCATCTTTTCGACCTCCTCCTCGATGGAGGAGGCGACGGCGGAGTTGCCGATGTTCGCGTTGATCTTGACGAGGAAGCCGCGGCCGATCGCCATCGGCTCGGACTCCGGGTGGTTGACGTTCGCGGGGATGATCGCGCGGCCGCGGGCGACCTCGTCGCGGACGTACTCCGGCGTCACGCCCTCCCGGATCGCGACGAACTCCATCTCCGGCGTGACCACGCCGCGGCGGGCGTAGGCGAGCTGGGTCACCGCGACCTCGGGGTCCTTGGCGCGCAGCGCGCCGCTCGGCGTCTCGACCACGTCGCCGCGCTCGCGCACCCAGCCGTCGCGCAGCCGCGGGAGGCCGCGTTCGGCGTCCGTCGTGACGGACGGGTCGGTGTACGGGCCCGAGGTGTCGTACAGCACGACGCTGTCGCCGGTGCTCAGCCGGACCTCGCGCATCGGCACGCGCAGGTCCGGGCGGCTGCCCTGCAGGTACGTCTTGGACGACGGCATCGTTCGCTCCCTACGCCGGCATGACCCGGACAGGTTGTGGCGGTCGGCGGCGCGCTAGCCGCCCTCTCAGCCCGGTGGCGCCGGACTCCCGCGGTACGCAGGGAGCGTACGTCAGACGAGCGAGGCCGGGACCACCGTCACCGGGAACGGCACCGCCGTCTCGTACGGCTCGTCGCCGAGCACGTCCGCGTCGAGGTCGAACGCGCCGTCGCGGAGCACCCACGCGCGCAGCCGGACGGCCCTCGGGTCGAACGCCCAGTACGCCGCGGTCCCGACCTGCTCGAGCCTGCGCAGCTTCACGCCGAGGTCGGCGCGGCGGGTGCTGGGGGACAGCACCTCGACGGCCAGCACCGGCGCGGCCGGCAGCTCGACGTCGGTGAGGTCGGCGCGGCGGGCGACCACCACGTCCGGCTGCAGCTCGGTGTCGTCGGCGAGCGCCACCGCGAGCGGCGCCGGGAAGACCTCCAGCTCCGCCGGGCAGGCGTCGTCCAGCAGCCGCGCCAGCCGCAGCACGGCCCGCTGGTGCAGTGGCGACGGCGCGGCGCTCACCAGGAGCAGCCCGTCGACGAGCTCGTAGCGGCGGCCGTCATCCGGCAGCGCCGCCAGGTCGCGGCGCGTCAGCCGGTCGGCCGCGCTCCGTTCGTACGTCAGCACGGCACCCATGCTGCACCCTCGTTCCCCTGGACGTCACCCCACCACGGTGGCAAGGATGCGCCACCCGCCGCTCGCGTCATCCACAGGCACGGGTTGTCCACAGATGAGGGGCGCGGCCGGTGACCGCGCCCCTCTCCTGCCGTTCTCGCTCCGCTTACGTCGTGGGACCGCCGCCGTCGCCGTAGTCCGCCGCCGTGTCGGGGTCGGTCTCCGACGGCCCGGCCTCGCCCTCCGGCGTGCCGACCTCGCCGGGCAGGCCCTCCTGGTCGGACAGCTCGTCGCCGCCGAACGTCTGCTCCGTCATCCCGCGCTCCTTCGTCAGCCCGTACCGGTCATCGCGTGCGGGGCGGCCACCGGCTTCGACTCCGCCGACCCGCGCTGCCGCAGGAAGATCGTGAGGACCACGATCGCCGCCACGGCGAGGAACTCGCTCTGCCAGTTCTGGAACGACTCGAACCAGAACCGGCTCGTCGTCATGTACCCCCACATGCCGATGCCGGGGGAGCCGTGCTGGAGCTGCTCGTTGCTGTACTCGTGCGCGCCCGTCCAGGCGTGCAGCAGCAGCGACAGGGCGAACATCGTGAACAGCGCGATCGACAGGGAGTGCTCGTAGACCTTGAGCGCGACGCCGCCGCTCTTGACCGGCCACGGCGAGTCGGGGCGGACGTTCTCCCGCGGGTCCTCGTCCGTCGGCTCCTCCTCGTCGAGCTTCTTCGACTCGGCCGACCCCTTCTGGAACAGGATCGCGGTGAGCACGACGTACATGCCCATCTGGAGGAACTCGCTCTCCCAGTTCTCGAACGTCGCCTCGCCGAAGTGGGCGGTCCGCAGGTAGGCCGTGTACGACACCGTCGGTTGCTTGTGCTCCTCCTGGTCCGCGTTGTACTCGCGGTGCCCGGCGACCGTCTGGCCGACGAGGAACGTCGCGAAGAACAGGAAGAACAGGGTGATCGAGAGGCCGTTCTCCCGCAGGACCTTCCTCATGGGCGAGGCGTGCCCGCGATGATCACCACCGAAACGGCAGGCGTGGTCGCGGCGCCGCGGGGAAGGCGTACGGCATGAGCTTCCTGACCGACGTGAAGACGCTGCGCGAGCGCGCCCGCGAGCAGATCGAGCAGGGCCCCATCACGGAGGCGTACGGCGCCGACCGCGAGCGCGTCATCGAGGTGCTCCAGGAGGCGCTCGCCACCGAGCTGGTCTGCTACCTCCGCTACACCCGGCACTTCTACGCGTCGACTGGCCTGTCCGCCGGCGGCGTCGCGGCGGAGTTCCTCGAGCACGCGGGCCAGGAGCTCGACCACGCGAACCAGATCGCGGCGCGGATCACCCAGCTCCAGGGCCTGCCGGACTTCAACCCGGACATCCTCACGGCGCGCAGCCACGCGGAGTACGTCGAGGGCAACGGCCTGCTCGACATGGTGCGCGAGGACCTCGTCGCGGAACGCATCGCAATCGCGTCCTACACCGAGATCGCGCAGTGGCTCGGCGACAAGGACCCGACGACGCGCAACCTGATGGAGTCGATCCTCGCCGTCGAGGAGGAACACGCCGACGACCTGCTCTCCATCTTGCAAGAAATCTCGTGAACGTCGGCAGCAACACGCCAATTGGCGTCTCTACGCCACTACGGGGACCTTTACGGGACAGATCCCGCAGGCATCGTTGTCGTCATGGACGTCAACGCGCTTGTCCTGGCGGCGGAATGGTGCGTGCGCACCGCGCTCAGCGCAGTACCTCGAGCCGTTCGTCGGTGTCGACGACTCGCCAGAAGCGCCACCCGTTCGTGGTCGACGCGCGGCTCGGGTTGAACGCCGCCACCACGGCGCGCGCCGCCCCGCTCGGCGTCTTGTAACGCGTTCCGGCGACCGGCCCCGAGGTGACGGTCAGCCGGCGGGTGGCGGGCAGGTACAGCCCCTCGACGCGGTGCTCCGCGTACTGCGCGTACACGGCCACCGGCTCCCACGGGTCCAGGCCGGGCCGCTCTGCCGGCGGGTGCTCCCGCGCGTACGCCTGGACGGCGCGCGCGACGACCTCGGCCTCGGAGACCTGGAACATGCGGGCGGCGAACCGGACGTGGGCATGCGAAGCCTCATCCAGCTCGACGAACCCCATCCACCATGCATCTCACGACCGAAAACACGTCGCGAGTGCGCCACGTGGCTTTTACGCGCTATTTGGCTGCGCTACGCCGGAATCCTCGGGGATCGGGTCCGTCGCGATCACCTTGATCGTGCCGTTGGCCACGATCTGCGACTCCGTGGCGCCCGCGGCGACGCCTCGTCCAGCCGTTTCCGCGTCTCCGCGCTGACGCGCACCTTTCCCACGCGCGCATCGTGACAGAGGGATCGTTAATTGACAACCAGGAACGTGCAAATAATTCAGACCGTGGCGCGGCGCAGCCGCAGGTCGCCGGACACCGTCTTGCCGCGCACGTCCACCAGCGGCCCCTCGCCGCCGGCCGCCGAGTCGGTGAGGTCGATCTCGGAGTTGAGGTCGCCGGACACCGTCGAGACGTCCACGTGCACCCGCGAGCCCGGCGCCACGCCGACCGTGACGTCGCCGGACACGGACCGCACGGAGACCGAGCCCTCGCGGACGGCGCCGAGCTCGATGTCGCCGGACACCGCGGCCGCGGCGCCGCCGGCCGGGGCGGCGTCGACGCGCAGGTCGCCGGACACGACGCTCGCGTCGAGCGTCCCGCCGACCGAGCCGACGCGGATGTCGCCGGAGGCCGAACGCAGCTCCGCCTCGCCGTCGACGTCGCCGATCCGCAGGTCGCCGCTCGCCGTCTCGATCCGGACCGACGCGGCCGCCGGCACGGTGACGTCACCGCTCGCCGTCCGGCCGCGCACCTCGCCGAGCCGGCCGGTCGCCGACACGTCGGCCGACGCGGTCGTGAAGCCGAGCGACGCCCCGTGCGGCGCGTACACCTCGACCCGCAGCCGCGGCTCGCGGCCGAAGAACGACCCCGCCCGCCGCGGCACCTCGACCACGACCTCGCTGCCGGCGCCCCAGGGGCGGGCGGTGACCCGGGTCTCCTCGACCGCCCGGCGCGTCGCCTCGTCGTCGCGCAGCGCGACGACCTCCACCGTGGTCACCGGCTCGTCGTGCGTGGTCACCACGACGTCGCCGACCGCGGTCTCGACCGTGACCAGCACCGGCCCCGGCGTCTCGAACGTCTCCATCTCCTGCTCCTAGCTGCGGCCGTAGCCGGTCAACCGGCGGCCCGCGTGTCGGGAGGGCTGGCTCCCCCCGCGCGCGATCGCGCGCACCAGCCACGTGTTGACGGACACCCCTGCCTCCGACGCCCACCGCTCGACCTGCGCCTTGAGCCCCTCGGGGAGGCGCAACGTGATCCGGGCGTCCAGCGCCTCGTCGCCGGCGGGGGCCGGCTCGGGCGAGGGGACGTACACCAGCCGCGGGTCGCGGCCCTCGAGCCGCACCTCGACGTGCCCGTCGGCGAGCTGGGTGGTCAGGTCCGCGGCCGCCTGGGTGGCCGCGTCGAGCAGCCACAGGTGCGCCGCCGCCTCCAACGAGGCCGCGAGGCGTTGGACGGCCGCGGCGGTCGCGTCGTCGTCGACCGCGACGGCCGCGGCGACCTCGCGGCGGAGCGCCTCGATGAACGGTGCTGTCTGCATGACATCATCATGATGTCACTACGACAGCAGTGTCAAGGGCGGGCGGCCATGAAGACGGCGCCGGCACACCCGATCGCGCCGGCGAGCAGCAGCAGGCCGGTCGCGCCGACCGGCAGCGCGAGCGCGAGCAGCGCCGCGGGCAGCAGCGCGGCGAGGAAGCCCAGCAGGAACCCTTCCAACGGCGCCCGCCACGGCACCCGCACGGGGCGCTTCGCGGCGTCGAGGGCGCGGTCCAGCGTCGCGTTCGGCATGGAGGCGACCCTTCCCCGGTCGGACGGGGGCTACCCGCGCCCCTTCAGCCACACGGTCACCGCGCCGCCGAACGACGCTGCCGCGACCGCGAGCCCGAGGCCGATCGCGAGCCCGGTGCGGGGCTTGGCCGGCGGCGGGTCGAGCGGCGGCGGTGACGTCGTGGCGAGCGGCGGCGGCGTGGTCGCCGGGGACGACGTGGTCGGCGACGGCGTCGGCGAGGGGGTGGGCGAGGGGGTCGGGGTGTGCGTCCGCGTCGGCGGGCGGGTGGTCGGCGGCACGACCCGAGTGGGGCTCGGCGCCGGCGTACGGGTCGGCGAGGGCGACGGTGACGGCGCGCGCGACGGCGACCGCGACGGGGTGGGCGTCGTCGTCACGACGGCGCTCGGGCTGGGCGTGGGCGTCTGCGCCGCCGCGTCACCGGCCCCGAGCAGCCCGGCCGGGACGAGCCACGCGAGCAGGAACGTGCGGGCGGCGGCGCGGCGGGTCACGCCACGACAGTACCGAGGGTTCAGACGCGTTCGACGGCGACGCCGGCCGCGGCCTCGTCGAGCTCGAAGTAGCGGGTGATCTCCGGCTCCTCGAGGTCGGTGGGGAGCATGACGAGCGAGGCACCCTGCTGCGCCGCGTACTGCGCGAGCGCGTCACCGCCGAACGTCGACGGCAGCCACCCCCACGCGTCGATGCCGCGGTCGCGGGCGGCCTTCACCTGGAGCGCGAACTCGTGCCGGCCGAGCTGCTCGAGCTGGACCGGGTCGAGCGGCCGCTCGAACTCCTCCTTCTGGCCCTCGCCCGCCCACTCGTTCGGGCGCGGGTCGGAGAACGCGGAGCCCGGCGCGGTGACGTTGTAGAGGATCACCCGCGCGCTCTCGTCGGTCGCCCGCCGCAACGCGTTCTCGACCGACGCGTCGTAGCGGCCGGTCTCGTCGGTGCACACCACGAAGCACCGCGTCTGGTCGTCCACGCCACACCTCCACGTCATGCTGTCGGGGTGGTACGTGCCCGTCCCCACCCCGCGCCAACCGTCCCCGACGACCTGCGCCGTACGGTGCTCTCCTGGGCCGGCGACGCCGGGCGGGCGTGGCTCGACGCGCTCCCGGCCCGCGTCACGGAGCTGGCCGAGCGGTGGGGGCTCGAGGTCGGCGCGCCCTACCAGCCGAGCGGCTACACGTCCTGGGCGGCGCCGGCGACCCGCGGCGGCGAGCCGTGCGTGCTCAAGGTCCAGGTGCCGGACGAGTGGTCGGCGTACGAGGCCCCGGCGCTGCGGCACTTCGACGGCCGCGCGGCGATCCGGCTGCTCGACGCGGACGAGTGGGCGCTGCTGCTCGAACGATGCGACCCCGGCACGCCGCTGCTCGCCGAGCCCGACGACGTGGCGACGCGGGTGGTCGCGGAGACGCTGGCCGAGCTGTGGGCGGCGCCGGCCGCGGGGGAGGCGTTCCGGCACGTCCGCGACGTCGCCGGGGAGTGGCGCGCCGTGCTGCGCCGCTCGCCGCTCGACCGCGCCGCCGACGCGCTGGCGGCGCTCGACGACCTGCTGGCCGACGAGGTGGACGAGGTGGTGCTGCACAGCGACCTGCACCCCGGCAACGTCCTCCGCGCGGCGCGGCGGCCGTGGCTCGCGATCGACCCGAAGGGGCTGGTCGGCGAGCGCGCGTACGACGCGGTGCCCGTGGTCCGCGACCGCGCGACCGAGGCCAACGTGGCGCGGCGGCTCGACGTGGTGACCGGCGAGCTCGGCCTGGACCGCGAACGCGTGCGCGCGTGGGCGCTGGTGCGCTGCGTCGAGGGCGCGGCGTGGTCGTACGAGGCGGGCGACACCGAGTCCGGCGCCGACTTCGTGCGCGTCGCGGCGCTGCTGTAGGAACGCCGCATGCGCGCGGTGGTGCTGGACGGGTTCGGCGGCCCCGAGGTCCTGCGGGTCGCCGAGGTCGACGACCCGGTGGCCGGCACGGGCGAGGTGCTGGTCGACGTCGCGGCCACGGCGGTGAACCGGGCGGACCTGCTGCAGCGCCAGGGCTTCTACCCGCCGCCGCCCGGCGCGTCCGAGGTCATCGGCCTGGAGTGCGCCGGCACGGTCGCGGCGGTCGGCGCGGGCGTGACGGGGTGGCGTACCGGCGACCCCGTCTGCGCGCTGCTGGCCGGCGGCGGCTACGCCACGCGCGTCGCGGTGCCGGCCGGGCAGTGCCTCCCGGTGCCGCGCGGCCTCGACGTCGTGACCGCGGCCAGCCTGCCCGAGGCGGCCTGCACGGTCTGGAGCAACATCGCCACGACCGGCCGCCTCCGCCCCGGCGAGACGCTGCTCGTGCACGGCGGCGCGAGCGGCATCGGGACGCTCGCGATCCAAGTGGGCAAGGCGCTCGGCGCGCGCGTCGTCGTCACCGCGAGGCGGGCGAAGCACGACGCGTGCCGGGCGCTCGGCGCCGACGAGTGCGTCGACTACGAGGCCGAGGACTTCGCCGAGCGGGTCCGCGCCGACGTCATCCTCGACATCCTCGGCGCCAAGTACCTGGCGCGGAACGTCGCCGCGCTCAACCCGAACGGACGCCTCGTCGTGATCGGCCTGCAGGGCGGCACCAAGGCCGAGCTCGACCTCGGCGCGTTGCTGCCGAAGCGCGGCACGATCGCCGCGACGAGCCTGCGCTACCGGCCGGTCCAGGAGAAGGCGGCGATCGTCCGCGAGGTGCGGGCGAACGTCTGGCCGCTGGTCGAGGCCGGCAGCGTGCGGCCGGTCGTGGACCGGGTGCTGCCCCTGGACGAGGTGGCCGACGCGCACCGTGCCATGGCGGCCGGCGAGCACGTCGGCAAGATCGTGCTCAGCTGCCGGTGAAGACGCGCTCGTAGAGGTCGTAGCGGTGCGTCGCGGTCATGCCGAGGCGTTCGTACAGCGCCATCGCGCCGGTCGTGTTGTCGCTGTCCACGCCGAGCCCGGCGCGGTCGTAGCCGAGGTCGCGGAACCGCGCGAACGCCGTCCGCAGCAGCGCCGACGCGAGCCCCTGGCCGCGCGCCTGCGGCAGCACGCCGACCGTCTTCACCCAGCCCTTGTCGTCGTGCGCCTGCCCGATCAGCACGCCGGCGACCGCGCCGCCCGCGACCGCGACCCACCACAGGTCCGGACGGTACGACTCCGACGCGACGAGCATCCGGTGCCACGCGTCGTACGGCGTCGGGACGAAGTCGTAGTGGTCGGCGAACGACGCCTGCTGCACCTCCCACACGACCCGCAGCTCGTCCGGCGCCGCCGGCCGGACGCGCGGGTCGCGCGGGTCCGCCGCGCCGCCGAGCGCCGCCTCCATCCGGCGGAACACGCGCACCGGCTCGAACCCGGCGCCGGCGAGCGCGACGCCGCGGCGGGCGTTCGGCGCGCTGTTGTAGAAGTGCGCGACGCAGCGGCCGGAGACGGCCGCGTGCTCCACCGCCCGCTCGCACATCCGCTCGACCAGCCACGGGTAGAGGTCCGGCGCGTCCGGGTGGACGGCCGAGTCGCCCATCAGCAGCGCGTGCGGCTCCTTGTCCCACGCGAACGCCGCGGCGACGAGCTCGCCGCCGGGGCCGTGCACCAGCCAGGTGTCGCGGTCGAGCGAGAACCGGTCGCGGGCGAAGTCGTCGCGCACGTCGGACTCGTCGTAGTCCGGGACGCCGTACTCCTCGACGTCCACCGCGCAGACGAGCGCCCAGATGTCGTGCACGTCGTCGTCGGTGGCGCGGCGGAACGCGTGCCCGGCGGGAAGGTCCACGGGGAGGAAGAATGGACGGATGACGGAGCAGAGCCAACCGGAAATCGTCGTCGTACGGCCCGATGACGGCGGCGACGACGGGCAGCGGATGGCGGACCTGGTCGAGCAGCCAGCCAAGGTCATGCGGATCGGCACGATGGTGAAGCAGCTCCTGGACGAGGTGCGCGCGGCGCCGCTGGACGAGGCGAGCCGCGCCCGGCTGCGCGAGATCCACGAACGTTCCGTGAAGGAGCTCGAGGACGGCCTCGCGCCCGAGCTGCGCGAGGAGCTCGAACGGCTGTCGCTGCCGTTCTCCGGCGACCAGGTGCCGACCGACGCGGAGCTGCGCATCGCGCAGGCCCAGCTCGTCGGGTGGCTGGAGGGCGTGTTCCACGGCATCCAGACGGCGCTGTTCGCGCAGCAGATGGCGGCGCGGGCGCAGCTCGAGGAGATGCGTCGCCGCGCGATCCCGATGGGCGAGGGGCAGCCGCCGCCCGGCGCGAGCGGCCCCTATCTCTGAGTCGGTTACGACCTGTCGACGGCGTCCGGCTCGACCGTGCACCAGATGCACGACGGGCACAGCGATGCGTCCGACGCCGCTCCCACCAGGACGGCGATGTCGACCAGGCACACCCGGATCGGCGACGTCGGGAAGGCGGCGACGACGGAGCCCAGCTCGTCGGACGACAGCTCGGTGAGCGTCTCGCGGCGGAGCCGCAGCGTGCGGTTCATGGATCCCCCGATCCCCGTCGGCCGCCTGACCGGCGGCCGGTTCGCGCGAACGTACGCCCAGCGCCGCCCGCTGCCTAGCCCGGCGGGACCGGCGGCACCGGCGGCACGAGCCGGGTGCGCCACTCGTTCACCCAGCCGGTCTCCTCGCCGCGCACGCGCACGAGGTACCACGGCCGCTCGTAGCCGAGCACGATCAGCGGCCCCTGGAGAGTCCGCTCGCCGGGCTCGGTGAGCGAGCGCCGCACCACGAGGTCCGAGCCGCTCTCCGGCATCAGCGACCGCGCGACGTCGGCGCCGGGCACCGCCACCTTCTCGCCGCAGCGCGGGCAGGCGTTGGTGCGGCCGCAGCGCATCCGCAACGCCACCGCGCACCGCGGGCAGCGCACGTCCAGCGTCGAGCCGTCGTCGAGCGGGACGTGCTTCGGCCGGTCGCGGCGGCGGCGGAACAGCCGCGCCAGCGGCGGCACGAACTCCGGGTCGCTCAAGGAGCGATGACGTCGCGCCCCAGGAACGGCCGCAACGCCTCCGGCACGACGACCGACCCGTCCGGCTGCTGGTGGTTCTCGAGGATCGCGACGATCGTGCGGGTGCTCGCGACGAGCGTGCCGTTCAGCGTGTGCAACGGCGCCGGCTTGCCGTCCGCGCCGCGGGCGCGGATGTTCAGCCGGCGGGCCTGGAAGTCGGTGCAGTTCGACGTCGAGGTCAGCTCCAGCCAGCGTTCCTGCGACGGCAGCCACGCCTCGCAGTCGAACTTCCGCGCGGCCGACGAGCCGAGGTCGCCGCCCGCGACGTCGATGACGCGGTACGGCAGCTCCAGCGCCTGGAGCATCTCCTCCTCCCAGGCGAGCAGCCGGCGGTGCTCGTCGTGCGACTGCTCCGGCGGGCAGAACGAGAACATCTCGACCTTGTCGAACCAGTGGACGCGGATGATCCCCTTGGTGTCCTTGCCGTACGACCCGGCCTCGCGCCGGAAGCACGACGAGAAGCCGGCGTAGCGGCGCGGCTCGTCGCGCAGGTCGAGGATCTCGTTGCCGTGCATCGCGGCGAGCGCGACCTCGCTGGTGCCGACGAGGTACAGGTCGTCGTCGCGCAGCCGGAACACCTCGGCGGCGTGCGCGCCGAGGAAGCCGGTCCCCTCCATCGCCTCGGGCCGGACGAGCGACGGCGCGATGACCGGCGTGAACCCGGCCGCCACCGCGCGCGCCATCGCCAGGTTGACGAGCGCCAGCTCCAGCAGCGCGCCGACGCCGGTCAGGAAGTAGAACCGCGCGCCCGACACCTTCGCGCCGCGCTCGGTGTCGATCGCGCCGAGCACCGTCCCCAGCTCGGTGTGGTCGCGGACCGGGAAGTCGAACGCCCGCCGCTCGCCGACCTCGCGCAGCACGACGTAGTCCTGCTCGCCGCCCGCGGGCGCGCCGTCCTCGACGACGTTGGGGATGCGCCGCATGGCGGCGTCGAACGCCTCCTGCGCGGCCCGCTCCGCGGCCTCGCCCTCCTGCACCGCGACCTTGAGGTCCCCGAGCGTGGCCAGCAGGTCGGCGCGCTCGTCCGGCGAGGCCTTGGCCACCTTGCCGCTGAGCGCCTTCTGCTCGCCCCGGAGGCCGTCGGCGGCGGCGATCGCCTCGCGCCGCGCGGTGTCGGCGGCCAGCGCGGCGTCGACCACCGACTCGTCGTCGCCGCGGGTGCGCTGGGACGCGCGGACGCGGTCGGGGTCGTCGCGGAGCAGGCGGGGGTCGATCACCCGCGCGATGCTACCGGCGCTGCGGAGCCTCGATCACCACCATTCGGACCGGCACGTCCGAGACGCCCGCGGCCGCGCCGGTGAGGGACCACTCGGTGCTGCCCGGCGCGCCCGCGGCCGGCGGGGCGAACGTCGCGGGGCAGCTCGCCACCTTGTCCCGCGTGCCGCCGAGGAGGCGGACCGCGCCGCTGCCGGTGGACGCGTACGTCACCTGCGTGCACGGCGGGTGCCCGATCGCGACGCTGCCGCCGGGCCCGCCGACCGCGCCGGCGTCGACGAACGACCCCAGGCCGTACGGCGACGTGTCGGCACCGGCCAGGTCGCCGGCGACCTCGCGCACCGTGCCGGTCCACTCCGACAGCCGCCAGCCGTGCACGTCCTCCATCAGCTCGACCGCGGGCCCGCGGCCGCGCACGACGACGACCACGCGGTCGAACGCCGCCTCGTCCCACCACACCGCGAACGCGATGCCGCTGCCGGCCGTCGCGTCCGCGCACGCGGTGCCGCCGACCGGGACCTCCGAGCACCGGTGCTCGCCGGCGGGCGTGCGGACGACCGGGTCGCTCTCCGCGGTCGACCCGAAGAACAGCGCGCCGTCCGCGTCGTCGAACCGGCCGTCCTCGCCGGCGGTCGCGCTGGCGACGGCGGCGTAGGCGTACTCGTGGTCGTAGGCGCTCGCGCCGCCGCGGACGCCGGGCGGGGTCGCCGCGGCGGAGACGCGTTCGAGGACCCACCCGCGCAGCTCGGGCGCCGCGTGCGCGGGCACCGCCGGGAGCGTCGCGAGGAGGGCGAGGGGGACGGTGAGGGCGAGTCGGCGCATGACGCTGGGACTCCTGAGGGAGGGGAGAGGTTCGCGCCCGTTATACGCGCCCGTCGCGGGCCGCGGCCAGCCATGCGGCGGCGTCGCGGAAGTCCGCGTCGGCGGTCCCGCGGCGCGGCGCGGCGGCGGGCGGACCGGCGCTCGGGTACGAGCCGAGGAAGCGCACGTCGGCGCAGATGCGGCGCAGCGCGGACAGCGCCTCGCCGACCCGGTCGTCGGCGACGTGGCCCTCGCAGTCGATGGAGAAGCAGTAGCGGCCGAGCCCCGCGCCGGTGGGGCGCGACTCGATGCGGGTGAGGTTGACCCCGCGCACCGCGAACTCGGTGAGCAGCTCCAGCAACGCGCCCGGGTGGTCGTCGGCGATGAACGCGACGACCGTCGTCCGGTCGTTGCCGGTGGGCGGCGCGGGCGGCGCCGGCCTGGTCACGAGGACGAAGCGGGTGACCGCCGCCGACGACGCGCCGATGTCGTGCGCGGCCGCGACGAGGCCGTACTGCTCGCCCGCGAGCGGCGACGCGACGGCGGCGTCGTAGAGGCCGTTCGCCACCTCGGCCGCGCCCTCGGCGGTCGAGGACGCCGGGTGCACGACGGCGTCCGGCAGCGTCGCGCGCAGCCAGCCGCGGCACTGCGCCTCGGCGTGCGGGTGCGTCGCGACGCGCTTCACGCCGGCCAGCGCGGTCCCCGGCCGGACCAGCAGGTCGAACGTCACCGGCAGCAGCACCTCGGCGGTCACGTGCAGCGGCTCGCCGGTCGCCAGCTCGTCCAGCGTCGAGGAGACCGAGCCCTCGACGGAGTTCTCGAACGGCACCAGCGCCGCGGTCACGTCGCCGCGGCGGACCGCGTCGAGCGCGTCGGCGACGGAGACGTACGGCTCGGGCTCCGCGCGCGCGGCGTTCGGGATCGTCCGCAGCGCCGCCTCGCAGAACGTCCCGCGCGGGCCCAGGTAGCCGTACCGGCCGGGCGGCACGCCGGGCATCTACGCGCCCGTGCGCGCGGCGGCGCGGACCGCGAACGAGATCGCCTGCTCCTCCTCGGGCGAGAGCTGGTGCTCGCTGCCGCCGCCCTTCACGCCCTTCGCGTACGTGCGCGTCTCGCTGCGGCCGTTGATGCTCGTCAGCACGAGCCCGTCGCCCGCGTCGTCCAGCAGCGCGGCCGAGAACGACAGCCGCCCGCCCATGTCGGGGAACGCGTCGTAGCGCACGACGGCGACGTGGCGGATCGCGTCGGAGACGTCCTGCCGCGCGCGGTCGAGCCCCTGCCGCAGCGTCGCGACCTCGGCGCGCAGCCCGTCGACGGTCTCGACGTGCCGGTTCACCGCCGTCACGAAGTCGTCGCGCCGGCCCTTGCCCTGCAACGTCGCGTACGCCCGCCGCATGCGGACCAGCTGGAGGCTGGCGACCGCGCCGAGGCCGACGCCGAGGGCTCCCAGCGCGGCACCGGCGAGCGCGACGGTGTCGGCGGTCTGGCGGTCGAGCGGCACCGCGGGAGCGTATAACTCGAAGGGACATGGACCGGAACGAGCTCCGCGACCTGCTTGCCGACGTGGCCGCGGGGCGTTCGTCGGTCGAGCAGGCGGAGCGGCGGATCGCGGCGCTGCCGTTGCGAGGCTTCGAGGACCTGGGCTTCGCGCGCGTCGACGCGCACCGCGGCGTGCGGACCGGCGACCCCGAGGTCGTGTACGGCGCCGGCAAGACCCCCGAGCAGGTCGTCGCGATCCTGCGCTCGCTCGTCGCGACCGGGTCGCGTCCCGCGTTGGTCACCCGCACGACCCGCGACCAGGTCGCGGCCGTGACCGCCGAGTGGCCGGACGCGCAGGTGGCCGGCGGCTGCGTCGCGGTCGGCCCGCTGCCCCGTGCCACCGGTCTCGTGACGGTGGTCACGGCGGGGACGAGCGACCTGCCGGTGGCCGACGAGGCGGCGTTCGTGGCGCGCGCGTTCGGCGCGGGCGTCGAGCGGGTGACGGACGTCGGCGTGGCCGGCATCCACCGGCTGCTCGCGGCGCACGCCGACCTCGACCGCGCGGACTGCCTCGTGGTGGTGGCGGGCATGGAGGGCGCGTTGCCGTCGGCGGTGGGCGGGCTCGTCGGCGTGCCGTGCGTCGCGGTGCCGACGAGCGTCGGCTACGGCGCGTCGTTCGGCGGGCTGGCGGCGCTGCTCGCGATGCTCAACTCCTGCGCGCCCGGCGTCGCGGTGTGCAACATCGACAACGGCTTCGGCGCGGGCGTGTTCGCCGCGCGGGTCGCCCGCCGCGCCGCGGCGACGAGGGAGGCGAGCGCGTGAGGATCGGGTGGTTCCACTGCCTCGCGGGCGCCTCCGGAGACATGATGCTCGGCGCCCTGGTGGACGCCGGCGTGCCGCTCGACGTGATCCAGTCGGCGGTCGACGCGTTGCCGGTCGAACGCGTCGAGGTCAGCGCCGAGGAGGTCACCCGCCACGGCCTCGGCGCGACGAAGGTCAGCGTCCGCGTCTCGCGCTCGACGGTCATCCGCACCTGGCCGCACGTGAAGCAGATGCTGGAGTCCGCGCCGCTCGCGCTGCCGGTCCGCGCCCGCGCGCTCAACGTCTTCGAACGCCTCGCGCTCGCCGAGGCGCACGTGCACCGCACCTCCCCGGACCTCGTGCACTTCCACGAGATCGGCGGGCTCGACGCGTTCGCCGACATCGTCGGCACCGCGGCCGGGCTGCACCACCTCGGTCTCGACACGGTGCACGCGTCGCCGGTCGCGACCGGCATGGGCATGACCCGCGGCGAGCACGGGATGCTGCCGGTGCCGACGCCCGCGGTGCTGGAGCTGCTGCGCGGCGCGCCGGTGTACTCCGGCGGCGTGCCGTTCGAGCTCTGCACGCCGACCGGCGCGGCGCTGCTCGCCGGCACCGTCACGTCGTGGGGCGACATGCCCGAGCTGGTGGTGAGCGCCGTCGGCGCGGGGGCCGGCGACCGCGACCTCGAGGAGGTCCCGAACGTCCTGCGCCTCGTCGTCGGCGACGCCGTCGAGCCGCGCGCCGCGGGCGACGTCGGCGTCGTGCTGGAGGCGAACGTGGACGACCTCGACCCGCGGCTGTGGCCGGGCGTCGTGTCCGCGCTGGTCGACGCCGGCGCGTCGGACGCGTGGCTGACGCCGATCCAGATGAAGAAGGGCCGGCCCGCCGTCACGGTGTCCGTGCTGACGCCGCCGGCCCGCGTGGAGGCGTTGCGGCGGGTGCTGTTCCGGGAGACGTCGACCATCGGGCTGCGCGAGCGCGAGGTGACCAAGCGGTCGCTCGACCGTTCGGTCGAGACGGTGACGCTCGCCGACGGCACGCCGATCCGCGTCAAGGTCGCCCGGCTCGACGGCGAGGTCGTCAACGCGGTGCCGGAGTTCGACGACGTGGCGACCGCCGCCGCCAAGCAGGACCGCCCCGTGAAGGTGGTCCTCGCGGAGGCGAACGCGCTCGCGGCCGGGCTCTCGCCGGGCGGCGATGAGCCGGCATGAGGGCGCCGTCCTGGGCCGTGCCCGCCGTCGCCGCGGCGCTGTCGGGCGTGCTGTGCTCGGGCGTGACGGCGGCGTTCCTGCGCTCCCGGATGCCGGAGACCGTCGCGATCGAGGGGCCGGTGCAGCTCAGCGTCGAGCAGCGCGCGCTGGTCGAGCTGCTGGTCGACCCGGGGCCGCGGTTCGTGGCCGAGTCGGTCGGCGTGGCGGTGCCCGCGTCGGCGGGCCTGCGCGACCTCGGGTACCGGCGCGGGTGGACGCGGCGGTTCGCGGCGGGGCGGCAGCAGCTCGACGCGTTCGTGCTGGAGTTCGCCTCCGACGGCGGCGCGCTGGGCTACGCGCGCGGCATCGGCGGCGCGACGCGGCTGCTCGCCGCGCCGGAGCCGTTCGCGCTGCCGGGCGTGCCCGGCGCGAGCGGGCTGGTGGACACCGTGCCGTCGACGGACGGCCGCTACGTGCACCTGGTCGCGCTGGCGCGGGGGCCCCGCGCGGCGCTGCTCGTGTTCCGCGACACGTCGCGCAACGGCGCCGACCTGCTCGCGCTGGCGCGGCGGCAGTACGACGCCCTCGAACCGTAGGCTCGCTCCCATGACGGCGACCCGCGCCGCCGCGCGCGCCGCCGCGGCGTTGCTCCTCGTGGGGTGCAGCCGCGAGGCCGCGCCGCGCGCCGCGCCCGCCACCACGGCTCCCGCCCCGTCCGCGACCGCGTCCGCCCCGCCCACCAGCACGCCCACCGCCACCCCGAGCGCGACGGCGACGCCGAGCCCGGTGCCGACCGCGTCCCCCGCCACGGCGGTGCCGCCCGCCGGCGCGACGGACTACGCGTTCCCGATCGCCGGCTGCCGCGTCTCGTACGGCCGCACCCACCACGACTACCCGGCGACCGACGTGTTCGCGCGGGAGGGCTGCGCGTTCGTCTCGCCGGTACGCGGCCGAGTCGACGAGGTGACGTACGTCGACCGCTGGTCCGCCGCCACCAACCGCGGCGAGGACCGGGGCGGCCTGTCCGTCTCGGTCGTCGGCGTGGACGGCGTCCGCTACTACGGCTCGCACCTGTCGCGGATCGCGCCCGGCATCAAGCCGGGGGTGCGCGTCGAGGCCGGCGCGCGGCTGGGCGACGTGGGCGACACCGGGTCCGCGCGCGGCACGTCGCCGCACCTGCACTTCGGCCTGTCGTGGCCGAGCCGGCCCGGCATCTGGTGGGTGCGCCGCGGCGTCGTGCCGCCGGCCCGCTACCTCGACTCCTGGCGCGCCGGCGGCGACCTGTCGCCGGCCGCCGAGGTGGCCGCCGCGCGCCGCCGGGCCGGCACCGACGCGCCGCCGTGCCGGGTGTACTGCTGATGGACGCCGCGACGTTCGCGGTCGGCCTCGCGCTCGTCGTCGCGACCTGGTCCAGCGTGCTGCGCACGCTCGTCGTGCCGCGCGGCCTGTCGTCGCGGCTGACGGCGGGCGTCACGCGGATCGTGCGCGGGGCGTTCGACCTGCTGACCCGGCTGACGAAGACGTACGAGCGCAAGGACCGGCTGCTCGTCGCGCAGGGCCCGACGGTGCTGATGGCGCTGCTGGTGTCGTGGCTCGCGCTGTTCCTGACCGGGTTCTGGCTGATGCTCGCGTCCGCGAGCGACGCGTCGTTGCACGAGGTGTGGCGCGAGGCGGGGGCGTCGGTGTTCACGCTCGGCAGCGAGACGCGCGAGACGCCGCTCGCGACGGCGGTGGAGTTCGCCGCGGCCGCGACGGGGCTCGTCATCGTGGCGTTGCAGATCGCGTACCTGCCGACGCTGTACTCGGCGTTCAACCGCCGCGAGACGCTGGTGACGATGCTGCAGAGCCGCGCGGGCGCGCCGGCGTGGGGGCCGGAGCTGCTGGCGCGGCACCACATCGTCGCGACGCTCGACAGCCTGCCGGCGTTCTACGCCGAGTGGGAGCGCTGGTGCGCCGAGCTCGCCGAGAGCCACACCAACTACCCGGTGCTGATCACGTTCCGCTCGCCGCACCCGATGCGGTCGTGGATCGTCGGCCTGCTGGCGGTGCTCGACTCGGCCGCCATGCGCCTCGCGCTGAACCCGTCCGCGCGCTCGACCGAGGCGCGGCTGTGCCTGCGGATGGGGTTCACCAGCCTGCGCGACATCTGCGACGCGGTCGGCATCCCGTACGACGCCGACCCGCACCCGGACGACCCGATCGCGCTGACGTACGAGGAGTTCCTCGACGGCGTCGAACGCCTCCGCGCGGTCGGCTACGAGATCGAGCGCGCGCCGGAGGAGGCGTGGCCGCACTTCCGCGGGTGGCGGGTCAACTACGAGCGGCAGTGCTACGCGCTCGCCGGCGCCGTGGAGGCCGTGCCGGCCGTGTGGTCGGGGCCGCGCCGGGGCGACGTCGAACGCCTCCTGCCGGTCACCCCGCCGAACCGCACGCCGGCCGCCCCGGACTAGACCTCCGCCCCAACTGTGAAGATCACCACGCGGGGAGGGGGGTCGCTGGGCCGCACAGTTGGGGTGCGGGCGCCGCGCCGCGGAGCGAGGCGCACCGCGGCCGCGCGGCGGAGCGCGGCGCACCGCGCCGCGGAGCGCCGCGCGCCGAGGGGGCCGCGCGGCGGCGGCGGGCCCGGCCGCGGCGCGTGGGGCTAGATGGAGGCGAGGAACGACACGGCGCCGATCGGGTTGCGCTCGCCGTCGTGGATCGGCGCGGCGACGGCGTCCAGCATCAGCCGGTGCCCGTCCGGCCGGCGGACGCGCATCATGCCGCGGCTCAGCGAGTTCTCCCGGACGGCGATCAGCGGCGGGATGCGCCGGTCGGCGCCGCGCGCCTCCAGCGCCATGTCGGTGAAGTCGACCAGGCACAGCACGTCGTCGAGCGGCTGGCCGACGAGCGACGCGGCCTCGCTGCCCAGGAGGTCCGCGGCGGTCGGCGAGACGCCCGCCACGGTGCCGCCGGCGTCGACGACCAGGCACGCGTCGAGCGACGCCCGGGCGGCCGCGACCCAGTGGCCGAGGGCGTCCCCGTCCGCCACAGACCCGGACGGGTCCATGTCGAGAGTCGGTGCCAGCGCATGGATGGGCACCACGATGTACCGCACGTTGAGGGAGCCCCCGCTCCGTTTGTGTCCGACGACCCCGGCCACCCTGCCCGCTGGGTTTGGCAGAGAAACAGGATTTCGCCCGGTTTCAGGCGATTCCTGCTAGGCGAACGTGTCCATGAGGGCAGCCGACAGGTTCGGCACCAGGTCGGGCGCCGCGACGACCTCGTCCTCCTCGCCGTCGCGCCCCCTGATCCGCAGCACGGACGCCCGCTCGCCGGACCGCACCACGGCGACCGCGATCCGTACGTCGCGCCGGTCCGGATGCGCCTCGGCCCACTCGCTCTCGTCGGCCTCGTCGGGGCGCTCGGCGACCGCGCCGTCGGGCAGCAGGAACACCTCGTTCACGAGCGCGCAGCCGGACACCGCGGGCGGCCACTCGATCCGCGCGAGCACCTCGGCGACGTCGTCCGCCAACGGCTCCTGCTCGACCGGCGTGAGCCCCTCCGGGTCGGCGCCCTCCAGCAGCGACGCGAGCCCCGGCTCGTTCGCGAGCAGCTCGGCGGTCCGCACGAGCGCGAACAGCTTGGGCGGCTGGTCCCACCCCTCGGCGGCGAGGTGGCGTTCGATCTCGGTCACGATCGCGTCGAGCTCCGGCACGTCGTGCAGTATGCGCGGGTGCGCGCGTTCCTCACGACGTTCGCCGTCGTGTTCCCGGCGGAGCTGCCGGACAAGACGGCGCTGGCGTCGTTGATGCTCGTCGCGACGTACCGCCGGCCGCTCGCCGTGTGGGCGGGGGGCGCGAGCGCGTTCCTCGTCCAGTGCCTGATCGCGGTCGCCGCGGGCCGGCTGCTGTCCCTGCTGCCCGAACGCGTCGTGGCCGGCGTGGCGGCGGTGCTGTTCGCGACCGGGGCGGTGCTCGCGTTGCGCGCCCGCGGCGCGGAGCCGGAGGCGCTCGCGCCGGTGGCGGGGCGGCGGGTGTACGCCGTGACGTTCGGCGTGCTGTTCCTCGCGGAGTGGGGCGACTTCACGCAGCTCGCGACGGCGTCGCTGTCCAGTCGTTACGACTCTCCGGTGGGCGTGTTCCTCGGCGCGTGGCTCGCGCTGTGCACGGTGTGCGCGCTCGCCGTCGTGCTGGGGCGTGGGCTGCTGAGGGTGGTGCCGTTGCGGGTGGTGCGAACGGTCGCGGCCGGCGTGTTCGCGACGGTGGCGGTGGCCTCGGCCGTGCAGGCGGCCCGATGACCGACGCGCTCGCCGCGGAGCTCGCCGTCGAGCAGGCGTACCTCGACTTCGTGAACGCCCGCCTGGACGAGGCCGAGGACGAGGCCGCCGCGCTCGGCGAGGAGGCCGTCGCGCGCGGCGCGCTGTCCACCGAGGGCGGCGTGCGCGAGGAGGACGCGCGGGCGCTCTACGAGAGCGACGTGTTCATGCACCACTCGGTCGTCCGCAAGGCGGTGCTGCGGTCGGAGCGCGAGGGGCTGCTGTTCGGCCGGCTCGACAACACCGACGGCACCACCCGCTACGTCGGCCGCCTCGGCGTGCGCGACGAACGCCGCGAGCCGCTCGTCCTCGACTGGCGCGCGCCCGCCGCCGAGCCGTACTACCGGGCCACGCCCGGCGACCCGCAGGGCATCGTGCGCCGCCGCACGATCACCTCCGTCGGCCGGCTCGTCACCGGCCTGGACGACGACCTGCTCGACGCCGAGCACGTGCCGGAGGGCATGGCGTTCGTCGGCGACGGCGCGCTGCTGTCGGCCATGTCGCGCACCCGCGACGACCGGATGGGCACGATCGTCGCGACGATCCAGGCCGACCAGGACGCCGCGATCCGCGCGCCGTCCAACGGCACCACGCTCATCAGCGGCGGCCCCGGCACCGGCAAGACCGTCGTCGCGCTGCACCGCGTGGCGTACCTGCTGTTCACCGACCGCCGCCGCTTCGAGGCGGGCGGCGTGCTCGTCATCGGTCCGTCGGCGGCGTTCGTCCGCTACATCGACCGCGTGCTGCCCTCGCTCGGCGAGGAGACGGTGATCCTGCACTCGCTCGGCGACATGCTCAACGGCCTCGCGGTGCAGCGCACCGAGCACGGCCTCGCCGCCGACCTCAAGGGCTCGCCGCGGCTGCTGCCGGTGCTGCGGCGCGCCGTCGAACGCTGCATGGAGCCGGTCCGCCTCCCGCTGCGGGTGCGGGTCGCGGGGCGGTCGTTCGAGGTGTCGCCGGGGGAGGCGGCGCGGGCGCGGCGGGAGACGTTCGGCGCCGCCGACGACCTCGAGGCCGCCCGCCGCGCCGGCGAGCGCGCGCTGCTCGACGCGCTGTGGCAGCAGGCGGGCCGGGTGCTGCCGCTGTCGCGCGCGGAGTTCACCGACGACGTGCGGCACGCGCGGCCGTTCACCCGGTTCGTCAGCGCCGTGTGGCGGCGCATCGACCCGCGCGACGTGTGGGCGCGGCTGCACGAGCCGTCGTTCCTCGCGGCGTGCGCGCGCGGGCACCTGGACGGCGCGGAGGTCGCCGCGCTGTCGCAGGCGTGGGCGCCCGGCGCGCGCATCACCGTCCCCGACGTCGCCGTGCTGGACGAGCTCATCTCGCTGACCGGCCACTTCGCGCAGCCCGAGGACGACGACTACCGGCCGGAGCCGGTGGAGTTCGCGCACGTCGTCGTGGACGAGGCGCAGGAGCTGACGCCGATGCAGTGGCGGATGGTCGGCCGCCGCGGCCGCCGCGCGTCGTGGACGATCGTCGCGGACCAGGCGCAGAGCGCGCTGCCCGACCGCGTGGCCGCGCGCGCCGCGATGGACGCCGTGCTGCCGGAGCCGCGCCACGAGTTCCGCCTGACCACGAACTACCGCAACTCCCGCGAGATCTTCGACCTCGCCGCCCGCGCGCTCGGGCCGCAGGCGGCCGACGCGGACCTGCCGGTCGCGGCGCGCTCGACCGGCCGCGCGCCCGAGGTGCGCGAGGTGACCGCGGCGGCGTTCGACGCCGCGCTGGCCGGCGCCGTGCGCGACATGCTCGCCACCGTCGCCGGCACCGTCGCGGTCATCGGCGCGGAGCCGCCGCTGCACGACCCGCGGCTGCGCGCGGTGACGCCGCTGGACTGCAAGGGCCTGGAGTTCGACGGCGTCGTCGTCGCGCGGCCCGAGCGCATCGCCGCCGAGCCGACGCCGGAGATCGGCGCGCGGATGCTCTACGTCGTGCTGACGCGCGCGACGCAGCACCTGATCTGCGTCACGGAGGGCTGGGCTCCCTGAGCGCACGCACGACCGCGCGGCGCGCGTGGTTGCGCGCCTCGACGCCGTTCGCGACCTGCTGCCGGAAACCCGCCTCGCCGGCCGCGGCCCGCGCCGTGACCATCGCGAGGCCCCACTCCAGCCGGTCGAGCACCGCCTGCTTCAGGTCCTCGACCGGGTACGTCGCGAGCACCAGCTCGTAGCGGCGCTGCACGTCGCCGGGCATGCCGAGCACGAAGTGCCGCACCACGCCCGCCACGTCCCACGCGCGGGTCGCCGGGCCGGCGAAGTCGAAGTCGACGAACGCCACCGCCGTCGTGCCGCGGAACACGACGTTCTCCCGGCACGCGTCGTTGTGGCCGATCACGTCGCCGCGCCGGTGCTCCGGCGGCGGCCACGCCCACACCGCGTCCGGCGGCGGCACGAAGTCGAGCGTCGCGTCGTGCAGCCGGCGCATCAGCCGCAGCGTCGAGACCAGCGCCTCGTCGGTCGTCACCCAGTCCGGCGGCTCGGTCTCCACCGCGACCTCGCCGTGGACGTACGTGAGCACCTCCCGGCCCCGCTCGTCGTAGCCCAGGTGCCGTGGCGCGCCGTCGAACCCGGCCCGTTCGAGGTGTCGCAGCAGTGCCTCGACCGCCGTCGTCTGCGGGCCGACCGGGCGCCGTACGGTGTCGCCGGCCCGCACGACGAGGCCGGCGTTCGCGACGCCGCCGGCCAGCGGGATCTCACCGAATGACATTCGGGTATTTCCGCGCGCCCGGCAGGGGACCATGATCGCGAGGGAGAAGACCCGCGCTCGTGCGCCTACGAACGGTCCTCGCCGTCTCCGTCGTGCTCACCGGTCTCATGGTCCTCCCCTCGGACGCCGGGTGCGGCGTCGGCGGGATCCGCGGCCGCGACCCCGGCCAGGCCGCGATCAACAGGGAGATCGACCTCGCCGCCGCGCGGCGCCGCGTGCCGCCGTACCTGCTCAAGGCGATCGCCTGGCAGGAGTCGAAGTGGCGGCAGTTCTACTCGGACGGCTCGCTCGTGCTCTCCGGCTCGTGCGCGATCGGCGTCATGCAGGTGCTCGCGAGCGGCGGCTTCGACCGCTACAAGCTCGCCACCGACTACCGGTACAACGTCGACGCCGGCGCGCAGGTGCTCGCCGCGAAGATGTCCGCGTCCTCGGCCAACGTCCCCCGCTCGCTCGGCTCCGACGACCGCCGGGTCGCCGAGAACTGGTACCGCGCGACGTACCGCTACAACGGCTCCGGCTACCGCGCCATGCGCTACGCCGACGCCGTCTTCGCGACGGTCGCGCGGCCGCCGGCGGAGATCGCCCGCTGGACGCTGGCGGTCTCCGTCGTGAACCCGCGCAGCGTCATCCCTAACTACACGCCCACCTCCGGCCACTCCTACGTCGCCCGCATCGACGGCACGTGGGTGTCGACGCTGGGGACGTACCGGCACGCCGTCGTGCGCGGCGACGTGCTCGCCGGCGCGGCCGTGCTGTCGCCGGGCACGACGCTCGAAGGCGACCAGACGGCCGGCGCGCTGTTCCGCGCGCGCAACCTCGGCTGGGTCACCTGGGAGCCGTCGCACGTCTCGCTGTCGACGTACCCGATCGGCCGCGCGTCGCGGCTGCGCAGCCCGCGCTGGCTCACCTCGACGCGGCCGGTGGCGCTGTACCGGACCACGCCGCCGGGCGCCGAGGGGCGCTTCTACTTCCCCGTGCAGGCGTACCGGCCGTCGTCGTCGGTGAGCATCGCCGAGCCGTTCGTGCCGGTGTACGACGGCTGGACGTCGATGGCCGCGCGGGCGTACTCCTCGTGGACGATCCACCCCGCCCGGTCCCCCGTCGCGTCGGTCGCGTCGGCGCCGGCGTACGTCACCGACGCGTCGACCGACTCGACGGCGCCGGTCTCGCTGTCGTTCTCCGACCCGTCGCCGGGCTCGGGCGTCGCGTGGGTCGAGGTGTCCCGGCTCGCGCCCGGCGCGACGTCGTGGGTGACCACGCGCGTGACGTCGGCGACGCCGCGGCTGGCGTTCTCCGGGGCCGGCGCGCACGAGGTCCGCGTGCGCGCCGCCGACCGCGCCGGGCACGTGTCGGCGTGGAGCGCGTCGCGGCGCGTCGTGGTGCCGCGCGACGACACGCACGCGTCGCTGGCGTTCAGCGGCGACTGGGCGCCGGCCGAGGCGACCGGCTCCTGGCTCGGCACGCTCGCCGGCGCGACGCTCGGCTCGTCGGTCACGACCACGGTGACCGGCACGTCGTACGCGCTGATCGGCACCCGCGGCCCGGGGCTCGCGCCGCTGACCGTCTACCTCGACGGCGCGCTGGTGACGGTCGCGGACACGGCGGCGGAGTCGTTCGCGCAGCGCCGGGTGCTCTGGTCCGCGGCGCTGGCCGAGGGGGACCACACGCTGCGCGTGGTCGTCGGCGACGACACGCTGTCCCGCCGCGACGCGGCGGACGAGGCGCCCGCGTGGGCGTACCTCGACGCGGTCGCGGTGGCGTAGCCGCTACGAGCGCTGCGTCATCGAGTAGCGCAGCCGGGCCATGCCGTTGGTCGCCTCCTTGGCGATCGGGAAGCCCTCGAACAGCTCGTCCACCCGCTTCGCCAGGTCACCCGGCTCCCAGCGCCCGCCGTCGCTGACGATCTCGGAGAACGACGTCCACGGCTGGTAGAGCTCGACCGCGTTGCCCTGCACGCCGAACGTCTTGCCGCTGATGTGGCTGGACGCGTCGCTGCACAGGTACACGACCATCGGCGCGACGTTGTCCGGGTGCCAGAAGTCGAAGTCGTCGCTCGTCTCGATCGTGCCGTACGCGCCCTCGGTCATCCGGGTGCGCGCGGCGGGGGCGATCGCGTTGACGGTGACGTTGTAGCGCCACATCTCCTGCGCCGCGATCGCCGCGAACGCCGCGATGCCGGCCTTCGCGGTGCCGTAGTTGATCTGCCCGAAGTTGCCCAGCAGGCCCGACGTCGACGCGGTGCAGACGACGTGGCCGGGGCGGGCGTTCTCCTTCCACCAGGCGCAGGCGAAGTGCGTCGGCGCGTAGTGGCCGCGCAGGTGCACCTTGATGACCGCGTCCCACTCCTCGGGCGTCATCTTCACGAGCGTGCGGTCGCGCAGGATGCCGGCGTTGTTGACGAGCGCGTCGAGGCCGCCGAACGTCTCCACCGCCTGGTTCACCAGCGCCTCGGCGCCGTCGACCTCCGAGCAGTCGCCGGTGTTGAGGGCCGCCTCGCCGCCGTTCGACACGATCTCGTCGACGACCGCCTGGCCCGCGTCGGCGTCGAGCTCGTTGACGACGACCCGCGCGCCCTCCTGGGCGAGGAGGAGCGCCTCGCCGCGGCCGATGCCGCGCCCCGCGCCGGTGACGATCGCGACCTTGCCGTCCATGAGTCCCATGCCGCGCGAGCCTAGCGGGCGTTTCTGTTCGGGCCGCTCCGGGCAGGTTCCGATCATGACTCCCCTGGCGGAGCGCCTTGACCTCGCGCTCTCGACCGGCGGCTTCGCCGGCCTCATGTCGCCGCCGCTGGACCGGCGTGATCGCTTCCTGACGCTGCTGCGGGTGTACGACCTGCGGCTCGGCCGCGTCCGCGACGAGTCGCGGTGGGCGGGCCATCCCGACGTGGCGGCGTTGCAGTGGCGGCTCGAGACCGACTGGCTGATGGAGCTGTCGTCGCTGGCCGACCCGTCGCTGTCCGGCGACGTGGTCGCGGGCATGCGCGCGCTGGCCGCGCGCGACCGGCTGCCCGAGGCGTACGAGTGGCTCGCCCGCGACGCGTCGTGGCCCGAGGTCGTGCGCTTCCTGGCCCTCGAAGGCGGCCCCGACGGCGGCTTCGACGACCTCGTCGCCGCGTGCCAGGTCGGCCTCACCGGCGCGCCCAAGATGGAGCTCGCCACGAACTACTGGGACGAGATGGGCAACGGCTCGCCGGCCGCGGTGCACACGACGTTGCACGACCGGCTCGTGGCCGCGATCGACATGCCGCGCGTGCCGCTGTCCGACCAGCCGACGTCCGCCTTGGAGCGTGCGGCACTGGGCGGCCTCCTCGCCACCAACCACTGGCTGCAGCCCGAGATGCTCGGCGCGCTCGGCCTCATCGAGCTCCAGGCGGGCCCGCGCTGCCGCAAGGTGCTGCAGGCGTTCGACCGTCTCGGTGCGCCGGCGGACGCGTACCCCTTCTACGCCGAGCACGCCGAGGTCGACCCGCGGCACGGCAAGGACTGGCTGGACAACGCGATCGTGCCGGTGGTGCGCGAACGCCCAGAATGGGCGACGCGCATCCTGCGCGGCGCGCTGTGGCGGTCGTCGGTCAACGCGGCGTTCTTCACGGTGCTGCACCGGACCATGACGGCGGAGGCGTCCGCCGCGTAGGGGGAACGTGATGGCAGCGACTGCCGACATACGCGCCGTGGCCGAGGCGCACCGCGCCGCGCTGCTCGCCGCCGATCGGGAGCTGCCGAACGACGCCATCGAACGCCGCCTCCTCCACGCCCTCGTAGCCGATTCGCTGACGCGGGCGCAGGAGTTCGTCGTCACGCGCGTGCCGAACGGCGACACGGCGGCTGGGCCGTTGCGGGAGCTGACCCGCGAGGTCGCCGATCGCGACGCCATCGGCAAAGCCGTTCGCGCCCTGGACGACGAGCTGTTCCGCCGGGCGAAGGGCATCGTCACGACGCTGCTCGTGAGCGGGACCTGGCCGCTGTGGCTGGGCGCGGTCACCGGGTTGGTCGTCGGCTTCCTCGGCTTCGCGCACGAGGGTGGCTTTCACGTCGGGGTCGCCGTGTGGGGGCTCGTGATCACCGGCGGCACCGCCGCCGTGAACGTTCTGCGGTACGGCGGGCCGCTCGCCGCCAAGGCCGCGGGTGCGCTGCGTACGACGGCGCTCGGCACGTTCCAAGCGGTGGACGCGCTCGGCTCCGCCGCCGAACGCCTGTACGCCGCGCACGCGCAGCCCGCCGTCGCCGCGCTGTACCAGGCGTACGGCGTACCGCCCGCTCGCCCTACGGTCCTGACGCGCCTGCGCACCTACGCGCGCACGGTCGTGTTCCTCGCGTGGGGCGCGCTCGCGTTCGCCGGGCTCGTCGCGGCGGTGGGCCTGTGGGACGGGCTCACGTCGGCGGCCACCACGCCGGCGCCGGTGCCGACGTTCCACTACCCCTAGAGCGGGATGTTGCCGTGCGCGCCGCGGCGCTCCGGGGCGTGCGCGATCTCCGTCGCCAGCACCCGCCGCGTCGACGCGCGCGGGATCACCGCGTCGATCACGCCGTACGCGCCCGCGTTGCCGACGCCCGCCGCGATCGACCGGTGCTCGGCCGCGAGCTGCGCGGTCAGCACGCCGCGCTCGCCCTCCGGCAACGACGCCAGCCGCCGCTTGTGCAGGATGCCGACCGCCGCCTCCGGGCCCATCACCGCGAGCTCCGCGTCGGGCCAGGCGTAGACCGCGGTGGCGCCGAGTGAGCAGGAGTTCATCGCGATGTACGCGCCGCCGTACGCCTTGCGCGTCACGACCGTCACGCGCGGCACGACCGCCTCGGCGAACGCGTGCAGCAGCTTCGCGCCGCGGCGCACCACGCCGTCCCACTCCTGGTCGACACCGGGCAGGTAGCCGGGCACGTCCACCAGCACGACGAGCGGCACGCCGAACGCGTCGCACATCCGCACGAACCGCGCCGCCTTCTCCGCCGACACGGTGTCGAGGCAGCCGCCCAGCCGCAACGGGTTGTTGGCCAGCACGCCGACGGTCCGCCCGCCGAGGCGCCCCAGCGTCGTCGTGACGTTCGGCGCCCAGCCGGCGTGCAGCTCCAGCGCGGTCACCGGGTCGAGCAGCCGCGCGACGAGCGGGCGCACGTCGTACGCCCGCCGCGCCGACTCCGGCAGCAGGTCGTCCACCTCGACGTCGCCCACCCCGTCGAGGTCGACGCGCCCCTGCACGGCGAGCAGCTCCACCAGCGACCGCGCGGTCTCCAGCGCGTGCGGCTCCGAGTCGGCGACGACCGCGACGACGCCCGAACGCCGCCCGTGCGGGTCGGGCCCGCCGAGCCGCACCATGTCCACGCTCTCGCCGGTCACCTGCCGGATGACGTCCGGGCCCGTGACGAACACGCGCCCCTCCGGCGCCATCACCACGACGTCGGTCAGCGCCGGCCCGTACGCCGCGCCACCGGCGCACGGCCCGAGCACGACCGAGATCTGCGGCACCCGGCCGGACGCCCGCGTCATCGCGGCGAACACGTAGCCCACGCCGTCCAGCGACGCGACGCCCTCCTGCAGCCGCGCGCCGCCGCTGTGCCACAGCCCGACGACCGGGATGCCGCGCGACGCGGCGAGGTCGATGACCTCCGCGATCCGCAGGCACCCACGGGCACCCAACGCGCCGCCCATGACCGCGGCGTCCGTGCAGAACGCCGCCACCGGTACGCCGCCGATCGTGCCGATGCCCGCGACGACGCCGTCGCCTGCCGCGCTGGACGAGATGCCGGTACGCAGCGCGCCGCGCTCGACGAACGACCCCGCGTCGAGCAGCGCCTCGATCCGCCCGAGCGCGGACGGCGCCGCCTTCTTCGCGGGCACCGGAGTCGTGACCGTCATGCGGAGAGGCTCCAGCCGCCGTCGAGCACCAGCGTGTGCCCGGTCACCATCGCGGCCTCGCCCGACACCAGCCAGGCGACCGCCGACGCCACGTCGTCGGGCGTGACGAGCCGGCCCGCCGGCGTGCGCCGCAGCGCGTCGTCCAGCATCCCTTCGCGGTCCGGGAAGTGCGTCAGCGCGCGGGTGTCGACCACGCCCGCCGAGATCGCGTTGACCCGCGTCGCGGGCGCGAGCTCGACGGCGAGGTAGCGCACCAGCGCCTCCAGCGCGGCCTTGCTCGCACCGACCGCGGCGTACGCCGGAAGGACGCGAGAAGACCCGGGCGACGACATCGCGACGGCGGCACGCGGCCGCAGCCGGGAGACGAGCGTGAGCAACGGCCGGGCGTTGACGCCCATCGACCAGTCGAACGCCCGCTCGTCCAGCTCGCCCACGGGCTTCAGCACGCCGGACGCGGCGTTCGAGACCACCACGTCGACGGGGCCACACGCGTCGGCCAGCGCCTCGGCGGCGCCGGTGCGCCCGAGGTGCGAACGCAGCACCCGCGCGTTGCGGCCCTCGGCCCGCACCTTCTCCGCGACCTCCTCGGCCGCCTCGACGTTGCGGAACGTCGTCAGCGCGACGTCGTAGCCCTCGCGTGCCAGCCGCACGCAGACCGCGCGGCCGATGTCGCCGGACCCGCCGGTGACCAGTGCCTCCATGTCAGACCTTCCGGAACGCGAGCGAGACGTTGTGACCGCCGAAGCCGAACGAGTTCGACAGCGCGGCTTCGAGCTCGATGCGCCGCGCGCCCTCGGGCACGCAGTCCACGTCGCACTGCTCGTCGGGCTTCTCGTAGTTGCGCGTCGGGTGGACGACGCCGTGGTGCACCGACAACGCCGTCACGACCGCCTCGACGGCACCGGCGGCACCCAGCAGGTGACCCGTCATCGACTTCGTCGCCGACACCGGAACGTGCCCGAGCACCGAACGGATCGCGGCCGCCTCCGCGACGTCGCCGACCGGAGTCGACGTGGCGTGGCCGTTGACGTAGCCGACCTGCCCGGGCACGAGCCCGGCCGACTCCAGCGCGAGCCGCATCGCCCGCGCCGCGCCCGCGCCGGTCGGCTCGGGCGCGGTGATGTGGTGCGAGTCCGCGGTGATGCCGGCGCCGGCCAGCGACGCGTAGACGCGCGCGCCGCGGGCGGCCGCGAAGTCCGCGCGTTCGAGCACGACGATGCCGGCGCCCTCGCCCATCACGAAGCCGTCGCGGTCCGCGTCGAACGGCCGCGACGCCGCCGCCGGGTCCTCGTGCCGCGTCGAGAGCGCGCGCATCTGCGCGAAGCCGGCCAGCGGCAACGGGTGCACGCACGCCTCGGTGCCGCCCGCCACGACGACGTCGGCGAGGCCGCTGCGGATCGTCTCCCACGCCAGCGCCAGCGCGTCCGCGCCGGATGCGCACGCCGACACCGTCGAGCGCACCGCGCCCTGCGCGCCGAGCTCCAGGCCGACGAGCCCGGCCGGGCCGTTCGGCATCAGCATCGGCACGGTGAACGGCGAGACCCGCCGCGGCCCCTTCTCCCGCAGCGTGTCCCACTGGTCGAGCAGCGTGATCGCGCCGCCGATGCCGGTGCCCACGACGACCGCGAGCCGGGTCGGCTCCACGTCCGGCCCGCCCGCGTCGGCCCACGCCTCGCGCGCGGCGAGCAGCGCGACGCGCTGCGACCGGTCGAGGTTGCGCCCCTCGACCCGGTCGAGCCGGTCGGCGGGGTCCGTCTTGAGCGTCGCGGCGAGGCGGACCGGCAGGCCCTCGTACCGCTCGCCGTCGAGGACGCCGACGCCCGACTCGCCGGCGAGCAGCGCCGACCACGTCTCGGCGGCGGTGTCGCCGACGGGCGTGACGGCGCCGACGCCGGTGATGACGACATCCATCAGACGGTGATGCCCTGCGTCTGGATGAACGCCACCGCGTCGCCCACGGTCTTCAGCTTCGCGAGCGCCTCGTCGGGGATGCGCACGCCGAACTTCTCCTCGGCCGCGACCGCGACCTCCACCATGGACAGCGAGTCGATGTCCAGGTCGTCCACGAACGACGCGTCCGGCACGACCTGCTCGCGCTTGATGCCGGTGATCTCGTTCACGATCTCGGCGAGGCCGTCGAGGATCTGCATGTCTGTGTCTCCTGTCGTCAGTGCATGGCCAGGCCGCCGTCGACGGCCAGGGTGGTTCCGGTGACGTACGACGCCGCGTCGCTCGCGAGGAACGCGACCGCGGCCGCCACCTCGTCCGCGGTACCGCGGCGCTTCATCGGGATGCCGGCTTCGAGGACGCCGGGTTCGAGGTCGGCGGCGAGCCCGCCGTCGAGGACGCCGGGCGCCACGACGTTGACGGTGATGCCGCGCGGCGCGACCTCGCGGGCCATCGCGCGGGCGAGGCCGCCGAGGCCCGCCTTGGCGGCGGAGTAGTTGGCCTGGCCGGCGTTGCCGAGCAGCCCGGCGACGCTGGACACGAACACCACGCGCCCCGAACGCCGCCGCAGCATCGGCTTGAGCACCGCCCGCGCGCAGCGGAACGCCGCGCCGAGGTTCGCGTCCACGACCGAGTCGAACGCCTCGTCGCTCATCAGCATCGACAGGCCGTCGGCCGTCGCGCCGGCGTTGCAGACGAGCACGTCCGGCGTCTCGCCGCACGCGTCGAGCAGCGTCGCCGTCGCCGCACGGTCAGTGAGGTCGGCCGCGACGAGCGTGACGGTCGCGCCGCGCTCCTCGGCCAGCGCGCGCGCCTTCTCCGCGCCCGCGAGGTCGGAGCGGTAGTGCGCGACGACGTGCGTGTCCGGCCCGGCGAGCGCGGCGACGATCGCGTTGCCCAGGTAGCCGGACGCGCCGGTGACGAGAACGGTCCTCATGCCAGCACCACCTGCGCGGCGTAGGTGAGCCCGGCGCCGAACGCGACGAGCAGCAGCGGGTCGCCGGGCGCGACCCGGCCCTCGTCGAGCAGCCGGCAGATCGCGAGCGGCACCGACGCGCTGGACGTGTTGCCCATGTCCGCGATGTCGCGGGCGACCCGCTCGATGCCGAGCTGGCGGGCGAGCGAGTCGACGATGCGCAGGTTCGCCTGGTGCGGCACGAACGTCACCTCGTCCGCGCCCACGCCGGCCGCCGCCATCGCGTCACGGGCGACCGACGCCATCGCGGTCGTCGCCCACCGGAACACGCCGGGCCCGTCCATCACGATCGCGTCGTGGCCGCCGCGCGCGTCGATGCGGATCGCGTCCGCGCGCCCGCCGTCGCTGCCCCACACGACCGGGCCGACGCCGTTGTCGTCGGCCGCGGTGACGACCGCCGCGCCCGCGCCGTCGCCGAAGATGATCGCGGTGCCGCGGTCCTGCGGGTCGAGCCAGGTGGTGAGGCGTTCGGAGCCCGCCACCAGCACCGTGCGGGCGCTGCCCGAACGGATCGCGTCGGCGGCCCACGAGAGGCCGTAGCAGAAGCCGGCGCACGCGGCGTTCACGTCCACCGCGCCCGCGCGGGTCGCGCCCAGCGCCGTCGCGACGGTCGCCGCGCTGCCCGGCACCGGCCGGTCGAGCGAGCACGACGCGAGCAGCACGAGGTCCACGTCGGCCGCGTCGACGCCGGCGTTCGCGAGCGCCTTCGCGGAGGCGGAGACGGCCATCGACGCGACCGTCTCGTCGGCCGCCGCGTGCCGGCGCGTCACGATGCCGGTGCGCTCGCGGATCCACGCGTCGTCGGTGTCCATGACGCGGGCCAGGTCGTCGTTCGTGACGACGTTGCCGGGGCGGTGGTCGCCGTAGCCGACCACCCGGGCGCCGCCGCGCGGCGCCGGGACCGGGAGCGCCCTCACGCGGACACCGGGTGCAGCCGGGCGAGCGGCTGGCCCGGCTTCACCGGGTCGCCGTCGAGCGCGAGCCACTCGACGACCACGCCCGCGTGCGCGGCGGTGACCGGCGTCTCGTCGCGGCGGCCGACGACGCGCCCGAGGACACCGCCGTCGCCGACCCGCTCCACCCGCGCCGGCTCGAACGTCCCCGCGCACGGCGCCACGACCACGCGCCACGCCGGCTCGAACCCGGTCGACGTGTCCGCGTGCTCGGCGACCGCGCGGCGCGCGGCGGGCAGGTCGTCGGGCGTGCGCAACGCCACCGCCGCCGCCTCGCGCAGCTCGCGCTTCACCAGCCCGGTCAGCGTTCCGGCCGGCGGCAGCTCGACCACCGCCGTCACGCCCGCGTCGGCGAGCGTGGCCAGGCAGAGGTCCCAGCGCACCGGCGACGCGACCTGCGCGACGAGGCGCTCGACCAGCGCCGCGCCGGAGGAGACGACGATGCCGTCGGCGTTCGAGAGCAGGCGCGCGGCGGGGTCGGCGACCGGCAGCGCGATCGCGGCCAGCGCGTCGCGGGCCGGCGCCATGTACGTCGTGTGGAACGCGCCCGCCACCTTCAACGGCATCACCCGCGCGACGCCGTCCAGGCGCACCGGCAGCGTCGCGAGGGCGTCGAGCGCGCCGGCCGCGACGACCTGCCCGGCGCCATTGACGTTGGCCACCTCGAGGCCCGCCTCGGCGACGGCCGCCTCGACCTTCTCGACCGCGCCGCCGAGGATCGCCGACATGCCGGTCGGCACCGCCGCGGCCGCGCGCGCCATCGCCCCGCCGCGTTCGCGGGCGAGCACCAGCGCAGCCTCGTCGGAGAGCGCGCCGGCCAGCGCGGCGGCGGTCAGCTCGCCGACCGAGTGCCCGGCGTACCAGGGAGCGACGGCATCGCCGTCGAGCAGCGCGCGGCCGACCGCGATGCCGACCGCGACGAGCAGCGGCTGGCAGATCGCGGTGTCGCGGATCTCGTCCTCGGTGCCGGTGGTGCCGAGCGCGACGAGGTCGCGCCCGACCACCGTCGACGCCCACCGCACGCGGCGTTCGACCTCGGGGAGGTCGAGCCAGGGGGTGAGGAAGCCGGGCGTCTGCGCGCCCTGCCCGGGCGCCACGATGGCGAGCACGTGGTCCACCCTTGCGGCTGCGACCCCTTGGCGGCGACGGGCGACACGCACGACGTTGCACCACGAACTTTGGAGGAACCCTACAAGTAACCCGCCGCCCCTACGGGAGGTCCCGGAGCCGCCCGACGGCCACCGCGACCTGCATCGTGAACGCGCCGCGCGCCTCCGTGAGCAGCACGCCGGACGTCTCCACCGCCTTCTTGAGGCGGTACCGCACCGTGTTCGGGTGGAGGAACAGCGCGCGCGCCGTCGCCTCGATCGAGGCGCCGTTCGCCAGGTACGTCGTCACCGTCTCCCGGACCGCCTCGCCGGCCTCGCCGAGCCGGTTGTAGATGTCCGCCAGCCCGGCGCAGGCCGCGTCGTCGCCGGTGAGGGCGCGTTCGGGCAGCAGCGCGTCCGCGTCCACCGGCCGCGGCGCCTCGGGCCAGGCGCTCGCCGCCTTCAGCCCGGCCAGCGCGGCACCCGCGCTGCGCGACGCGTCGCCGATGTCGGCGACGCCGGGGCCGACCACGACCGGGCCCTTGCCGAACGCGTCCGCCACCCGCCGTCGCACGTCGCCCGCGACCACCAGCACGAGCCGGTCGCCTTGGAGCCCGGCCATCGCGTCGAGGCCCGCCGCCCGGCAGACGCGTTCGGCGTCCTCGATCAGGTGCTCCGGCTCGCCGTCGGGCGCGGCGCCGGCCACGACGCAGACCTCCCCGCGGCCGGTCCAGCCGAGCGCCGACGCCCGCGCGCGCAGCGCGTCCGGCGCGTCGCCGCGCAGCACCGCGTCGATGAGCAGCGCGCGCAGCCGGGCGTGCCAGGCGCCGCGCTCCTCGGCGGCGGAGGCGTAGACCTGCGCGGCCGCGAACGCCACCTCGCGCGAGAACCGCAGCACCGCGTCGTGCAGCAGCCGTTCCTCGCCGGGCGCCGCCAGGTCGGCGACGTGCTCCTCGACCGTGTCGACCGTGAGCCGGACCAGCTCCACCGTCTGCTGCAGCGTCACCACGCGCGCCAGCTCGCGCGGCGCGACGCCGAACACCGCGCCGGTCAGCTCGCCGCCGGGCCCGCGCAGGTAGGAGACGAACGCCGCGATGCCCGCCTGCGCGACCATCCCGACCGCCGCGCGGTGCTCGGCGGGGAGGTCGGCGAACCACGGCAGCTCGTTCGCCATCCGGGTCGTCGCCGCGGTGGCGAGGCGGCCGGTCGCGCGTTCGAGCCGCCGGACGCTGGCGGGGACGCGGCGAGCCACGGGCGCAGGCTACGCCGTGACGACCACCAGGTCCGCGCGCTCGCGGGTGCCGTCGGCGGCGAAGAACTCCGCCTGCTCGCGCAGCGTCATCAGCCACAGGTCGCGGTGCGACTCGCCGTCGCGCTCGATGCCGCGGGCCAGGCAGACGTCGTACGGCGCCTCCACCCAGACCGCGTACGTGACCGGGCTGCCGCGCCGCGTGCAGGTGAGCCCCTCGACCACCACGAGCGGGGCGGCGGGCGTCGTCTTGGTGCCGTTCAGCGCGTCGCCGAACTCGTCGGCGTCCCAGTCGCGGACGCGGTACGTCGCGTCGCGGCCGGCGAGCAGCGGCGCCAGCACCTCGGCCTCGAACCGCGGCCACCAGCCGGTGAGGTCGTGCCAGGAGAGGAAGTCGTCGACGTGCACGAGCGGCGCGTCCGCGGCCGTCGCCAGGGCGCGGGCGAACGTCGACTTCCCGGCGCCGCCGAAGCCGTCCACGCCGACGATCCGCACGCCGTTGTTGGCCGGCCGGGTCGCCACCTCGCGGAGCACGCGTTCGATCACGGGACCAGAGCCTGCCCTGGCTAGGCTTGGCGCACCATGACCTTCACGCACGGCGTCACCAGCGAGGTGGGGCGGCTCCGTACCGTCCTGCTGCACCGACCGGGGAACGAGCTGAAGCGGCTGACGCCGCGGAACAACGCCGACCTGCTGTTCGACGGCATCCCGTGGGTGGGGCGGGCGCAGGAGGAGCACGACGGCTTCGCGCAGGCGCTGCGCGACCGCGGGGTCGAGGTGCTGTACGTGCGCGACCTGCTGATCGAGACGCTCGCCGACGCCGACGCGCGCGAGGAGGTCATCGCGTCCGCGCTGCCGCCGTGGGACGTCGGCCCCACCCTCACCGTCGCGCTGACCGACCACCTGCGCGGGCTGCACCCGGAGGACCTCGCCGACGTCGTCATTGGCGGCCTCGCGCACGAAGAGGTGCCGCACGGCATGGGCGTCGTGTACGGGATGCTCGGGACACACGACTTCGTCGTGCCGCCGTTGCCGAACCTGCTGTTCACCCGCGACTCGTCGGTCTGGATCGACGACGCCGTCGCCGTCACGCGGCCCTCGATGCCCGCCCGGCAGCGAGAGGTCTCGCTGACCGGCGCCATCTACAAGCACCACCCGCGCTTCGCCGGCACGTCGCTCGTCTACGGCGGGTCGCGTTCGGAGGCGTGGTTCGAGGGCGGTGACGTGCTCGCGCTGTGCGCCGGCGTGCTGGCGATCGGCGTCGGCCAGCGCACCAAGCCGGCCGGCGTCGAGGCGATCGCCATGCGAGCGTTCGCGATGGGGGTCGCGCACACCATCCTCGCCGTGCCGATCCGCCAGGAGCGGGCGACCATGCACCTCGACACCGTCTGCACCATGGTCGACGTCGACCAGGTCGTCATGTACCCGCCGATGGCGCACGCGCTGAACGCGCTGGTCATCACGCCGGCCGAGGACGGCGCGCTGGCGGTCACCGAGCCGCGGCCGTTCCTCGACGCCGCCGCCGCGGCGATGGGCATCGACAAGCTCAAGGTCATCGACACCGGCCTCGACCCCGTCACCGCGGAACGCGAGCAGTGGGACGACGGCAACAACACCCTCGCGATCGCGCCGCGGCTGTGCGTCGCCTACGAGCGCAATACCGAGACCAACGCCGTCCTGGAGGCGAACGGCATCGAGGTCATCGCGATCGCCGGGTCGGAGCTGGGTACGGGGCGCGGCGGCCCGCGCTGCATGTCCTGCCCGATCCTCCGCGACCCCCTCTAGGGCCACGCACTCGACGTCAGCGCCTCTGGTGCAATGTCGCGAACGGCAGCCAAGAGGTCGCGCTCGCGAGGCAGCGGCCGAGGCACGGTCACCCACCCGCCGTTGCGGGTCCGCACATTGATGATGGAGGGCCTGCGCGTCACCCGGAAGAGATTGTCCTTCGTTACGCTCCGTCGGCGCGGGAGCATGAGAAAGTGGATCGCACCCTCTTCTATGACGATCCGGCGGGGAATTGTCACAGATATGAAAATCAACATTGCGAAGGGTAGGGCGACGTTCGCCCATCCGTTGCTGAACGTGCCGGACGGATCGACCTGTCCCGAGGCGTAAGCGGCTACGAAGAGGCACGGAAGCAGCATCATGAACCAGTACTGTGGAACAGCGATTACCACTTTACTGGATGGAACGGAGGAATTCCTCAAGGGGAACCGCCTTCTGTGTGAAGGGTCCGTAAGACCCACCCGTGGTGCCGATCCCTACCCCAAGGCCGAATTCTGCGTCGGGACTGTTGAGGTCAGACGTCTCTGAAAATTCACTGACTTCGAGGCATCCGATGTAGCAACCACCGAGAGACAACCCACCACCGCTCTTTGCTGGGCCATGCGACCAGATCAGCGATCCTCCGCCGAAGACAGCGCAACATCCAAAAGATGCTCCCACACGGGGATCATGCCCACCAATGTTACTTTGCAGAATCGACACACAGGGCCCATAGGTTGGAGCGCAAACGGTACGCTTGACCGTCCCGCTCCGGAGCAGCGGTTTCAAGGCCACGCACGTTATTGTAATAATTCTACAGCCCTCTTCCGTGGCCCATACATAGAGCCGCACCAAGCCGTCCACATCTGACGTGCTCGCCGACGGTGCCGTACAGCGTGCAGCCCCCCCAGGCGTGGGTGCGACACAAACAAGAGAGGGCGCGGGCGCGGCCTCCGGATCCGGAGCAAGCCCGACATCCGTGACTGTCCCGCGTACGCTCGGTACCTGCGGCGCCGCCTGGGGTGACGGGCTGGGTTTGGCGGGCTTTGTCGGGGGCCCGTCGCAGGAAATGTTCCAACCACAGTCAGGGAGTCCACCCGTTGCATCCGGCGAGATTGCTACGAGCCCCGAGGGGTCCACTAACGTCGACGGATTGTTTAGGCTGTACTCATACGAGTTGAATGACTGTGGGGTGACCGGGGTTATTACCGGATCGACGCTGATGAAACGGCCGACGCCCGGGTCGTAGTAGCGGGCGCCGACGGCGACCAAGCCCGTCGGGTCCTCGGTCTTGTCGAGGAAGCCGCGTTCCGTCGCCAGGTCGATGGAGCCGCGCTGGCCGCCGTACGGCAGGTACTTGCGGACAGACACGGTCCCGGTCGGGTCCAGCGACACTGACGTGGAGCCCTGGTGGTTGCGGAGCAGGACCGTGACGCCGGCCGCGGTGCGCATGGCGTACGAGCCGTAGTAGCGCGTCGCGGTCACGGGGCCCGACCCGGTGGCGCTCAGCTCCATGCCGTCGAGGTACAGCGTCCGGGTCACCGAGGAGGAGCCGACGCGGCGCAGGAGCCGGCTGCCGTCCGCGTCGTACGTGAACGTGGACGGTGTCGCGCCGCTCACGGACTCGAGCTGGTGCAGCTCGTCCCAGGCGAGCGTGTCGGCGCCGCGGGTGGTCATCGCGCCGTTGGCGTCGTACCCGTACGTCGTCGCGCCCGCCGACGACACGGCGTGCGGCCGCACGGAAGTGGCCCCCGACGGCGGGTGCGTGTACGTCTTCGTCGTGCCCGCGTCCAGCACGGACGTGATGTTGCCGATCGTGTCGATCGTGTACGTGAGGTCGTACATGTCCGGCCAGGTCGGCGCGGGCGTGCCGCACGTCGTCTCGTCGCTGGTGTTGGTGAACGCCCGCACGAGCTGGTTGCGCGCGTCGTAGCCGAAGCACTCCACCTGCCACTGCCCGGCGACGGCCTGGTTCACGATCGCCTTGACGTTGCTCTCGGCGTCGTACACGTACGCGGTCTTCTCGACGATCGCGCCGGAGTTGGTCGTCAGCACGTCCGACAGCCGGTTCGCCGGGTCGTCGTACTGGAACGACCTCTCGACCGCGCCCGTCGGACCGACCGCCCGGTGGAGCAGCCGTCCCTCTGCGGTGTAGTCGGTCGCGGTGACGTAGGACGACGCCCCGCTCAGGGTCTTGGGCCGTCCGGTGACGTCGTTGGTGGTGGTGACGGTCTCGGCGGGCAGGTCGCCGGCCGCCGGGAACGTCACCGAGGTGGCGACGTCCCGCAGGTTGTACCCGTACGTGTACGCGTACGTCCCGGCCAGGGGTCCCTCGACGGGCGGGACCGACACGGTCTTGCCGGTGACCCGGCCGCGGTCGTCGTAGCCCGTGACGGCCGTCGTGTACGCCGCGCCGCCGTCGTAGCGCGTGGCGGACGCGGGCCGGCCGACGCCGAGCGGCGCGGTGTCGTACGTCCACTGCGCGAGCTTCGTGCCGGTCGCGCTGCCCGCGTAGACGGCGGTCTTGCGGTCGCCCTCGTCGTACGTGAACTCGACGGTCGCCGACTTGGCGTCCGTGACGGTCTTCACGTTCCCGCCCGGGTGGTACGCGGTCTGCCACGTCCCCTGGTCCGGGTCCTTCGACTGCGTACGGCGGCCGAGCATGTCGTAGTCGTAGTTCCACACGTTGCCGAGGTCGTCGGTGATGGTGTCGAGCTCGCCCTTGGCGGTGTAGGTGTACGTCGTGTCGGCGGTGCCGGACGCGAGCGACTCGGACACCTTGGTGAGCCGGCCGAACACGTCGGTGTAACGGCGGACGTCGCCGCGCACGGGGTGGTCGATCTTGACGTGCGTCCCGTAGTGGGTCGTCGACGTGCGCCACTGGAGCGTGCCCTGCCGCCACTGCTGGGCTTCGGTCTGCCGGCCGAGCGGGTCGTAGTCGTACCGCTCCTCGTCGGTCCACGAGGGGTCGGTGAGGACGAAGCTGGTCCCCGCGCCGGCCGGGTCATAGAGCGGCTGCGTCCGGGCGTCGACGTTGCCCTGCACGTCGTAGCGCGTCGACACCAGCACGCGCCCCGCGGGCGCGGTGTCGCCCGGTGCGACGTACGGCGAGCGCGTCTGCGTCTGCACGGTGCGTCCGAACCCGTCGACGATCGTGTACTCGTCCACGTAGCGCGCGGCGCCGTCGTTGGACTGCAGCTCGCTGCGCCGCACCCACGAGGGCACGTTGTAGTGGACGCCGTACGCGTACGTGACGCTCGGCGCGGCGGAACCGCCGTCGTACGGCCGCCGCACGGCGACCACGCGGCCGAGCGGGTCGCGGTCGACGTACGTGGTCTTGTTGTTCGGGTCGGTGGTGCTCACCACGCCGCCCCAGGCCGAGGACGTGAACGTCTTCGTGACGTGGCCGAGCGGGTCGGTGACGGTGATGCCGTTGTACGGGTATCCGGTCGTGGGGCTGTACGAGGTCGTCGTCTTCTTGGGCGTGGCCGCGGAGTACTGGTTCGGCGCCGTGACGGCGGTGACCCGCCCGAGGGCGTCGTAGGCGTACTTGGTGAACGCGCGCGTGGTGGCGTTGAAGCTCTCGCCGACGTCGGTGACCAGCGCCTTGACCGGCATCGTCGCGATCGCCTGGTTGTCGTAGTAGACGTCGCGGCGCGAGATCAGCGGCGGCGCGGCGTCCCCGCAGGTGCCGTCGTACGCCAGCGTCCGCCAGCGCACCGACAGCAGCCACACGGTGGGGTTCGGCGTGGTGCTGTACCGCTCGCACGTCTCGTCGCCCGGCCCCGCGAGGCCGCCCCAGTCGTACGTCTCCGTGGCATAGGCGTAGGTGTCGTCGTACGTGGTGTCGACGCGCCGCTTCACCCAGTCGTCCGCCGTGGTGGAGGTGTCGGCGTACTTCGACAGGGCGACGTTCTGCCGGACGTACTGGGCGTTGTGCTGCTGGAACCCGGTCGAGCCCAGGACGGTGTTCTTGGCCCAGTAGCGGTACACCTCGGACGTGAGGTGCGACCCGCCCGTGCTGTAGCCGCTCACCTCGATGGTGCGGCCGGCCAGCCAGTCGGAGTCCGGGAACGACCCGCCCTCGGTGTCGGCCGGGGTCCACACGCTCTTGCTGCCGCCGCCGGCGAGCTTGTCGCCGTGCATGCCGCGGTAGAGCAGGTGCTGCGTCGTGGACAGCAGCCCGCCCGGGCCCGGCACCTGCGTCTGCACGCGCTGGTAGCCGCGGTACTGCGACCACATCTGCGACGCGCCGCCGACCAGCGAGTCGTCGTAGTGCCACGCCGGCGTCCCGAGGTAGGTGTAGTCGGTGACCATCGCGTAGCCGGGTCCCGAGGCGCCGGTGTCGTCCACCTGCCGGGTCCGCGTGACGACGTACTTGTTGAACGCGCCCACGCCGGGTGAGCCCCCGGTGGGTGTGAACGCCTGGGGGAAGCAGTCCTTCGTGTTGATGTCCCACGCGCCGACCGGGATCGGCGAGCAGGGGTTCGGCTGGCCGTAGGTGACCTCGATCTCGCCGCCGGTCTCGCTGCGGATCGCGACGATGCGGAACTTGTACGTGAGCGGGACACCGTTGGCGGGGTCGTTGTCGACGCGGTTCACGAGCCGCGAGCCGTAGAGGGTCACCTGCGGCAACGTGACCGGGTCCGGCTGCTCCGGCGTCGTCAGCGCGCCGACGCGGGTGATCGAGTCCAGCCACAACGCCGGCGAGACGCCGTTCTCGTTGGTGGCGGGGAAGCGGTGCGCGAGGTTCACCTTCGTGACCGGGCGGTAGTTGGAGCCGTTCCACACCCAGGTGGCGACCTGGCTGATCCGCTTGCCGCTGAAGAACGACGGGGCGGACTTCGAGCACGAGGTCGTGGACCAGCAGAGCAGGTCGCCCGGGACGTCGGGGTACTGCTTGGGGTCGACGGTCGGGTCGCTCAGCGGCTTGCAGTCGGCGACGGTGCAGCGGTTCTCGATGCCGGTGATGACCAGGGACGGCGCGGTGAGGTTCTCCGACCCGGCGCGCTGGCTGTACTCGACGCGGGAGAGGTAGCCGCCGCGGACGTACTCGGCGGACGCGCTGCCCGCGGCACCGGCGCCGTAGCGCTGGTAGCGGTTGGTCTCCTTGGTCCAGAACAGCGTGACGGCGTTGCCGTTGACGTCCTTGACGTAGTCGAGGTTGAACCGCCACGCGGCGTCGCAGTACGCCAGCGACGGGGTGGTGTTGTAACAGGCCTCCCCTGCGTTGTTGCCGAACACCGGCACGGTCCACGCGGAGTTCGTCGGCGTCCCCGTCGTGGGCTCGCGTCCCGTGCCGAACTGGTAGCGCGTGCCGTCCGGCGTGGTGACGACCCAGTACGTGCGGTTGACGTCGCCGTTGGGCTCCGCGGTGGAGAGGCTGAAGTGCTGCACGCGCCACGCGGGGTCGTCGCGCAGCCGCCACTCGTTGCCGCCGCTCGCGGGCCGCACCAGCTCGGACGTCACGCCGTTGAGGTGGAGGTAGTGCTCGGGCAACGCGCTCCAGCACGAGTCGCCCTTGCCCGGCCAGCCGTCCTCCGAGCACGGCTTGAACCGGCGCTCGACGTAGCCCTGCTCGAACGACCAGCCCTCGCCGACCTGCGACGGCTGCGCGTTCTCGGCGGCGGTCCGCGAGTCGACCGCCTGCGACGAGTAGTCGAACGCCATCCGCGGCACCGGCCCCGCCACCGCCGGCGGCATCGGGACGTCGTAGGAGTACGAGAAGCCGCCGGAGCCGATGCCGACCTGCCACTTCTGCGACGTCTGGAACGGCGTGGCGGAGTAGTCGGACACCTGGCCCGCGTTGGCGCTGACCGCGCCGGTCGTCGGGTACGCCTCCGGGCTGTAGTCCATCGGGACGGCGGGGCTGCCCAGCTCGGCCGTGCCGTACGTCGTGGCCGCCGGGTCCGGCGCGGCGGCGACGACGCCGTGGAGGCTCTTGGCCTCGCCGTCGATCCGCGTCGCCACGGGCACCGGCTCGCACGAGGGTGCCGCGGCGCACGCCGGGATCTCGGCCAGGTGCAGGCGCGTCGCGAAGTCGCCGCCGTACGCGTGCTCGAACGCGCCGTACTCGAGCGCGACCGCGACGTCCGCCCGGGAGCGGCCGCCGTCCGCGCGCGTGACACGCACCGCGACATGCGCGCCCAGCGCCTCGCTCTGCCGGTGGTCGAGGACCTGGATCCGCACGCGCCGCGGCGCCCCGGTGGCGGCGGCGCCGACGAGGACGGGCAGCGTGCCGGCCCGGGCCGTGCCGGACGCGGGCACGTCGACCTCGGCCGTTCCGGGCGCGGGGAACGCCGCCGCCGGCGACGTCCACGCCGGGTCGTCCTGCCGCGACTCCGCCGTCCGCTCCGGCCGCGGCGTCACCGGCAGCGTCCGCACCGGCGTCGGGCGGTACTCGTCGGCCCGCGCCGCACGCGTGGTGACCGGCAGCACGCCGGAGTACGCCGACACGGTCACCGCCGACGCGAGCGTCCACGCGACAGCCCTGTTCCTCCGCACGGTGGCATCCCCTCCGCCCCCGCCGTCCCCCTGGGCGGCGCGAGGTCGCGGACGCTACTAGCGGGGTGTGACAGGAATCCCGAGCATGTCTTGACAGGCATATAACTCAGAGGAAATGCTCGCTGGTGTGTTCGACGTCGTCGCGGAGCCGGCGCGGCGGGCGATCCTCGACCTGCTGCGCGAACGCCCGCACTCGGTCGGCGAGCTGACCGAGGCGCTCGGGCTCAGCCAGCCCGGCACGTCCAAGCACCTGCGGGTCCTGCGCGACGCCGGCCTGGTGGACGTGACCCGCGACGCGCAACGCCGCGTCTACCGGCTGCGCGCCGAGCCGCTCGCCGAGATCGACGCGTGGCTCGCGCCGTACCGGCGGCTGTGGACCCGCCACCTCGACCGGCTCGAACGCCACCTGGCCGGGCCGCGCAAGCCGGCGGCGAGCCGGAAGGAGCGCCGATGAACGAGGTCGCCGATATCGAGGTCGTGCGGGACGGCGAGCGCTGGACGCTCGTGTTCGCCCGCGACCTCCCGCAGCCGCCCGTGGAGGTGTGGCGCGCGCTGACCGACCCGGAACGGCTGCGCGCCTGGGCGCCGTACACGGCGGACCGCGACCTCGGCGCGACCGGCCCGGCGACGTTGACGATGACGGACCGGGAGGGCGGCGACGCCATCGCGATCGACGTGACGACCGCCGACGCGCCGCGGACGCTGGAGCACACCTGGGGCGGCGACGTGCTGCGCTGGGAGCTTGCGCCGGCGGGCACCGGGACGCGGCTGACGTTGCGGCACACGGTCGACGAGCGCGCCGGCACGCCGGGGTACGCGGCCGGCTGGCACCTCTGCCTCGCCGTCCTCGCGGGGGAGCTGCCCGGTCCGGTCGTGGGCGAGCGGGCGAAGGAGTTCGGCTGGGACGCGCTGCGCGACTCCTACGCCGCGGCGCTGGGGGCGTAGCTACGCGATGTGCGCGTCCGATCGGTCGCGCGGCAACGGCAGCGCGGTCAGGCAGAGCGCCGGCTCCTCGCGGTAGCGCGCGATCAGCTCGTTCGTCGCCGCGCCGAGGCGGCGGTGCAGCGCCGCGCGGTACGCGGAGAGCTGCGTCTCCGCCTTCTCCAGGTCGGCGACCAGCGCAGCGTTCCACGCGTCGTCGCCGGGCCGGGCGTCGCGGTCCCACAGCGACTCGAGCTGCGGCAGCGGGGGGATGTCGTCGAACGGCACCACGTCGAGCAGTGCCTGGCGGGCCGCGCCGACCCGGTCGGAGCCCAGCACCGGCGCGAGGGCGTCGATGTCCGGCCCGGTGGACGGGTCCATCGCGCGGACGACGTCGAGGCGCGCCTGGATGATCCGCCGCCAGTACGAGACGCGGCTCTCCTCCTGGTTCAGCGCCTTGCGGTACTGGCGCAGCCCCACGAGCGGCAGGTGCGCGAACTCCGCACTCCGCTCCGGAACGACGGCGACCCGCCGCTGCTTCTCCACGCACTCACTCCGTCGTCACTCTGTGTAACCGGATGTGGGGAACGCATCGTCAGGAACCCGCCAACCCTTGAGCCCGGCTGCCGCCCCAACCGTGAAGATCGCCACGCGGGGAGCCGGGCGCCGGGACCGCACGGAACGAGCAGCGCGGCGGGGCGCGCGCGGCGCGCACCGTACCCTTGACGCATGCCGAGGACGATCGCGGAGACGCCGCTCGCCAAGACGCGGCGGGCGCGCGCGATCACCAAGGAGCTCGGCCGCATCTACCCCGACGCGCACTGCGAGCTGGACTTCACGAACCCGCTCGAGCTGGCCGTCGCGACGATCCTGTCGGCGCAGTGCACGGACCAGCGGGTGAACCTGGTGACCCCGGCCCTGTTCGCCCGGTACCCGACCGCGAAGGACTACGCGGAGGCCGACCGCGCCGAGGTCGAGGAGCTCATCAAGCCCACCGGCTTCTTCCGCAACAAGACGACGAGCCTGATCGGCCTCGGCCGCGCGCTGGTCGAACGCCACGACGGCGAGGTGCCGCGCACGCTCGCCGAGCTGGTGGAGCTGCCCGGCATCGGCCGCAAGACGGCGAACGTCATCCTCGGCAACGCGTTCGGCGTGCCGGGCATCACGGTCGACACGCACTTCGGGCGGCTGGCCCGCCGCCTCGACTGGACGCAGGAGACCGACCCGGTGAAGGTCGAGCTGGCGGTCGCGGCGCTGATCCCGAAGAAGGACTGGACGATCCTGTCCCACCGGCTCATCTGGCACGGCCGCCGCTGCTGCTACGCCCGCAAGCCCGACTGCGCGTCCTGCGGCATCGCGAAGTGGTGCCCGAGCAGGGGGACCGGGTGAGGCGTCGCAACGCCCTCGCCGCCGCGCTGCTGCTCGCCCTCGCGGCCTGCCGCGGCGGCGACCCGGAGCCGGGCGCGAACGCCACCGAGCCGGTCCCGATGATCGCCACCGACCCGTGCCCCGCGCCGGCCGGCGCCGCGGCCGCCGGCACCGGGAACGGCGGCGGCCGGCGGTTCCCCGACGTCGACCTCCCCTGCATCGGGCACGACGGCCGGGTGGCGATGCGCGCGCTCGGCGGGACGCCGTACGTCGTCAACCTCTGGGCGTCGTGGTGCCTGCCGTGCCGCACGGAGATGCCGGAGTTCCAGCGGGTCTACACGGACCTGAAGGGCCGGGTCGGCTTCCTCGGCGTCGACACCAAGGACTTCGAACGCCCGGCGCGGGAGGCGATCCAGCGCGCGGCGGTGTCGTACCCGAGCGTGTTCGACCCCGACGAGCGGATCAAGCGCGCGGTCAACACCCGGAGCCTCCCGGCCACGGTCCTGCTGCGCGCCGACGGCACGATCGCGGACGTGCACATCGGCCAGCTCACCGAGGCCGAGCTCCGCGCGGCGATCGCGAAGCACCTGGGCGTGTCGTGATCCCGGACTACCTCGAGCGGCTCGCCCGCGAGGTCGGGCGGGTGCCGCCGGAGTTCTACTCGCGCTTCCTCCCGCCGGCGGAGGGGGAGCAGCGGATGTCGGCGGTGCTCGCGCTGTTCGGCGAGGGGCCGGACGGGCCGGACCTGCTGTTCATCGAACGCGCCGCGACGCTGCGCAGCCACGCCGGCCAGCCGGCGTTCCCCGGCGGCGCGCTCGACCCGGGCGACGACGGCCCGGTCGCGGCCGCGCTGCGCGAGGCGCGCGAGGAGGTCGGCCTCGACCCGGCGAGCGTGCACGTGTTCGCCACGATCCCGCCGCTGTACCTGCCGCCGAGCGGCTTCACGGTCGTCCCGGTGCTGGCCTGGTGGCGCGCGCCGCACCTGGTCCGCGCCGTCGACGCGAACGAGGTCGCCCGCGTGGTGCGCGTCCCGGTCGCCGAGCTGGTCGACCCGGCGAACCGCTGCGAGGTCGGCCTGCGCAACGGCTGGCGCGGCCCCGCGTTCCGGGTCCGCGGGCTGCTCGTGTGGGGGTTCACCGCGGGCATCGTGGACAAGCTGCTGAGGCTGGGCGGCTGGGAACGCCCGTGGGGTCCCGGCCCGCTGCTGGACCGACCGAAGGACCCGGAGCCGCAGATCGAGGAGGTGCTCGGTGGCTGACGACGCCGCGCGCGCGCTGGTCGACCGCATCACGGCCGACCTGGCGCCGCTCGAACGCGACGTGAACGAGGCGTGGTGGCGCAGCAACGTCGCCTCCTCGCCCGAGACCGACGCCGAGCGCATCGCGCTCGAGCAGCGGCTCTCCGACTACTACGCCGACGAGGCGACGTACCGCGAGCTCTGCGCGCTCGGCGAGGTGGCCGACCCGGACCTGCGGCGCAGCGTGGAGACGCTGCGGCTCGCGTTCGCGGCCGAGCAGACGCCGGCGGAGCTGCGCGAGGAGCTGGTCCGCCTCAACGCCGAGTGCGACAGCGTCTACGCGACGTTCCGCGGCGAGGCCGCGGGCCGCCGGTGGAGCGACAACGACGTCGAGAAGGCGCTCGGCTCCAGCGACGACAGCGCGGAGCGGCAGGCGGCCTGGGAGGCGAGCAAGCAGGTCGGCGCCGAGGTGGCGGGCCGCGTGCGGCGGCTGGTGGAGGTCCGCAACGACGCCGCGCGCCGGCTCGGGTACCCGCACTTCTACGCGATGTCGCTGGCGTTCGGCGAGCTGTCCGAGGAGCGGCTGTTCGCGCTGCTTGACGAGCTCGACACGCTGACGGCGGAGCCGTTCGCGCGGATGAAGGCGGACCTCGACGCGAAGCTGCGCGCCCGCTTCGGCGTCGAGGAGCTCATGCCGTGGCACTACGCGGACCCGTTCTTCCAGGACGCGCCGCGCGAGGCGGCCGTGGACCTCGACCCGCTCGTCGCGGGCAGGGACCTGACCGAGCTGACGCTCGCGACGTACGACGGCCTCGGCATGGACCTGCGGCCGGTGGTGGAGCGCAGCGACCTGTTCACGCGGGACGGCAAGAACCAGCACGCGTTCTGCCTGTCCGTCGACCGCGGCGACGACGTCCGCGTCCTCTGCAACGTCATCGACTCGGAGCGCTGGGCGTCGACGATGCTGCACGAGTTCGGGCACGCGGCGTACGACGTCTACCTCGGCCAGGACCTGCCCTGGGCGCTGCGCCGCCCCGCGCACTCGCTCACCACCGAGGCGGTCGCGCAGCTCTTCGGCCGGCTGTCGAAGGACGCGGCGTGGCTGCGCGACGTGGCCGGCGTCCCCGAGTCGGAGCTGGTCGGCGTGGACGAGCAGGTGGCGGCGGCGCTGCGCGCGCACATGCTGGTGTTCGCCCGCTGGGTCCTCGTGATGTGCCACTTCGAACGCGGGCTCTACGCCGACCCGGCGGCCGACCACGACGCGCGCTGGTGGGACCTGGTCGAACGCTTCCAGCTCGTGACCCGGCCGCCGGGCCGGAAGGCGCCCGACTGGGCGGCGAAGCTGCACCTCGCGCTGGCGCCGGTCTACTACCAGAACTACGTGCTCGGCGAGCTGTTCGCGTCGCAGCTCCAGGCCACGGTGGAGCGCCGCGGCGGCCGCCTCTACGACTCCCCGGAGACCGGTGAGTGGCTGCGCCGCAGCGTGTTCGGGCCGGGCGCGCGGCTGCGCTGGGACCGGCTGGTCGAGGAGGCGACGGGGGAGCCGATCAGCGCCAGGGCGTTCGCCGCGCAGTTCGTGTAACCGCGCCCTGTCACACCGGGTCGCTACGGTGTGAGCCTCCCGACGACACGGAGGACAGCCCGTCGATGGCCGGCATCATGGAGGCGCTCGCCGACCTCCCCGCGCCGCTCGTCTGCGGCGCGGTGTTCCTCCTCGCGCTGCTGGAGACGGCGGCGTTCGCGGGGCTCGCCGTCCCCGGCGAGACCGCGGTCGTCATCGGCGGCGTCGTCGCGTCGCAGGGCCGCATCCCGGTCGTCGCGATGGCCGCCGCCGCGGTGCTCGGGGCGGTGGCCGGCGACTCGCTCGGCTTCTACTTCGGGCGGCGGCTCGGCACCAAGGTGCTCGACGGCCGGGTCGGCAGGCTGCTCGGCCGCGAGCGCGTCGACAGCACGATGGCGCGCATCAAGGCCGGCGGCATCAAGGCGGTGGTGCTCGGCCGGTTCGTCGGCGTGCTGCGGGCGGTGATGCCGTTCGCCGCGGGCGCGTCGGGCATGTCGTACGGCCGGTTCCTCGTCGCGAGCGCGATCGGCGGCGCGGCGTGGGGCTCCGGCTTCACGATCGTCGGCTACCTCGCCGGCTCGTCGTGGCAGAAGGTCGAGCGCTACGTCGGCCGCGCCTCGACGGTGCTCGCCGTCGGCATCGTGACGATCGTCGTGCTCGTGCTGCTCGCCCGCGCGCTCGGCAAGCGGCAGGACAAGGTGCGGGCCGCCTGGCAGTCGTTCCTCGACCGGCCGCGGGTGGCGCGGATCCGCCGCCGCTACGCGCGGCAGATCGCGTTCGTGCGCAAGCGGTTCAGCCCGCGTTCGGTGGTCGGGCTCCAGCTCACGTTCACGCTGGTGGCGCTCGCCGTGCTCGGCTACCTGATCGCGGTCATCGTCGACCAGGTGCTCGGCCGCACCGGGCTGGCGGCCGTGGACCGGGAGGTGCGGTCGGCGCTGACCGGGCAGCCCGAGCGACTGGTGGACGCGTTCGAGGCGGTGCACACCGTGCTCTCGACCGCGGGCATGGGCGTGATCGCCGCGCTGGTGGGCGTGCAGCGCTGGGTGGACGAGCGCCGCCCGCGCGCGCTGCTCGTGCTCGCCGGCGCCGTGGTCGGCGGCATCCTGCTGCCCGAGGGCGTCCGGACCCTGGTGGCCCGGCCCAACCCGCTGTTCGACGGGGCGTACGTCGACCGGACGTTCCCGGCGTTCACCTCGACCGTCGCCGCGGCGACGGCGGTGGCGCTGCTCGTCGTGCTGCTGCCGCGGGTGACCCGCTGGCACCACGCGGTGTGGTGGACGTTCACCGTGATCGGGGTCGTCCTGCTGGCCGGGTTCGCCGAGCTGTTCACGACCGACGTCTACCTCTCCGACGTGCTCGGCGGCGCCGCGCTCGGCGCGGTGTGGGGCCTGGTGGAGTCGTTCGTCGTCACGTCGCTGTGGCGGCCGCCGTCGCGGCGGGACATGCGTAGCGACGAGGTAGCGGGTACGGTCCCGTCCGTCACACCCTGAACCCCAAGGAGCCCGGCCACATGCACCTCCTCCGCCGCCGCGGCGTCGCCGTGGCGCTCGCGCTGACGACCGTCCTCGCCGGCGCGTGCACCAAGTACGACAACGGCAACAACACGCTGACCGAGGGCGGCGGCACGCCGACCCCGGCGGGCGACCCGCGCACGACGCGCCCGGCGGAGAACCCGCCCGGCGGCACCGTCGCGCTGGAGGCGAAGGACAACGCGTTCGAGCCGAAGACGATCGAGGCGCCGGCCGGCGCGATCAACATCGAGATGAAGAACACCGGCGCGGCGCCGCACACGTTCACCAGCGCCGACCTCGCCGTCGACGTCAACGCCGACGCGGGCAAGACCGCGACGATCAACCTCAAGGACGTCAAGCCCGGTACCTACAAGATCATCTGCAAGTACCACGAGGCGCTCGGCATGGTCGGCGAGCTCAAGGTCACGTAGGCACCAGGCCTCCCATGTCGCTCCTGGACGTGTTCCTCGTCGCCGCCGTCATCGTCGTCGGCATCGGCGGGTACCGGCAGGGGCTCATCGTCGACGTGCTCTCGCTCGGCGGCCTGATGGCCGGCGGCGTCGTGGGGCTGCTCGTCGCCCCGGCGGTCGCGCGGGCGGTCGTGGAGGGCAACGCGCAGGCGCTCGTCGCGCTCGGCCTCGGGCTGGTGCTGGCGATCCTGGGCCAGCTCATCGGCACCACGATCGGGACCTCGTTGCGGCAGCGCATCACGTACCGACCGGCCCGCGTCGTCGACTCCACGGTGGGCGCGGTCGTCGCGGCGCTGGGCGTGCTGCTGCTGGCCTGGGTGTTCGCGCTGCCGGTCTCGCGGTCGTCGTACACCGGGCTGTCGGAGCAGGTGCGCCAGTCGGCCGTGATGCGGGTGGTCAACCGGACGCTGCCGCCGCCGCCGCCGGTGTTCGACTCGTTCCTGCGGCTGTTCCGCCGGCACGGCTTCCCCGAGGTGTTCTCCGACCTCGGGCCGACGCGGACGGTCAACGTCCCGCCCGCCGACCCGGCGGTCGTCAACTCGCCGGCCGCGCGGCTCGCCCGCGGGCGCGTGCTCAAGGTCACCGGCGTCGCGAAGTCGTGCTCGCGGCGGCTGGAGGGGACGGCGTTCGTCTACGCCACCGACCACCTGATGACCAACGCGCACGTCGTCGCCGGCGTCCGCACGCCGCAGGTCGAGGTGGCCCGCAACGACGTCCGCGACGCCCGCGTCGTCCTCTACGACCCCGGCCGCGACATCGCGGTGCTCTACGTGCGCAACCTCGGCATCTCGCCGCTGACGTTCGCCGAGGGGGCGAAGAGCGGCGACAGCGCGCTCGTCGTCGGCTACCCGAACGACGGCCCGTTCGACGTGCAGCCGGCCCGCGTCCGGGAGCGGATCACCGCGGTCGGCCGCGACATCTACGACCGCCGCGACATCCGCCGGGACGTCTACGCGCTGCGGACGCGGGTGCGTCCCGGCAACTCCGGCGGGCCGCTGCTCTCGCCCGAGGGGCGCGTCTACGGCGTCATCTTCGCGGCCGCCGCGGACGACGCGTCGACCGGCTACGCGCTCACCGCCAAGGAGGTGGCCGGCGTCGCCGCGACGGGCGCCCGGTCGAGCGAGCCGGTGTCCACGCAGTCGTGTGACTGACGCCACACCGAGGGTCCGTCCGGCCGGGTTCCGCCCGGGCGCGGCCGGGGTAGAGTGCTAGCGATAGCAAGCACCCTGGCAAGCGCCCCTGACCCCGGCGCGAGGAGCACCATGCAGAGCATCCGCGCCGAACGCCGCATCGCCGCCGACCCGACGGGCACGGCGTTGCTGCTGGCCGGGCAGACCGCGTTCGACCTGTGGCCCGGCGCCACGCGGCTGGACGGTGCGGCGCGGCTGGATGGCGCGACGCTGCTCGTCCGGGTGCCCCGCCGCCCGGCCGCGCGGGTCGCGGTGCGGGCGCGGCCGCCGCGCCGGCTGCCGACGTCGTACGTCACGACGTTCCGGGTCGACGGCGACCTCCCGGAGACCGACGGCACGGTGACGCTGACCCGCGCGTGGCAGGGCGAGCGCCCGGCGACCGACGCCGTGCTGACGGTGACCTGGGACGGCGACGCGCGGCTGGCGGGGCCGTTGCGCGCGATGGCGGACGGGTTCCTGGCCAACCTCGCGGCGGCCGCGGAGCAGCGTTCGTTCGCCGCCTAGCGGAACGCCACCCGCAGCTCGTCCGGCGTCACCGTCGCGGGGTCGCGCCGCGCGAGCGCGCGGGCCGCGGCCACGACGCGGGAGACCGCGACGCCCTCGTGCCCGTCCTCGTACGGCTCCAGCAGGTCGGCGCCCGCGGTGAGCACCGAACGCGCGCCGACCGCGTTGCCGCGCTGGAGGTGCGTGAGCCCGACCGCGACCTTCGCCAGGCCCTGCCAGAACGCGCGCTCCGCCGGCTCGGCGAGGTGCCACGGGCCCTCGAGCACCTCGTGCGCGTAGAACGGCTGCCCCTCCAGCACGAGGCGTTCGGCCTCCGCGACCGCGTCGGCGCCGGGCAGCGCCTGCAGCTCGTCCTTGGCCCGCAGCCGCTCGCGCCACGAGGGGCCCGCGTCGCGGGGGAGCGGGCGGCCGGTGGCGTCGCGGGGGCGGGCGTTCTCCGGGCGCCCCTCGGCGTTGCGGTCGCGGGTCACTTCGCCCAGCGCGCGATCTCGCCGGTCACGACGTCCGGCGCCTCCTCGGGCAGGAAGTGCCCGGCGTCGTCGAGCAGCCGCCACTCGTACTGCGCCTCGACGTAGCGGCCCGAGCCGAGCGCGGTGCGCGGCAGCACGCACGTGTCCAGCGCGCCGTGCAGGTGCAGCGTCGGCGCCGAGACCGGCCGCTGGATGCGCTTGAAGAACCGGTAGCCGGTCGGCCGGACCAGGCTGCGTACCCACCAGCGGTAGTACTCGAGCGACGAGTGCGCGACGCCCGGGATCAGCATGGCCTGGCGGTAGATCTGCCGGTCGTCGTCGGTGGGGTAGCCGGGGCCGCCCCAGGCTTCGAGCAGTTCGACCACGCGCGCGGCGTCGTGCTTCGTGAGCGCGCGCTCGGCGAGCCAGGGTGTCTGCGCGCCGAGCATGTACGTGCTCGCCCTGAGCTGCCCGCGCGGGTCGGCGAACGCCGCTTCCCGGTGGCGCAACGGGTGCGCCGTCCCGGTGATCACGAGGCGTTCGACGACCTCGGGGTGCAGCGCGGCGACGACCCAGGCGATCGCGCCGCCCCAGTCGTGGCCCGCGATGATCGCCTTCTGCTCGCCGAGCGCGCGGACCAGGCCGGCGACGTCGGCGGCCAGCGTGTAGGCGTCGTAGCCGCGCGGCGGCTTGTCGCTGGCGCCGTAGCCGCGCAGGTCCGGCGCCACCGCGCGCAGCCCCGCCTCGGCCAGGCCGACGAGCTGGTGGCGCCACGCCCACCAGAACTGCGGGAAGCCGTGCAGCAGCAGCACCAGCGGGCCGTTGCCGGCCTCGGCGACGTGGAAGCGGGTGCCGTTGGCGGAGACGTCCCGGTGGGTCCAGGGGCCCGGGACGAGGACGTCCGACTCGGCGGGCATGCGGTGAGGCTACCGGCGCCGCGCCTTCCGGACGACCAGCAGCGTCATCAGCGCCGCGATGCCGCCGCCGACGCTCGCGAGCAGCGCCTTGTGCTCGTTCGCGAACCGCGACGGCGACAGCTTCCGCTTGATCGCCTTCGGGCTCACGCGCTCCTCGATCTGGCCGATGGTGTGCGCGAGCGACTCGCGGGTCTGCTCGATCTCGCGCTCTAGCTGCTCGGGTGACGCGCCCACTGGGCGTCCTCCTTCAACGTCCGGATGGTGCGCTCCGGCTTCGGCGAGAAGTCCTTGAACGCCTTCTTGCCGGTGAGGGCGAGGATGCCCGCGACGGCGAAGTACACGACCCCCACGATCAGCGCGGCCCAGCCGATCGGCATCAGCGCTCCCAGGCCGAACATCGCCGCGAGCGAGACGAACGTCAGCCCGTACAGCGCGGTCACGCCGGCGCCGCCGAACATGCCCGCGCCCTTGCCTGCCTTGCCCACCTCGATCGACAGCTCGGTCTTCGCGAGCTCGACCTCCTTGCGCACGAGCGTCGAGAGGTCCTTGCTCGCCTGCGCGACCAGCTCCCCGAGGCTCGGCTCCGCCGCGCGGCCGCGCGTGCCGGCCGCCTTGTCCGTGAGGTCCACGTACGCCATGCGGTCGCGATACCCGTTCGTGGCGCCTCCGTACCATCCGGTGTCGTGCTCCGCCGCCGCGCCCGCCCGCTGCCGCCCGACCTGGTGCCCGTGCACGAGGCGTTCCTGCGCTGCGCGGAGCACGTCGACCTCGCGCAGCGGGCGATGATCCGCTGCGTCCCGTCGTCGGCGCGTTCGATGGCGCTGCCGCTCGACGTCGGCGCCGAGACGCTCCGCGTCGCCCTCGCCGACGCCAGGGAGGCGATGCCCGCGTGGCGGCACCCGAGGGTCGAGGACGCCTGGCGCGCCTGCGATGCCGCGATCGACGCGACGCTCGCCGGCCTCGACGGCGCCGTCGGCACGGCCCGCGCCACGGACGAGCTCGAGGTCGCGCTGACCGCCGTTCAGGACCTGCTCGACCCGCTCCACGCGTTCGTGGACGCGGAGGAGGCGTTCAGGCGGCTGCGCTGACGGCCGTCGGCGTCGAAGTTCGCCGGGTCGAGCCACCGCTCGAACTCCGCGCGGATCGCCGGCCACTCGGCGTCGGTCATCGCGAACCACGCGGTGTCGCGGTTGCGCCCCTTCGCGACCATGTGCCGGCGGAACGTCCCCTCGTACGCGAAGCCGAAGCGCTCCGCCGCCGCCCGCGACGCGGCGTTCAGCGCGTTGCACTTCCACTCGTAACGCCGGTAGCCGCACTCGTCGAACAGCCGCCGCCCCACGAGGTACGCCACCTCCGTCGTCGCGCGCGAACGCTGGATCGACGGCGCGTACCAGACGTGCCCGATCTCGCCGCTGCCGTTCGCGGCGTCGATCCGCAGGATCGAGATCACCCCGCGCGGCTCGCCGCCGACGAGCACCGCGTAGAACAGCGGGTCCGTGCCGGCGGCGTTCGCGACGACCCACTCGCGGTACTCGGCGGCCGAGGCGAACGGCCCGTACGACAGGTACGTCCACACGTCGTCTCCGGCGGCCTCCCACAACGGCTCCGCGTGCTCGGGCAGCAACGGCACGAGCGTGACGTAGCGCCCGGTCATCGGCGTGTACGGCGGCGGCGCCTTCGGGGTCCAGCCCGGGACGGGCTCGCCGAGCTCCATCACTCCTCCGGCGGCGCGGACTTCATCCGCTCGCCGATCGCCTCGACCACCGTCGGGTCGGCCAGCGTCGTCACGTCGCCGAGCGGCCGCGACTCCGCCACGTCGCGCAGCAGCCGCCGCATGATCTTCCCGGACCGCGTCTTCGGCAGGTCCGGCGTGAAGATGATCTGCCGCGGCTTCGCGATCGGGCCGATCTCCTTTGCCACGTGCGCCCGCAGGTCGGCGGCGAACGCCTCGCCGTCGTCCACCCCGCCCTTCACCGTGACGAACGCCACGATGCCCTGCCCCGTCGTCGCGTCCGTCGCGCCGACCACCGCCGCCTCCGCGACCGACGGGTGCCCGACGAGCGCGTGCTCGACCTCGGTCGTGGAGATGCGGTGGCCCGAGACGTTCATCACGTCGTCCACCCGGCCGAGCAGCCAGATGTCGCCGTCGTCGTCCAGCTTGGCGCCGTCGCCGGCGAAGTAGCGGCCGGGGTAGCGCGACCAGTACGTCTCCTTGTAGCGCTCGTCGTCGCCCCACACGCCGCGCAGCATCGACGGCCACGGCTCGGTCAGCGTCAGGTAACCGCCACCGCCCGGTCCCACGGCGGACCCCGCGTTGTCCACGACCTCGGCCGAGATGCCGGGCAGCGTGCGCATCGCCGCGCCCGGCTTAGCCGCCGTCACGCCGGGCAGCGGCGCGATCATCACCGCGCCCGTCTCGGTCTGCCACCACGTGTCCACGACCGGGCACCGGTCGCCCCCGATGACCCGGCGGTACCACATCCACGCCTCGGGGTTGATGGGCTCGCCGACCGAGCCGAGCAGCCGCAACGACGTCAGGTCGTGCCGCCCCGGGTACTCCTCGCCCCACTTCATGAACGTCCGGATCGCGGTCGGCGCGCAGTAGAGGATCGTCACGCCGTACTTCGCGATCGTCGCCCACCACCGGTCCTTGTCCGGGTGGTCGGGGAGTCCCTCGTACATCACGGACGTGGCGCCGTTGGCGAGCGGCCCGTAGACGATGTACGAGTGCCCGGTCACCCAGCCGATGTCGGCCGCGCACCAGTAGACGTCGGTCTCCGGCTTCAGGTCGAAGCAGGCCCAGTGGGTGTACGCCACCTGCGTGAGGTAGCCGCCGGTCGTGTGCAGGATGCCCTTCGGCTTCGCCGTCGTGCCGGACGTGTACAGGATGTAGAGCGGGTGCTCGGCGTCGAGCGCGGGCGCCTCGTGCGTCTCCGGCTGGCGGTCCACGACGTCGTGCCACCACACGTCGCGGCCGTCCTCCCACGCGACGTCGTTGCCGGTGCGCCGCACCACGAGCACCGTGCGCACGTCCGGGCAGGACCGCAACGCCTCGTCCACGGCGGGCTTCAACGCGGACACCGCGCCGCGCCGCCAGCCGCCGTCGGCGGTGATCACGACCCGCGCGTCGGCGTCGAGGATGCGGCCCGACAGCGCCTCCGCGGAGAACCCGCCGAACACCACCGAGTGCGGCGCCCCGATCCGCGCGCAGGCCAGCATCGCGACGGCGGTCTCCGGGATCATCGGCATGTAGATCGCGACCCGGTCGCCGGCCCGGACGCCCAGCTCGGTGAGCGCGTTGGCGGCCTTGCACACCTCGCGCAGCAGGTCGCCGTACGTCAGTGTCCGCGTGTCGCCCGGCTCGCCCTCCCAGTGAAACGCCACCCGGTCCCCGCGGCCGGCCGCGACGTGCCGGTCGAGGCAGTTGTACGCGACGTTGAGGCGCCCGCCGACGAACCACTTGGCGAACGGCGCCTCCCACTCGAGCGCGGTGTGCCACGACTCGTGCCAGTGCAGCCGGCGCGCTTGCTCCTCCCAGAACGCCACCCGGTCGGCGGCCGCCCGCTCGTACGCGTCCGCGGTGACGTTGGCCGCGGCCGCGAGGCCCGGCGGTGGGTCGAAGCGGCGCGTCTCGGTGAGCAGGTTCGACAGCGTCACGTCCGTCATGGCGGACAACCTACGACGCTAACGTTCGCGCGTGGACCCGCTGTCGCCGCTGCTGTCGTTGCCCGGGGTCGCCGAGGCCGCCGAGGAGGCGCGGCGGTCGGTGGACCGGCTGCTGACGCACGACGCGATGCGCCGCCACGCGACGTCCGTCGCGGTCGAGGCGGGGCTGCGCTGCGCCCGCGCGTCGGCGGCGCTGGAGGGGCACGACGTGCCGCTGGAGACGCTGCGCGCCGAGCCGCCGGACGACCCGGTCGTGCAGGGCGCGCTGCGCGTCGCGGCCGAGCTGCGGCCGCTCGTCGAGACGTGGGAGCACGCGCCGTTCCAGGCGCTGGCGCGGATGCACACGCTGGCCGCCGCCGGCCTCGCGCCCGCCGACGCGCTCGGCCGCCCGGCGCCGGCCGCCGGCGACCGCCTCGCCACGCTCGCCGCCGTGGTGGCCGCGACGTCGGCGCCGGCGGTGGTCGTCGCGGGCGTGGTGCACGGCGAGCTGCTGGCGCTGCGGCCGTTCGGCAGCGCGGACGGCGTCGTCGCGCGCGCCGCCGCGCGCGTCGTGCTCGTCTCGCGCGGCCTCGACCCGCGCGCGGTGTCGGCGCCGGACGTGGGGCTCCGCCAGGACGCGGCAGCCTACGGCGAGGCGGCGGCGGCGTTCGCGGGCGGCGACGTGGCGCCGTTCCTCCGCCTGTGGTGCGCCGCCGTGGCGCACGGCGCGGTCGAGGGGATCGCGATCGGCGAGGCGTTGCTGCGCGGCTGACCCCGCGGCTGACCGCGCAAGCAAACGGCGCCCCAGCGGCGAGCGCTGGAGCGCCGTTCAAGCACGGTGGCCGTGGTGACCATGCGTGCACCTACTCGTCGGCTCGGTTGGCCTCGCGGCTCTCGGCCGACGTGCCTCCCGCGGCTGGTCGCACGTGGGTGCACACGGACGCCGTGCACGAGATCGCGATGGCGGGCCACGGCGGGCACCGGATCGGTCTCTCGTAGGGCCTGTTGTACGCCCGCGCGGAGGCGTTGCCTAGTCCTGAATTTGCCGGGACCTTCGCCGGTAGTAGCGCACCGCCAGCGCCGCTCCGGCGCCGGCGATCGCGGCGCCCGCGAGGACGTTCGGCGACGGCTTCGGCGCGCGGTTGGCGAGGCGTTGCGCGAGCGAGACCGGGCGGCGGAACTCCCGGATCGGCCACTCCCGTTCGACCGCGACCCGGCGCAGCGCCTTGTCCGGGTTGACCGCGACGGGGTGCCCCACCGCCTCCAGCATCGGCAGGTCGGTGAACGAGTCGCTGTACGCGTAGCACTCGGCCAGGTCCCAGCCGTGCCGCCCGGCCAGCGCGCGGATCGCCTCCGCCTTGCCCTCGCCGTACGCGTAGAACTCGATGTCGCCGGTGTACTTGCCGTCCTCGACGACCATCCGCGTCGCCACGACCTCGTCGGCGCCGACCATCTCGCCGATCGGGCCGACCACCTCCTCGCCGGAGGAGGAGACGATCACGACGCGGCGGCCGTTCGCCTTGTGCTCCTCGATGAGGTCGACCGCCTCGTCGTAGACCAGCGGGTCGATCAGGTCGTGCAGCGTCTCGTCGACGATCTGCTTCACCTGCGCGACGTCCCAGCCGGCGCAGAGCACCTTGAGGTAGTCGCGCATCCGGTCCATCTGGTCGGCGTCCGCGCCCGCGATCAGGTAGTAGAACTGCGCGTACGTGCTCTTGAGCACCGCGCGGCGGTTGACCAGCCCGCCCTGGTAGAACGGCTTGCCGAACGCGAGCGTGCTCGACTTGGCGATGACCGTCTTGTCGAGGTCGAAGAACGCGGCGCCGCTCATGATTTTTCGAGCATAGGGGTTTGAGGACGCCCCGCCCCGGGCACTCCGGAGGCAGTCGCGCCGTCGCCGGCGCACTTCACGTAGGGGAGGGGTCATGGTCCGTCGTGCCGTCGTAGCCGAAGACCGCGCCGTGGGCTCCTACTCCGAGCAGGTCGTCGAACGCCCGTCGATCGCCTCGGTGATCGCCCGCGTCCTCACCGCCGTGTACGTCTTCGTGGTGTCGATGATCGGGCTCGACGCGCTGTTCCGGGCGCTCGACGCGAACCGCTCCAACGGCTTCGTCAACGGCATCCACTCGATCGCCAACGCGCTCGTGGCGCCGTTCCGCGGCATGTTCGACAACCAGGAGTGGTGGGCGACCTACCTCGTCGCCGCCGTGGTCTACACCGTCGTGTACCTCATCGCGATGGCGGTCCTGCGCAGGGACCGAACCCTCTGAGCCGGCTCGGCGCTATCCCCCCCGGCGCCGAGTCTTAGGACGACCCCCGCTATCCCCCCCGGCGGGGGTCGTCCCTTTTTTCCGGACCTTCCCCCGCGTGCGACGGCCTCCTGCCCGCGCGTGAGCGGCGCGGTCCCGCCGTCCACAGATCCCGTGTCCGCCCGTTACCCACAGGCCGCGGCGGCCAGCCTCGTTCGGAGCCGAACCTCCGAAGGAGCCGCCGATGTCCGCCGTTCCCGCCACCACCGCCGACGCCCCCGCGCGCCCGCTCGTCGTCACCGCCGACCCCGCCCTGCTCGACGACCTGTTACGCCTCGCCGCGGCCGGCGGCGCGGAGCCCGACGTCGCCGACCACGTCGCCGGCGCGGTGGCGTCGTGGCGGCGGGCGCCGTTCGTCGTCGTCGGTGCCGACCGCGCCGCCGACGTCGCCGCCAGCGCGCTGCCGCGCCGCCCGGCGGTCGTGCTGGTCGGCACCACCGCGGCCGACCCGGAGATCTGGCGGCAGGCCGTGTCGCTCGGCGCCGAGCACGTGACGTTCCTGCCGGACGCCGAGCACTGGCTGGCCGAACGCTTCGCCGACGCCTCGTGCCCCCGCCGCGGCGTCGTGATCTCGGTCACGGGGGCGCGCGGCGGCGCCGGCGCGACGTCGTTCTCCGTGGCGCTCGCGCTCGCCGCCGCCCGGCTCGGCAAGCGCACCATGCTCGTCGACCTCGACCCGTACGGCGGCGGCATCGACCTCCTGTTCGGCGCGGAGGCGGCGGAGGGGCCGCGCTGGGGGGACTTCGTCGGGGCGGCCCCGCCGGCGTCCGGCGAGGCGCTGGCCAACGCGCTCCCGCGCTGCGGCGAGGTGACCGTGCTGTCGTGGTCGCGGGACGGCTTTCCCGAGGTACCCTCGACCACCGTCGGCTCGCTCCTGTCCGCGGCCCGGCGCGGCGCGGACGTCGTGGTGGTCGACCTGCCGAGGTCGTTCGACGAGCCGACCCGTGCGGCGCTCGGCCTCACCGACGCGGCGGTCGTCGTCTGCCCGGCGGAGTTCCGCGCCGCCGTCGCGGCCGAACGCGTCGTCGGCACGCTCGCGCTGCTGGTCGAGGACGTCCGCCTCGTCGTCCGCGGCCCGTCGCCGACCGGGCTGACCGGCGCCGAGATCGCCGAGGCCGTCGGCCTCCCGCTCGCGGCGTGGCTCGAGCCGGAGCCCGACCTCGGCCGCGCGCTGGACGAGGGCCGCCCGCCCGGGCGCGGCGGGCGCGGCCCGCTCGCCGCCGCCTGCTCCTCGCTGCTCGCGGAGCTGCTGCGCGATGGCACCTGACCTGGTCGAACGCGTCCGCCGCCGCCTGGCCGACGAGCCGTGGCCGCCGTCGCCGGCGCGCATCGCGGCGGCCGCGCGCGCCGAGGGGCTGCTCGCCACGTCGGCGGAGGCGTTGCCGCTGCTCGAACGCCTCTCCGACGAGGTCGCCGGCGCCGGCCCGCTCGGGCCGTTGCTGCGCGACCCGTCCGTCACGGACGTGCTGGTCAACGCCCCGGACGAGGTCTGGGTGGACCGCGGCGGCGGCCTCGTGCGGGAGCCGTCGGTGTCGTTCGCCTCGGACGCGGACGTCGTGGCCCTCGTCCGCCGGCTCGCGGCGCGGGTCGGCCGCCGCCTCGACGCCGCGCAGCCCTGGGTCGACGCGCGGCTGCCGGAGGGCACCCGGCTGCACGCCGTGCTCGCACCGCCCGCGACGCGGGCGACCTGCGTCAGCATCCGCACGCTGCGCCGCCAGCACCTCGGCCTGGAGGACCTGCGTACCTCCGGCGCGCTCGACGCCTGCCTCGCCGAGTGGCTCGCCGCGATCGTCGCCGCGCGCCTCGCCGTCGTCGTCTCCGGCGGGACCGGCACCGGCAAGACCACGCTGCTCGGCTGCCTGCTCGGCCTCGTCGCGCCCGCCGAGCGCGTCGTCATCGTGGAGGACGCCGCCGAACTCCGCCCGGCCGCGCCGCACGTCGTCTCCCTCGAGGCCCGCCCGCCGAACGTCGAGGGCGCCGGCGCCGTGACGCTGCGCGACCTCGTGCGCCAGGCGATGCGGATGCGCCCCGATCGCCTCGTCGTCGGCGAGGTGCGCGGCGGCGAGGTGGTCGACATGCTCGCCGCGCTGAACACCGGCCACGACGGCGGCATGACCACGATCCACGCGAACGCCGCCGCCGACGTCCTCCCGCGCCTCGCCGCGCTCGCCGGTCCGGCCGGGCTGGTGGGCGAGGCGTTGCGCGCGCAGGTCTGGGCTGCGCTCGACGTGTGCGTCCACCTCACCCGGACCGGCGCGCGCCGTCGGGTCGCCGAGGTGTCGCTGGTCGGGCACGGCACCGCGCTCGCGTACGACGGCGCCGTCACCACCGCCGGCCCCGCCGCCGCCGCCCTCGCCGCGCTCGTCGCGTCCCGCGGCGTTCCGCCGCCCCCGATGCCGACGCCGTCCGCGCCGCCCGCACTGCCGACGCCGTCCGCGCCGCCCGCGCCGCCCGCCGGAGCGGCGCCGTGACCCCGACCGTCCCCGCGCTGCTGCTCGCCGCCGCGGTCCTCCTCGCCTCCCTCCCCGGCCCCGGCCGCGCCCGGCTCCGCGCCCTCCGCGCGCCCGCGTCCGGCGGCCGCCCCGCCGCCCCGCCGTACCTCCCGCTCGCCGTCGCGGCCCTCGCGTTCACCCGCCCTGGGCTCGCCGCGCTCGCGCTGCTCGGCCTCGCCGCCGCCCGCCCGCTCGCCGCCGCCCGCGCCCGGACGCGGGACGCGGCCGCCGTCACCGCGGCCCTGCCGGAGCTGTGCCGGGCGACCGCCGCCGAGCTCCGTACCGGCGCGCCGCCCTCCCTCGCCCTGGCGCGGGCCGCCGCCGACGCCCCACCCCCGCTCGCCGCGCACCTGCGCCGCCTCACCCACGACGTCGCCCCCGCGCCGCCCGCCGAGTGGGCCGCGCTGCCCGGCGCGGAGCCGTTGCGCGCCCTCGGCGCGCTCTGGTCGGTCGCCGCCGACGCCGGCCACGGCCTCGCCGACGGCCTCGATCGCCTCGCCGCCTCGCTCGCCGCCGAGCAACGCCGCCGCGCCGACGTCGCCGCGCAGCTCGCCGGCCCGCGCGCGTCGGCCGCCGTCCTGGCCGCGTTGCCGCTGTGCGGCCTCGCGCTGGCCGGCTCGCTCGGCGCGCGGCCGGTGCCCTTCCTCCTCGGCACGCCGTACGGCCTCGCCTGCCTCGTCGCCGGCCTCGCACTCGACGCCGCCGGCGTCTGGTGGGTACGCCGCATCACCCGCGCCGCCACCGCCGCGTGAACGCCGCCGCCGTCCTCGCCGCCGCGGCCGCCGCGCTCGCGGTCGCCGCCGCCGGCGCGCGCCCCCTCGCCGCGCGCCGCCTCCCGCGCGCCGCGCCACCGTCCCCGCGCCGTCGCCGCACGCCCTCGACGCCGGTCGCCGTCGCGGCGGCCGCGCTCGGTGCGTACGCGCTGCTCGGCCCGCTCCCCGCCGTCGCCGCGGCGGTCGGCACCGCCCGGCTGGTCGCCGCGCTGCCCCGCCGGGCGGACGCGCAACGCGATGCCGCGCGCGCCGCCGCCGTCCCGCTGCTCGCCGACCTGGTCGCGGCCTGCCTCGCGGCCGGCGCCACGATCGACGCCGCGCTCGCCGCCGCCGCGGCGGCGACCCAGGGCCCGCTCGCCGCCGACGTCACCGCCGCGGTGCGCGCCACGCGGCTCGGCCTGCCGCCGCCCGTCGCCTGGTCCGAGCTGCTCGACCCGCGACGCCCGCCGCCGGTGCGCGCGTTCGCGCGGGCCGTCGTGCGCGCAGACTCCGGCGCCGCGCCGGCCGCGCTGCTGCGCACCGTCGCGGACGACGCGCGCGAGGCCGCGCGGACGGCGGGCGAGGTCGCCGCCCGCCGCGCGGGGGTGCTCGCGGTGCTGCCGCTCGGGATCTGCTTCCTGCCGGCGTTCGTGCTGGTCGGCGTCGTGCCGCTCGTCGTCAGCCTGCTGCGCGACGTCCTCGGCTGACCGTCCACAGATTTCGGTGCGGCCCGTTACGCACAGGCCTGGCGCCGGACGCTGACCCGACCGGAACGTCCGGCAGCCGGAAGCTCCCGGCCCACCCAAGGGAGGTACTCATGTCCAGACTGCGCCAGCTCCGCGCCCGCCGCGAGGACGGCATGGCCACGGCCGAGTACGCCGTCGCCACCGTCGCCGCGTGCGGGTTCGGCGGGGTCCTCGTCAAGGTCCTGACGAACCCCTCCGTCGTGTCGCTCGTCGTGGACGCGGTGAAGAAGGCGTTCAGCTTCGCGTTCTGAGCCGCCGCCGGTCGCGGGGCGGGCCTACCGCCCCGCGACGTCCGGCCGCCCCCGAGTCGCCCGACCCGCCCCCGCTGCCCCCGGCCCGCGCTGCCCCGGCCCCTTACCTCGGCGCCGGCTTCAGGTCGCGCGCCGTCCCGAGCTTGATCGGCAGACAGGGGTCGCCGCCCACCTTCGCGTCGTCCGACGTCGCGCGGCTCACCGTCCCGTCCAGCCCGTCCACCCGCCACACCTCGCGGCGGGTGAAGCACGGCTGCCCGTCCGCCGTCGTCGGGACCGACGCGTGGCGCTCGTAGACCGCGACGTACCAGACCGGCTTGTGGATCACCCGCAGCCGGCCCGGGTCGACGAGGTAGTCGGTCGCCACCAGCCCCGTCCAGGGCCGCGCCGCCCGCGCCTCGAACGTCCGCCGCGCCGCGTCCTCCCGGGTGATCTCCGAGCTCCGGTACCCGTACGGCACCAGCACCAGGACGGCGAGCACGGCCGCGAGCACCGCACCGGCGAGCGGCCCCCACGACCCCCGCAGCCCCCCGCCGCGCTCCACGCGGCGCCGCCACCCGCGGGCCAGCAACGCCGCCGCGATGGCAAGCAACGCCGCCGCGAGGTACGGCGACGTGTCGCCCTCCCGGAAGCTGTACGCCCACCAGAACAGCAGCACCCCGCCGCCGGCTCGCACCTCCGACTCGCGGGTGAGGTCGCTGAACAGCAGCGCGATCGCCACGAACCCCAGGAAGAAGAACCCGAACGGCAGCGGCACCACGCCGACCAGCAGCAGCATCGGGAGCCGTTGCCACCAGCGGCGCCGCGCGGGCGGCGCGGTCGGGTCGGCGGCGGGCGCGGCGGCGTCGGCGGTCACGAGCCGCATTCTCTGTGGAAACCCGCGGCGCCGCTGTCCACAGATTCTCCGCCCGTCGGCACGCGCGGTTGACGCGCTCCACGCTCGAATCCATGAGCACCGAACGCCGCACCCGCCGCCCCACCCAGCGCCCCACCCAGCGCCGCACCCAGCGGCCCCCGGGCCTTGACCAGCGCCGTGACCAGCGAGGCAGCGCGACCGCCGAGACCGCCGTCGCGCTGCCCGCCCTCCTGCTCGTCCTCGCGGTCTGCACCTGGGCGCTCGGCCTGGTCGCGTCGCACCTGCGCTGCGCCGAGGCGGCCCGTGCGGCGGCCCGCGCCGCCGCCCGCGGCGACGAGCCCGCTGCCGTCGCCGACGCCGCCACCCGCGCCGCGCGCCGTCCCGCCGACGTCACCACGTCCGCGGACGGCGACTACGTCACGGTCCGCGTCTCCTGGACGCAACGCCCACCCGTCCCGCTGCTCGCCCGGCTGCTGCCCGCGGCGCACGTGGCGGCCGAGGCGACGGCGCGTACCGAGCCGGGCGGTGACCCGTGACCGCGCCGCCGCCCCGCACTCCCCGGGGGCCCGACCGCGAGCGCGGCTCCGCCACGCCGCTCGTGCTCGCCGCGGCCGCGCTCACCCTTGCCGTCGCCGCGGCGGTCGGCCTGCTGGGCGCCGGGCTGCTCGCGGGCGCGCGCGCCCGTACCGCCGCCGACCTCGCCGCGCTCGCCGCCGCCGACGCGCTCGGCGCACCCTCGCCGTGCGACGCCGCCGCCGCGGTGGCCCGGCGCAACGCCGCCCGCCTCGTCTCCTGCACGCCCGACGCGGCCGGCGTGACCGTGGTCGTCGAGACCCGCGCCCTCGCGGTGCCGGTCCGCGCCCGCGCCCGCGCCGAACGCGACGTCCCCGCCTTCGACGCCGCCGGGCCTGCCATCGACCCGGCCGCCGCGCGACGCGTGGAGCGTGCCCCGCCCGGGTACGCCGTGCGTAACGGTCGAGGAGGTCCCCGTGCGCTGCCCATCGTGCTCGTCCGCCGTCACCGACGGCCGGCGGTTCTGCCCGTCCTGCGGCACGCCCGTCGCGGCGGCGACCGCGGCACGGGTGGGCGCGGCCGCCTCCCCGGCGGCTGCCGCACGCCCGCAGTCGAGCACCGCGGGCACCCCGACCGGCACCCCGCTCGGCACTCCGACCGCCACCCCGGCGGGCACCGCCTCCGGCAACGCCCCCGCGGCGGCGACCGCGGCCATGCCGGCGGTGCCGTACCCGGACGAGCCGGTCGCCGACACCCAGCGCACCGCGCACCTCGTGACGCCCGCCGACGCGGGTGCCGATCCTCGCGGCCGCGCCGGTGCCACGCTCGAACGCGCCGGCGACGCGTTGCGACGCTCCGCGAGCCGGGCGGCCGACCGGTTCGGCGCCGCGCCCGTCGAGGTGCGCGCCGCGCTGGTCGGGACGGCCGTGGTGCTTCTCGCGTTCGTGTTGCTGCCGTACGGCGCCGACGGCCGCACCGCCGCGGCGGTCGGCGGGCGGCTGTGGTGGCGCCCGGTCGCGGCGGTCGTCGCGACGTTCCTGCTGGCCACCACGCTGCGCCACCGCACCACCGCTCCGGACGACGCGGGCACCGGCACGACCGGCCGCACCGACGGCACCGACCGCACCGACCGCACCGGCGGCACCGCCGACCGGCTCCTCGCCGCGCTCGTCGTCGCCACCATCGGCGCGACCGAGGCGGGGCTCGTCGGACTGTTCTCCGGCGACACCGGCCGCACCCGGGCCGGCTACTACGTCATCCTGGCCGGCCTGGTCACGGTGCTGGTCGCCACCACCCGCGCCGCCCGCCGCCGCTGCCGCACCTAGCCCGCGCAGCCGCCCCGGCACCTGCGCCACCCGCGTCGTACCGCGGGCCGCCGCCACCCCGCCGGCCGCCCACCGCCGCCGCCGCGTACCGAACCTAACCGCCACGCACCGGCGCTCAACCGCCGCCCCCGACCGGCCGACACACACCCCGAGAACGCCCGTTTCGTGCGCGTTTGCGAGGATGGATCCGCCCCCCGGAAACTTCCGACCGCCTCACGCGTTGGGCATCCTGAACGCACGCCCCACGGCTGACCGGAGAACGGCACGCACATGGACGCCACCTTCACGCCCCCGCCCGTCGGCGACCGGCCGCGCTCGACCCGCCGGCTGATCGGCGACGCGCTGCGCCGCCCCGGCGGCCGCCGCGCCCTCTCGGTGCTGTCGATCGTGCTCGCGCTCGCGGGCGTGGGCATGTTCGCCTACCCGTTCGCCACGGACCTGTGGTCGGCGCAGTACCAGAGCCGGCTGCGCACGCAGTTCACGAACCCGAAGTACCGCGACGCGTACAAGAACCGCCAGATCAAGGTCGGCGACAGCCTCACCCGCATCGTGATCCCGAAGATCGACCTGGACACCCAGGTGGTCGAGGGCACCACGCCGGCCGCGCTCAAGGCCGGCGCGGGCCACTACAAGGAGACCCCGCTCCCCGGCGAGAAGGGCAACGTCGCGATCGCCGGCCACCGCACGACGTACGGGCGCCCGTTCAACCGGCTGGACGAGATCAAGCCGGGGGACCTGATCTACCTGGACACGCCGTTCGCGCGCTACGAGTACCGGTCCGTGGCGACGTTCGACCAGCGGCCGAACCCGCACCCGGTCACGCCCGACGACTACTCGGTGGTCCGCGCCCCACAGGACGCCAACGCCGCCTGGCTGACGCTGACGACGTGCCACCCGAAGGGCAGCGCGAAGCAGCGGCTGATCCTGCGCGCGGAGCTGGTCCGCGAGCTGCCGCTGCCGAAGCCGGCCGGCTGACGCACGGATTCGCCGCGGCGCCGTAACCTTCCCGTCCGTGGCGCGTTGTCCGTTTCGCAAGCACGAAACGGTGGAACCGCCGCCGGCTCCCAGCCGTCGGACGACCACCCGGACGAAACGGTCAACCTCAGCGGGGTCCGTGACGATGAACCGGGTGGGCGGCCGGCAGGGCGCCACGACGGGACGGCCGCGCAACCCGCGCGGTGGAGCACGTGGGAGGACGTCGTGAGCATCGCGCGCCGCGCAGCCTGGCTGCCGCTGGCCCTCGTCGTGGGGGGCTTCGCCGCGTCCCCGGCGTACGCCGCCACCGCGACCTGGCGCACGCCCACCGACAACGCCACCTACACCGGCACCGGCAACATCGACTTCCTCGTCGCGATCTCGCGCAGCCTCACCGAGCAGCGCACGTCGGTCCAGATGAGCCTCACGGTCCCCGGCCCGCAGGCCGGCCCGTACGTCGTCGCCCCGCCGACCACCGGCAACGAGATCCGGTTCACGTTCACGCCGGCCTGCCCGAACTACGCCGGCCCCTGCTCGAGCGGCGCCGCCCCCGCGTACAACGGCCGCTACACGGCGACGCTGTCCGGCGGCGCCTCCGGCACCCGCACGATCACCCTCTCCGTCCCGCCCGCGGCGCCCACCGGCGTCACCGCGACCGCGACGGGCCAGCACCGCGTCAAGGTCACCTGGAGCGCGAACCGCGAGCCCGACCTGACCGGCTACGACGTCTACACCGAGGACGGCGGCATCGTCGCCCAGAGCCTCCCCGTCGACACGCTCTCCTACGAGTTCGAGCTGCCCGACACCGGCTACGGCGGCGAGCACGGCTACGTCGTCCGCGCCCACCGCCTCGCCTGCGGCAACTGCTCCGGCGACGCGGCGGCCACGCAGCTCGACTCCCCGATGTCCGCGCCCGGCCGCGTGACGCTGAACGAGCCCACGCCCGACCCGCAGCCGAGCGACGGCGGGTACAACGGCGGCGACGGCACCGGCTCCGGCACGAACGACAACGGCGGCAACGGCACCGGCGGCGGCGGCTACAACGGCGGCGACGGCAGCACCGGTGGCAACGGCAACGGCACCGGCGGCAACCCGACCTCCGGCCCGAGCAGCGAGCCCGCGTACAACGACGGCAGCAACAGCGGCCAGTTCCACTCCGGCCCGAAGCCGACGGCGAACGCGCCGCAGCAGGTCGCGCAGCAGCGCGCGGCGTTCGGCCTGACGTTCAAGAACTTCGCGCCCAAGCTCGGCGCGCCGAAGCTGCCCCCGCTCCCGCAGTTCACCGAGGCGCCGCTGCCCGAGGGCACCTACGACCCGCTGCTCGACTACGGCCCGCAGGAGGCGGAGGGCCCGGACCGGATCGCGGAGGGCGGCGGCATCACGACCACGCTCGTCGACTCGTTCACGTCGGTGTTCGAGGGCCGCAAGCTGTTCCGCTCGATCGCGATCGCGCTGCTGCTGCTCCTCGCCGCCGGCCACCTGCGGCTGTGGCTGCGCACCGACCCGAGCGGCCGCTAGGCCCGCACACCCACCCGCGAGACGCCGAACGGCCCCGCCCCCGACGAGGGGAGCGGGGCCGTTTCGTTCGTTGCCTCCCAAGCCTCCCGCTCCGTCGCGCTGCTGCTCCTCGCCGCCGGCCACCGCGCACCGACCCGAGCCGGCCGCCAGCCCGCCCGAGAACGCCGAACGGCCCCGCCCCCCGGCGAGGGGGAGCGGAGCCGTGTCGTCGTCCGGCGGGAGAAGCGCCTAGCGGTTGTCCCCGCGGAAGCGCCCGAGCACGCCGGCCTTCTGCTCGCCGGCCGCGGTGTCGGTGCCGAAGCCGGTGCCGTCGGTGCCGTAGCCGGTGCCGACCCGCAGGTGGTCGTCGTCGAACTTCGTGTTGTCGATCGTCCGCGGCCGCGCCTCGTCGACGGGCGAGACCGGGGCGACCGGCTCGACCGGGGAGACGGGGTACGGGTCGAAGCGGCCGGTGTCGCTGATCGACTCGCTGCGGACCGCGTCGGAGATCTGGTCGCCGTACGGCACGTCGCCGGTGCCCGGCGGGACCGCGACGCCGCCCAGGGTCGCCGCGGCGCGGCGCTCCTGCGCGAGCTCGCCGCGCAGGCGGTCGTTCTCCGCGACCAGCTCGGCGTTCGTGCGGTCGAACTCGCCGAGCCGCTCCTCGGTCGCCCGGTGCTTCGCGTCGTAGCGGTGCACCCGGCGCCGCTGGAACGCACCCGTGACGAGGAACGCGCCCAGGGTCGCGACGGCCATCGTGATCGCACCCAGCAGGAACACCGTCGCGAGGTCGGCCGTGAACGACGTGCCGAAGATCTCGAACCCGGCGCCGTTCAGGTTGCTGACCACGAGCTCCACGCCTGCGACGACGGCCGCGGCGAGGAGCAGCAGGCCAAGAATCGCCATGCGCTTCGCCTCCCGATCCGGCCGGCGCGCGTCACGCCGGCGTCTACGAGCCGGTGTACCCAGCCGCACAGGCGAGAACCGCGTCCAGCAGCCGCACCGCCCCCGCCTTGTCCAGGGGGTTGTTGCCGTTGCCGCACTTCGGCGACTGCACGCACGACGGGCAGCCGTGCTCGCAGCCGCACCCGGCGATCGCCTCGCGGGTCGCGCGCAGGTGCGCGACGCCGGCGACGTAGCCGCGCTCGGCGAACCCGGCACCGCCCGGGTAGCCGTCGTAGATGAACACCGTCGGCAGCCCGGTGTCCTCGTGCAACGCCGTCGAGACGCCGCCGATGTCCCACCGGTCGCAGGTCGCGAACAGCGGCAGCAGGCCGATCCCCGCGTGCTCCGCCGCGTGCGCGGCGCCCGGGATGTCCGCCCAGTCGACGCCGTACGACGCGAGCAGGTCGAGCGTCATCGTGTACCAGACGGCGCGGGTACGGAGCTGCCGCGGCGGCAGCGCGAGCGGCTCCTCGCCGAGCACCTCGCCGGTGAAGATGCGCTTCTTCAGGTAGCCGACGACCTGGTTCGTGACGTCCACCGTCCCGAACGCCAGCGTGACCGCGCCCCACGACACCGACCGCAACGTCTCTACGATCCGGATGTCGGTGACGTCGCGCGCGGACGTCGTGTAGTCCGGCTCGTCCGCGCGGACGAGGGCGACGTCGGCGTCGAGGTCGAGCCGGGTCACGACGTACGAGTCGCCCTGGTGCAGGTACACCGCGCCGTCGTGCACGGTGGTGTGCGCGGCGGCCGCGTCGACGGTGCCGAGCAGTCGGCCGGTCGCCTCCTCCACGATCCGCACCGGCGCGCCGCCGGTGTAGCGGATGTCCGCGAGGTCGGTCGCCCGATCGCGGCGTGCCCAGTACCACCCGGTCGGGCGGTGCCGCAGCAGCCCGCGCCGGACCAGGTCGGCGAGCCGCTCCTCCGTGCGCGGCCCGAACACCGCGAAGTCGCCCGGCGTCAACGGCAGCTCGGCGGCCGCGGCGCACAGGTGCGGGTCGAGCACGTGCTCGTTGTCGGGGTCGAGCACGGTCGCCTCCACCGGCCGCCCGAACAACGCCTCCGGGTGGTGCACGAGGTAGGTGTCCAGCGGGTCGTCGCGCGCGACGAACACCGCGAGCGCCTCGCCGCCGCGCCGCCCGGCGCGGCCGGCCTGCTGCCACACCGACGCGACGGTGCCGGGGTAGCCGGACAGCAGCACGGCGTCGAGGCCGGTGATGTCCACGCCGAGCTCCAGCGCGCTCGTCGCGGCGACGCCGAGCAGCTCGCCCGACTGCAACGCCGCCTCCAGCGCGCGCCGCTCCTCCGGCAGGTAGCCCGCGCGGTACGCCGCCACCCGCCCGCGCAGCTCGGGCGCGACCTCGCCGAGCTGCCGGCGCGCCTGCGCCGCGATGGACTCCGCGCCGCGCCGCGAGCGGATGAACGCGATCGTCCGCACGCCGTCCACGACGAGGTCGGTGAGCAGGTCGGCCGTCTCCGCCGGCGACGAACGCCGCGCGCCCGAGTCGGCGTCGAGCAGTGGCGGCTCCCACAGCGCGAACTCCGTCGCCCCGCGCGGCGACGCGTCGTCGGTCACCGCGACGACCGGCGCGCCGACGAGCCGCGCCGCCGACGTCTCGGGCGAGGACACCGTCGCCGAGGCGAGCACGAAGACCGGCGAGGAGCCGTACTTCGCGCAGATCCGCCGCAGCCGCCGGATCACGTGCGCGACGTGCGAGCCGAACACGCCGCGGTAGCCGTGGCACTCGTCGACGACGACGTAGCGCAGCCCCTTGAGGAACCGCGACCACTTCGGGTGCGACGGCAGCAGCGTGCGGTGCAGCATGTCCGGGTTGGTGAGCACGAGGTTCGCGTGCGCCCGCACCCACTCGCGCTCGGCGACCGGCTTGTCGCCGTCGAACGTGTCCGCCCGCACCGCCGTCAGCGTCAGCCCGCGGACCGCGCGGAGCTGGTCCATCGCGAGCGCCTTCGTCGGCGACAGGTAGAGCGCGGTCGCCTTCGGCTCGGTGAGCAACGCGGTCAGCACCGGCATCAGGTACGCCAGCGACTTGCCCGACGCGGTGCCGGTCGCGACGACGACGTTGTCGCCCGACCAGGCGGCCGACGCGGCGGCGACCTGGTGCTCGTACGGCGCCGCGATGCCGGCCAGCCGGAGCCGGTCGACGAGCAACGGCGCCACCCAGTCCGGCCACGCGGCGGTGCGCCCCGAACGCGCGGGAACGTGCTCGACGTGCGTGACCTGGTCCTGGTAGCGCGCCGTGTCCGTCAGGCGCTTGAGCAGGGCGGTCACGCGTCCGACTCTGCCACGCGCGCGTGACACTGCACGCGCCCTTCCCCCGTGGTTAGATCGCTCCCGCCCTGGGTATCGCCCGCGCAAGCAGCCTTGGCTCTGCTGCGTCTCGTCTGCCCTCTGGAGGACCGCGTGGACCTGTCCCTGTCGACCCGTACCGAAGGCGACCGCACGATCGTGGTCGTGGGCGGCGAGATCGACGTCTACACCGCGCCGAAGCTCCGGGAGCAGCTCATCGACCTCGTCTCCAGCGGCGCGTACCACCTCGTCGTGGACATGGAGAGCGTCGACTTCCTCGACTCCACCGGCCTCGGCGTCCTCGTCGGCGGCCTCAAGCGGGTCCGGGCGCACGAGGGCTCGCTGCGCCTCGTCTGCACGCAGGAGCGCATCCTCAAGATCTTCCGCATCACCGGCCTCACCAAGGTCTTCCCGATCCACAACTCGGTCGAGGAGGCCGTGTCGGCGACCGACTGACGCGCCGTACACCCCCACATGGCCACCGTCGAGCTGCGGTTCACCGCGCTGCCCGCGCACGTCCGTACCGCGCGGCTGCTCGCCGCCGTCCTCGCCCGCCGCGCCGGCGTCGACGAGACCTACCTCGACGAGGTGAAGCTCGCCGTCGGTGAGGCGTGCGCGCGCGCCGTCGGCATCCACCAGGCGACCGCCGGCGGCGAGGACGTCACGGTCGAGCTGTCCGACGACGAGGGCCGGTTCGTCGTCGCGGTGCGCGACTGCGGCCCGCCCGAGGCGGACACCGCCCTCGAGGCGACCGGCTCCGCGGTGGCCGGCCTGCCCGACCTCATGGACCCCGACGAGCTCACGTCGGCCGACTCCGACCCGGCGCCGTTGCCGTCGGGGTTCGGCCTCGCGGTGATCGCCGGGCTGGTGGACGACCTCGACGTCAGCGCGCACGACGGCGGAACGGTCGTCCGCATGACGTGGACCGCCGAGGGCGACCCGCTCGCCTGACCCGCCTCGCCCGACCCGCCGACCGCCCGCCGGCCACCCGCGCGACCCGCCGCCCGACTTTGAGCAGGGCTGCGCCGCCCCCTACACTCCGCTAGCAAGAGGCAGCACCTTCCCGCCTCACTCGTCCGCGCACGCCTTCCTCCCAGGGACCTCCCCGGGCGCTGTCGCGCGCGGAGGCTTGCCGTGCCGTCAAGGAGGACGCACATGCACTTCCTCGCCCAGGAGGGTGGGACGATCCCGAGCATCGTGGGCGGCGACAAGACGCTGCTGCTCATCGTGTTCGCCACGTCGTTCCTGGCTCTCGGCGTCGCGTGGTACCTCGTCCGCGAGGTGCTCGCCGCCAGCCAGGGCAACGCCAAGATGCAGGAGATCGCGAAGGCCATCCAGGAGGGCGCGGCCGCGTACCTCGGCCGCCAGTTCCGCACCCTGGCCGTGTTCGTGGCGCTGACGTTCGTCGTGCTGTTCGCGCTGCCCGCGGACACCACCGGCGTCCGTCTCGGCCGCTCGGTCTTCTTCGTCATCGGCGCCGCGCTGTCGGCGATCACGGGCTACGCCGGCATGGGCCTCGCGGTCCGCGGCAACGTCCGCGTCGCGGCCGCCGCGCAGGAGGCGGGCCTCAAGCGCGCGCTGCGCATCGCGTTCCGCACGGGTGGCGTCGCCGGCATGTTCACCGTCGGCCTCGGCCTGCTCGGCGCGACCGTCGTCCTGCTGCTCTTCGACGAGCAGGCCCCGAACGTCCTCGTCGGCTTCGGCTTCGGTGGCGCGCTGCTCGCGATGTTCATGCGGGTCGGCGGCGGCATCTTCACGAAGGCCGCGGACGTGGGCGCCGACCTCGTCGGCAAGGTCGAGCAGAACATCCCCGAGGACGACCCGCGCAACGCCGCGACCATCGCGGACAACGTTGGCGACAACGTCGGCGACTGCGCCGGCATGGCGGCCGACCTCTTCGAGTCGTACGAGGTCACGCTCGTCGCGGCGCTGATCCTGGGCAACGCGGCGTTCGGCATCAAGGGCGTCATCTTCCCGCTGCTCGTCCGCGGCATCGGCGTCCTGACGTCGATCCTCGGCATCTTCGCGGTGAGCCCGCGCGACTCCGACCGCAACGGCATGAAGGCCATCAACCGGGGCTTCTTCATCTCGGCGTTCGCGTCGGCGGTGCTCGTCGCGATCACCGCGTACGCCTACCTGCCGAGCTCGTTCGCGGACTTCGGCAACGAGGCGGTCGCCGACTTCGACGGCAACCCGCGGGTCATCGCGATCACCGCCACGATCATCGGCCTGATCCTCGCGTCGGTGATCCAGGTCCTCACCGAGTACTTCACGGCGACCGAGCGCAAGCCGGTCCAGGACATCGCGAAGTCCTCGCTCACCGGCCCGGCGACGACGATCCTCTCCGGCATCTCGGTCGGCCTGGAGTCGTCGGTCTACTCGGCGCTCGTGCTCGGTGCGGCGATCTACGGGTCGTACCTGCTGGGCAACGGCTCCGAGGCGGTCGCGCTCTACGCCATCGCGCTCACCGGCATGGGCATGCTGACCACCGTCGGCGTCATCGTGTCGATGGACACCTACGGCCCCGTCTCCGACAACGCCCACGGCATCGCCGAGATGTCGGGCGGCCTCGGCGAGGAGGCGGACGAGATCATGGCCGGCCTCGACGCCGTCGGTAACACGACGAAGGCGATCACGAAGGGCATGGCGATCGCGACCGCGGTCCTCGCGGCGACGTCGCTGTTCGGCTCGTTCCGCGAGGCCGTCGTGCACGCGCTGGAGGGCGCGGGGCGGGAGGCGAGCGAGTTCTCGCTGTCGATCGACAAGCCCGAGGTGCTCGTCGGCCTCGTCGTCGGCGCGGCGGTGACGTTCCTCTTCTCGTCGCTCGCCATCAACGCGGTGTCCCGCGCCGCCGGCCGCGTCGTGTACGAGGTGCGCCGGCAGTTCCAGGAGCACCCGGGGATCATGGACTACAGCGAGAAGCCGGACTACGCGGCCGTCGTCGACATCTGCACGCGCGACTCGCTGCGCGAGCTGATGACGCCGGGCCTGCTGGCCATCCTCGCGCCGGTGGCGATCGGCTTCGGCCTCGGCTACGGCCCGCTGGGCGCGTACCTCGGCGGTGCCATCGCGGCCGGCCAGCTCATGGCCGTGTTCCTCTCCAACGCCGGTGGCTCGTGGGACAACGCGAAGAAGCTGGTCGAGGAGGGCGTGTACGGCGGCAAGGGCTCCGACGCGCACAAGGCGACGGTCATCGGCGACACCGTCGGCGACCCGTTCAAGGACACCGCCGGCCCGGCGCTGAACCCGCTCATCAAGGTCATGAACCTGGTGGCCGTGCTCATCGCGCCGACCGTCGTGAAGTACTCGATCGGTGACGACCGGAACAACGCCCTGCGGATCGCGATCGCGCTCGTCGCGGCGGCCGTGATCGTCGGTGCGGTCGTGTTCAGCAAGCGCCGCTCGGTCGCCTCGGCGACGGAGATCCAGCTCCCCGCCGGCGATCCGGTCGGCTTCAAGTAGGCAGTACGGACGCACGAAGGGCCGCTCCCGCGCACGGGAGCGGCCCTTCGCGTCACTCGCTGGTGATGATCCGGAACCAGCAGTCGAAGATCCAGGCGCCGTAGTACTCGACCCACTCGCACCAGGTGCCGATGAAGAGCACCACCGGCTGCCGGGCGATCGCCAGGCTGCCGCCGCCCGAGTCGCCGGGGCCGGTGAGCGGGTCCACCGTGACGACGGCGTCGGAGCCGGCGCACCGCTGGAGCGTCACCGTCCCCGTCGTGAGGTCGGGGCTGACCGCGCAGTCCCGCAGGTCCAGCGCCTCGCCCTCCAGGACGCCCCGGACGGTGCCGACGAGCGCGGCGGTGCCGGGGGCGCCGCCCAGCGTCGGCGTGACCGACGCGCCGGGCGCCGGGCCGATCGTGATCCGCAGCTCCGTGGCGTTCTCGGCCCGGGCCGGCGCCGCGACCGCCAGGGGCGCCGCGACCACCGCCAGCGCCGTGACGCACCGCGCGAACGTCCGTTGCCTACTCATGCCGTCCTCCGATCGCCCGGCGGGGTGCCGGGCCCGGACGTTGCACGCGGGCAGCGGCGCCGATTACCTGTCGGATCGGGAGAACCGGACACGCGACTACGCTGTTCAGGTGAGCGAGGGGCAGCTGTCGTTCTTCTCGGCCGGGGCGCGCCCGGCCGACGTCGGCGACCTCGAAGGCCTCCTCTGCGGCCCGGGCCAGGTCGTCACGCAGGCCGGCACCGCCCGCATCTCGGTGATCGTGCACGACTCGTGGCGGGTGCACGCGCTGCTCGACGCGATGGACGCGCTCGGCCTCGAGGGCGGCACCGCGGACGCGCACGGGGAGGGCGGCACGACGGTCCGCACGCCGTTCGACCCGCGCCTCGCCCCGCTCGCCGCGCGCTGGTCCGGCGGCGGCAGCAAGCGCGCACCCGCCGACCTGTCGCTCGACGGCCCGCGGCTGCGCTGGTGGGCGATCGCGGCCGGCCGGCACGACCCGCTCGGCTACTCGCTGCACCTCGGCGAGCAGGACGAGGCGGTGTGGCCGGCGGTCGGCGCGGCGCTCGTCCGGGCCGGCCTCGCGGCGGCGCAGATCGGGCCGCGCGCCGACGGCCCGGCGTACCGCATCACGGGGCAGCGCCGTCTCGCGCGGCTGCGCGAGCTGATCGGCGAGCGGCCCGACGGCGCGCCCCCCGACGCGTGGCTGTAGTTGACTACGCGCTGACGGCGTGACCACACTCCGCCGAATCCCCCTGTCTTTTCCTCACCTTGGAGAACCGTGCCCGAGAAGCGCCCGTTGGTGATCGTCGAGTCGCCTGCCAAGGCGAAGACGATCGCCGGCTTCCTGGGCAACGACTACGTGGTCGAGTCCTCGATCGGCCACATCCGCGACCTGCCGCGCAACGCCGCCGACGTCCCCGCCGCGTACAAGGGCACCTCATGGGCGCGCCTCGGCGTCGACGTGGAGAACGACTTCAAGCCGCTCTACGTCGTCAGCGCCGAGAAGAAGGAGCAGGTGCGCAAGCTCAAGGCGCTGCTCAAGGACGCGAGCGAGCTCTACCTCGCGACGGACGAGGACCGCGAGGGCGAGTCGATCGCGTGGCACCTGCGCGAGGTGCTCTCGCCGCCGGACTCGATGCCGGTGAAGCGGATGGTGTTCCACGAGATCACCCGCCCGGCGATCGAGCGCGCCGTCGAGGAGTGCCGCGACATCGACCAGCACCTGGTCGACGCGCAGGAGGTGCGCCGCATCCTCGACCGCCTCTACGGCTACGAGGTCTCGCCGGTGCTCTGGAAGAAGGTCATGCCGAAGCTCTCGGCCGGCCGCGTGCAGAGCGTCGCGACGCGCATCCTGGTCGAGCGCGAGCGGGCCCGGATGCGCTTCCGCGCGGCGGGCTACTGGGACGTCGAGGGCACGTTCGAGCGGGAGGCGCAGGCGTTCACCGCGACGCTCGTCCGGCTCGACGGCAAGCGGCTCGCGACCGGCAAGGACTTCGACGAGAACGGCACCCTCACGACCGACGTCGTGCTGCTCGACGAGCCCGGCGCGCGCGCGCTGACCGAGCGGCTGCGCGGCAAGGCGTTCGACGTGCGGTCGGTGGAGGAGAAGCCGTTCCGCCGCTCGCCGTACGCGCCGTTCATGACCTCCACGCTGCAGCAGGAGGCGGGGCGCAAGCTGCGGTTCTCCAGCCAGCGCACGATGCAGGTCGCGCAGCGGCTGTACGAGAACGGCTACATCACCTACATGCGCACCGACTCGACGAACCTGTCCGAGACGGCGCTGGCCGCGGCGCGGCAGCAGGCGCGCGAGCTGTACGGCGACGCGTACGTCCCCGACAAGCCGCGCGTCTACGTGAAGAAGGTGAAGAACGCGCAGGAGGCGCACGAGGCGATCCGGCCCGCGGGCGACACGTTCCGCACGCCGGAGCAGGTCTCGCGCGAGCTGTCCGGCGACGAGCTGCGCCTCTACGAGCTCGTCTGGAAGCGCACCGTCGCCTCGCAGATGGCGGACGCGACGGGCCAGTCCGTGCAGGTGCGGCTCGGCGCGCGTACCGAGCAGGAGGACGCGGAGTTCGCGGCGAGCGGGAAGGTCATCACGTTCCCCGGCTTCATGCGCGCGTACGTCGAGGGTGCCGACGACCCCGAGGCGGAGCTCGAGGACCGCGAGGTGCGGCTGCCCGCGCTCGCGACCGGCGACCCCGTGGACTGCGCGGGGCTCGAACCCAAGTCGCACGCGACGCAGCCGCCGGCCCGCTACACCGAGGCGTCGCTCGTCAAGGCGCTGGAGGAGCTGGGCGTCGGCCGGCCGAGCACGTACGCCTCGATCATCGGCACGATCCAGGACCGCGGCTACGTCTGGAAGAAGGGCACGGCGCTCATCCCGTCCTTCACCGCGTTCGCGGTCGTCGGACTGCTCGAGCAGCACTTCGGCAAGCTCGTCGACTACCGGTTCACCGCCTCGATGGAGGACGACCTCGACGGCATCGCGACCGGGTCCGAGGACCCCGTCGCGTGGCTGCGCGCGTTCTACGAGGGCACCGAGGAGCCGGGTCTGCACCGGCTGGTCAGCGAGCACCTGGGCGACATCGACGCGCGCGAGGTCAACTCCATCCCGATCGGCACCGACCCGGACGGCACCGAGGTCGTGGTGCGCGTCGGCCGGTACGGGCCTTACCTCCAGCGCGGCGACGACCGCGCGTCGGTGCCGGAGGACCTGCCGCCGGACGAGCTGACGGTCGAGAAGGCGCTGGAGCTGCTCTCCGCGCCGTCCGGCGACCGCGTGCTCGGCACGCACCCCGACACCGGCGAGGACGTCGTCGCCAAGGCCGGCCGCTACGGCCCGTACGTCCAGTCCGGCGAGAGGACGTCGAGCCTGTTCAAGGACATGGACCTCGCGACGATCGACCTCGACACGGCGCTGCGGCTGCTCACGCTGCCGCGCACGCTCGGCACCGACCCGGCGGACGGCGAGGAGATCGTGGCGAGCAACGGCCGTTACGGGCCGTACGTGAAGAAGGGCTCCGACTTCCGCAACATCGAGTCCGAGGAGCAGCTCTTCACGGTCACCCTGGACGAGGCGCTCGCGATCTTCGCGCAGCCCAAGCAGCGGCGCGGGCAGCGCGCCGCGGCGCCGCCGTTGAAGGAGCTCGGCAACGACCCCGTCTCCGGCAAGCCGATGGTCGTGAAGGAGGGCCGCTTCGGCCCGTATGTCACCGACGGCGAGACCAACGCGTCGCTGCGCAAGGACGACTCGATCGAGGAGCTGACCGACGAGCGCGCGGCCGAGCTGCTCGCCGACCGCCGCGCCCGCGGCCCCGTCGCGAAGAAGCGGACCGCGCGCAAGGCGCCCGCCAAGAAGGCCCCCGCGAAGAAGGCCGCGGCGCGCAAGAAGGCGTGATCCTCCGCCGGTCCAGGAGAAGCCCCGCCGCGTGGTTCGCGAGCGGCACGCTCTGCGCCGTGCTCGGGCTCGGCGTGACCGGGTTCGGCGTGACGCGGTGGGTGGACCGGGCGGCGTACCTCTCCGCCCAGCCGTGCGCCAACGGGCGTACCCGCGGCTGCCTGCGCGGGATCGACGCGGAGGTCGCGGCGGGCGGCGACCGCGACACCGTGCTGCTGGTGCCCGACGGCGGGGGCGACCCGGACGACCCGGAGGTCATCGGGACGCCGATCGGGAACGGCGGGCTGCGGGCGGGCGACAGGGTGCGCGCCCTCTTCTGGCACGGGTCGATCGTCCGCCTCGAGGGTGCCGCGGGAACGGCGGAGACGGACCGCAGCCCGGTGTTCCTCGCGGCGTTCTCCACCGCGTTCGGGCTCTACGTGCTGACGCTCGGCGTGACCTGCTTCGCCGAGGGTGTCGCCGCGGAGCGCGGCGTCACGATGCTGCGCGCCTTCCGCGACCGGTCGGTGCCGCGCTGGTGGGTCGCGATCCCCGCGGCGCAGGTCACGGCGCTGGCGACGTTCGCCGGGACGTTCTTCCGCGTCTGCGACCCGCTGCCCATGCTCGCGGTCGCCGGCGTCGCCGCGGTCGTGTCGGGCGGCGTGGTCGCGCTCCTCGCGCCGCTACAGTCGTAGGGACAAGCCGACAGGTCCACGGGGAGTCCCGATCACCGTTCCGAGCGACCCGGTCAAGCCGGCCGTGGCCGAGCTGGCGACCGCGCAGCTGCCCGAGCCGGAGGAGCTGCGCGGCGTCCTGTCGTACGCGTCGTTCCGGCGCCTCTGGATCGCGCTCACGATGTCGTCGTTCGGCGACTGGCTCGGGCTGCTGGCCACCACGGCGCTCGGCGCCGAGCTGGCCGGCGGCGACGACAGCGCGCGCAAGGCGTCGTTCGCGATCGGCGGCGTGCTGATCTTCCGGCTGCTGCCGGCGGTGATCCTCGGCCCGTTCGCGGGGGCGTTCGCGGACCGCTTCGACCGGCGCAAGACGATGGTCGTCTGCGACCTGATGCGGTTCGTGCTGTTCGCGTCGATCCCGCTGGTGCGGGAGATCCCGTGGCTGCTCGCCGCGTCGTTCCTCGTCGAGGCGGTGAGCCTGTTCTGGATCCCCGCCAAGGAGGCGTCGGTCCCGAACCTGCTGCCCCCCGCGAAGCTCGAGGGCGCCAACCAGGTCAGCCTCATCACGACGTACGGCACCGCGCCGCTGGCCGCCGCGGTGTTCGCCGGTCTCGCCAAGATCGCCGACGCGCTCGGCGCGGGCATCGTGTTCTTCAAGACCAACCCGGTCGACCTCGCGCTGTACTTCGACGCCGCGACGTTCCTGTTCTCCGCGATGACGGTCTACCGGCTGCGCGAGATCCGCGGCGCGCGGCGGGTGGCGGAGGTCGACGACGAGCAGGTCGAGAGCCACGGGATGTTCCGCGACATCGTCGAGGGCTGGCGGTTCATCCACTCGACGCCGCTGATCCGCGGGCTCGTCGTCGGCATGCTCGGGGCGTTCGCCGCGGGCGGCACCGCCATCGCGCTCGGCCGCCTCTTCGTCGGCATCCTGGGCGGCGGCGACGCGGCGTACGGCCTGCTGTTCGGCGCGATCTTCACCGGCCTCGCGGTCGGCATGGCGCTCGGCCCGCGGCTGCTGGAGAACCTGTCGCGGCACCGGCTGTTCGGCATCTCGATCGTCGCCGCCGGCGCGTCGCTGTCGGTGATGTCGTTGCTGCCGAACCTCATCCTCGCGCTGTTCATGACCGTCTCGGTCGGGGCGTTCGCCGGGATCGCGTGGATCGTCGGCTACACGCTGCTCGGCCTGGAGGTCGAGGACGAGAAGCGCGGGCGGACGTTCGCGACGGTCCAGTCGCTCGTCCGGGTCGACCTGCTCGTCGTGCTCGCGCTGGCGCCGGTCATCGCGGGCGTCATCGGCCCGCACCGGGTCGGCGTGTTCCGGGTGTTCGTCCGCGCCGACGGCGTGACGATCACGCTGTTCGTCGCGGGCGTGCTGGCGGTGCTCGTCGGGCTGGTGTCGTACCGGCAGATGGACGACGGCGACGTGCCGCTGTGGCGCGAGCTCGCCCGCTCGATCCCGTGGCTGCACCGGCGCAGGCCGTTGCTGCCCGGCGTGCTCATCGCGTTCGAGGGCGGCGAGGGCGCGGGCAAGTCGACCCAGGCCCGGCTGCTCGCGGAGTGGCTGCGCGAGCTGCGCGACGACGTCGTCGTGACGTTCGAGCCGGGCGCCACCGACGCCGGCCGGACGATCCGCGAGGTGCTGCTCTCCCGCGACTCGCACGGGCTGTCGCCGCGCGCCGAGGCGATGCTCTACGCCGCCGACCGGGCGCAGCACGTCGCCACCGTCGTCCGCCCCGCGCTCGAACGCGGCGCGGTCGTCGTGACCGACCGGTTCGTGGACTCGTCGCTGGCGTACCAGGGCGGCGGCCGCGAGCTGTCGCTGGAGGAGGTGCGCGAGCTCTCCCGCTGGGCCACCAACGGCGTCCGCCCCGACGTCACCGTGCTGCTCGACCTCGACCCCGCCGAGGGGCTCGCCCGGGCCGGCGCCGACCCCGACCGGATGGAGTCGGAGTCGCTGGAGTTCCACGAACGCGTGCGCGCGACGTTCCGCGCCCTCGCCCACCACCACGGCGGCCGGTACGTCGTGGTGGACGCGGCGCAGCCGGTCGAGGTCGTCGCGGCGCGGGTGCGCGAGGAGGTCGAGCGCCGGCTCGGCTCGCTGCTCGTCGCCGACCCGGCCCGCCGCGAGGTGGCGGCGTCGCGGTGAGCGTCTTCGACCGGCTGACCGGCCAGCCCGACGTCGTCGAGTCGCTGCGCGCCGCCGCGCGCGGGGAGGGGATGACGCACGCCTGGCTGTTCACCGGCCCGCCGGGGTCCGGTCGCTCGATCGCGGCGCGGGCGTTCGCGGCGGCGCTGCTCTGCCCCGACGCGGGCTGCGGCGCGTGCGACTCGTGCCACCAGGCCGGCTCCGGCACCCACCCCAACCTGATGGTCGTCCAGCCGGCCGGGCTGTCGATCTCGGTGGACGAGGCGCGCCGCGTCGTGCGCGCGGCGTCGATGTCCGCGACCGGCGGCACGACGCACGTCGTCGTCGTGGAGGACGCCGACCGGCTCACCGAGCACGCCGCGAACGCCTGGCTCAAGGCCATCGAGGAGCCGTCGGAGGGCGGGGTGTTCCTGCTCTGCGCGCCGAGCGCGGAGGACCTCCCGCCGACGATCCGGTCGCGGTGCCGGCTGGTGACGTTGCGGCTGCCGTCGCCGGACGACGTCGCCGCGCTGCTCGTCCGCGACGGGATCGACCCCGAGACCGCCGCGTGGGCCGCGGCCGCCGCGCAGGGCCACGTCGGCCGGGCGCGGGCGCTCGCCACCGACGAGGAGGCGCGGTCGCAGCGCGAACGCGCGCTCGCGCTGCCGATGCTGCTGGCCACCGTCGGCTCGTGCATCGCCGCCGCGGCCGAGCTGGTCGGCGCGGCCGAGGAGGAGGCGGACCGGCGCACCAAGGCGATCGCCGCCGCGGAGACCGAGTCGCTCGCCGAGACCGTCGGCCGCGGCCGGGGGACGGCCGGGCTCTACAGCGACCTGGCGAAGCGGCAGCGTTCGCGCGAGACCCGCGCCCGCCGCGACTCGCTGGACCGCGCGCTCGTCGACCTCGCCGCGTGGTACCGCGACGTGTTGGCCGTGCAGCTCGGCACGCGCGTGCCGCTGGTCAACGCCGACCGTTCCGTCGACATCGAGCAGGCCGCCCGCGACTCCGCGCCGGAGTCGACCATGCGCCGGATCGACGCGGTGCTCGCCTGCCGCGAGGCCATCGCCGCGAACGTCACCCCGTTGCTCGCCGTCGAACGCCTCACCCTCGCCCTCCGCACCGGCTGACCGCCCCGACCGATTTCGCGACCCGGTCGCGGCTCCCGCACGCGGATGTACGAGAACGCGACCGGGTCGCGGCATCGGTGGGGCGGTCGCGCAGGTGGTGCGGCACGTAGCATCAACGGCGTGGGCATGGTGTGCGCCGTGTCGTTCGAGCGGTACGGGCGCCTCTACTACCTCGACCCCGGCGGGCACTCGCCGCGGGTCGGTGACCTCGTGCTCGTGCCCACCGACGACGGCCCCGAGGTCGCCGAGTGCGTGTGGGCGCCGCAGTGGGTGTCCGACGACATCGGCGGGCTGCCGGTCATGGCCGGCCTCGCGAGCGCCGACGACGTCCGCCGGGACGAACGCAACCGGCGCCGCCGCGCCGAGGCCAAGGTCGCCGCGAAGCGGCTGATCCGCGAGCACGACCTGCCGATGAAGGTCGTCGGCGTCGACTACGTCGCGGGCCGCAACCGCGTGACGATCTACTTCTCCGCTGAGGGCCGCGTCGACTTCCGCGCGCTCGTCCGCGACCTCGCGCGGACGCTGGCGGCGCGCGTCGAGCTGCGGCAGATCGGCGCGCGGGACACCGCGCGCGTGCAGGGCGGCATCGGCCCGTGCGGCCGCGACCTGTGCTGCGCGACGTTCCTCAAGGACTTCGAGCCGGTGTCGATCCGGATGGCGAAGGACCAGGACCTGCCGGTCAACCCGCTGAAGATCAGCGGCGCCTGCGGCCGGCTGATGTGCTGCCTGAAGTACGAGCACCCGCTGTACCAGGAGTTCAAGGCGACCGCGCCGCGGCTCGGCTCGACGGTCGAGACGCCGGACGGTCCGGGCGTCGTCGTCGGCCACAACGTCCCCGCCGACTCGGTCACCGTCCGCGTCAGCGAGACGGGGCGGCGTTGCCAGTGCTCGGTCGCCGCGGTGTGCGGCTCGCGCAACGACTACGAGGCCGCGCGCGCCGGCGGCATGCGTCCAGGACCCGAGGAGTAACCCGTGCGCCGTCTCGCCCTGGCCGCGCTGGCGGCGTCGTTGCTGCTGCCCGCGTGCAACGACTCCTCGCCGCGCCCGGCGCCGTCCGCCGCGCCGCCGACCACGTCCGCCGCCCCGTCGACCCCGGCCGCCACCGGCACGCCGTCGTCGCTCGCCGCGACGATCGAGCGGTTCGGCAAGGCCGGGGTGCGCTGGAAGGGCTGCGGCGGCGGCTTCGAGTGCGCCGACCTGAGGGTGCCGCTCGACTACGACGCCCCCGACGGCGACACGATCGAGGTGTCGGTGATCCGGCTGAAGGCGCGCCGCTCGGCGCGGCGGATCGGCTCGCTCGTCCTCAACCCCGGCGGCCCAGGCGGCTCCGGCATCGAGTTCGCGCGGCAGGCCGAGGCGCTGCTGCCGGGCGAGGTGCGCGACCGGTTCGACGTGGTGTCGTTCGACCCGCGCGGCGTCGGCGAGTCCACGCCGGTGGACTGCCTGAACGACGCCGAGCTCGACCGGCTGCTCGCCGTCGACCCGTCGCCGGAGACCGCGGCCGAGAAGAAGGCGCTGTTCGACGCGAGCCGCGACCAGGTCGCGAAGTGCAAGGCGCGCGCGGGCCGGCTGCTGCCGCACGTCGGCACCGTCGACGTCGCGAAGGACATGGACGTGCTGCGGGTCGCGCTCGGCGACGCGAAGCTGACGTACGTCGGCTTCTCCTACGGCACGCTGCTCGGCGCGCGGTACGCGGAGCAGTTCCCGACCCACGTGCGCGCGCTCGTCCTCGACGGCGCGCTCGACCCGACGCTCACGCCGCGGGAGACGGCGAAGGCGCAGGCGGTCGGCTTCGACCGCGCGCTGGAGGCGTTCTTCACCGACTGCGTCAGCTCGTCGTGCGCGTTCGCGTCGCACGGCGACATCCACGCGACGTACGACCGGCTGATGGCCGACATCGACCGGTCGCCGCTGCGCGCCGGGGCGGACGCGGGCCGGACGGTCGGGCCGAGCGAGGCGCTGTTCGGCGTCGCCGCCGCGCTGTACTCCCGCGAGTACGGTTGGCCGCTGCTGCGCACCGCGCTGGAGCAGGCGTACTCACGGCGCGACGGGTCGGGCCTGCTGTCGCTGTTCGACAGCCTCGTCGAGCGCGACGACAACGGGCACTTCTCGAACTCGGTCGAGGCGCAGGCCTCGGTGCTCTGCGTCGACAACACGCACGAACGCTCCGAGGCGGCGTACGACGCCGACGCCGCGGCGTTCGCGAAGGTGGCGCCGCGCTTCGGCCCCGCGATCGCGTACGGCGCGTCGGCGTGCGCGTTCTGGCCGGCGCCGCCGGTGTCGAAGCCCGGGCCGATCCACGCCAACGGCGCCCCGCCGATCGTCGTCGTCGGCACCATCCGCGACCCGGCGACGCCGTACGCGTGGTCGGAGGCGCTGGCCCGGCAGCTCCCCGGCGTGCTGGTGACGTACGACGGCGACGGGCACACGGCGTACGGCTACCAGCGCAGCGAGTGCATCGAGGACCTGGTTGACCAGTACCTGATCAGCCTGCGCGTCCCAAAGGCGGGCGCGAGGTGCGGCTGACCGGGTAGAGTTCCGTCCCGCACCAACGCCGCCCTAGCTCAGTCGGCAGAGCATCTCACTCGTAATGAGAAGGTCGTCGGTTCGATTCCGACGGGCGGCTCCACGCACCTCGCGCGGCACACTGTCGCCGTGCGCATCGTCCGCAACGCCGAGCCGCCAGCGCCGCCCACGCGCGCGGGGTGGCCGGAGCTCTGCGCGCTCCCGCTGTCGCCGGACGACCTGCCCGAGGTCGAGTGGGTCACCTACGTCGAGGAGGGGCTCGGCGACGCGGTCGCCGGCTGCGTCGAGCTCGAGGGTGGCTGGGTCGTCGGCTTCGTCCGCTACCTGCTGGGCTCGTGGCCGCACCTGACGGTGGTGGCGTTCACGGCTCAGGAGAACCTGGCGGCGGTCCTCGCCGCGCTGCTCGACGCCACCGGCCTGACCGAGGCCGACCTGCCCTGGGTCAGCCCCGACGTTCGGCCGTGAATCTTTCCGGCACCTCGTGCCGAACCCGGGCAAGCGCCGCGGGTCGAGTTTCACGCCTGTAACGCCGCTCTTCTCGATGGAGCATTGATCGAGAACATCGAATACTCAACCGTCAGGATCAGGAATGATGGCCTGGAGGTGTTCCCGTCGTGCCCGAACTGCCAAGTGACGCTCGCGGAGGCCAAGGAGGTCCGTTAGCCGTGTTCGGGGAACGGACTCGGTCCTGCCTTCGATCAGGTGGTTGGCATAGCGGGTACCGCTTCGACACGCGGCCGGTCGCTGACGCTCTCAACAGTTGCGGCTCCGACCTACCACCGGCCGTACAACTCTTCCTCCAGAGGTTCGGCGGGCTCCGACTCACCTATCCACATTTTCGAGACCCCACCATTGTTGACTGGTGTAACTTCGACGCCCGCTTGGCCGTGCTGGGTACATTTCCTGAGTGGCTTCGTTCCTGGGAGGAACGGGTGGGGCGACCCTTGGTTCCCATCGGGGAGGCATTCGCGAACCACATGATCCTGCTGATGGCTGCTGACGGGTCGGTCTTCGCTGCGATGGACGACACGGTCGTACGCATCGCCGCGTCGGGTGAAGAGGCCATTGACGCACTGTGCGAGGGCCGAGAACCCGAGCCGTTGCCGTGAGCGCGACCAGATGGTCACTGTGCGCCTAGCCTCATGAACCCATCAGGCCGTGCCCGCCCCTTCGTGTCCGTCGGGGACACCCGGCGATGTCCCCAGTGCGGGCGGCCGCGGTAGCAGCCTCCCGGGCGCAGCCGCACGCGCAACCGCCCGGCAGGAGGTTTGAGTCCGTCATCGAACGGTTACTTCCTGTAGCGCCGCCGTGGCCACGGCGGTGTCTTGCGCTTGCCTGGACCAGCGGAGGGGTGCCCCCGTGCGCATCGCACGCCTGCTCGGAACGGCGGCCGTCGCCGCCGGCCTCGTCGCCCCCGCCGCCACCGGCGCGGCCGCCGCGAAGCCGCCCGTCACCGAACGCGTCGTCGTCCAGGCGACCACGTCCGAGGCGGCAGCCAGCGCGGTGACCCAGGCCGGCGGCACGGTCACCCGCCGGCTCGACATCGTCAACGGCGTCGCCGCGACGATCCCGGGCACCAGCCGGGCCGCGCTCGCCCGCGCGAACGGCGTCCGGGCGGTCACCGACGACTCCGCCGTCACGGTCCACGCGACCACCGCCGACGGCACGAACACCAGCACAATCAAGAACGTCTTCCGCGACGAGATCGGCGCGACCGCGCTGGCCGCCACGGGCCGCGGCGTCCGGATCGCGCTCGTCGACACCGGCGTCAACGAGACCGCCGACCTGGCCGGCCGCATCGTGGCGATCCAGGACCCGGGCGGCACGCCGGCGGCGCTGCGCAAGAGCGTCCCCTGCGTGGACCTCTCCGGCGAGGGCACCTGCGCCGACGGCTACGGCCACGGCACGTTCCTCGCCGGCCTGATCGCCGGCAACGGCGCGCTGAGCAACGGCCTCTACAAGGGCGTCGCCCCCGAGGCGGAGATCGTCAGCATCAAGATCGCCGGCCGCAACGGCGCCGCCGACGTGAGCAAGGTGCTGGCCGCGATCCAGTGGGTCGTGTCGTTCAAGGACGACTACGGCATCGACGTCCTCAACCTCAGCCTCGGCACCAACTCGAAGGCGCCGTACTGGGTCGACCCGCTCAACTACGCGGTCGAGCAGGCCTGGCTGAAGGGCATCGCGGTCGTCGTCGCGGCCGGCAACAGCGGCGGCGCGTTCGGCACGATCAGCAAGCCGGGCGACGACCCGCTGGTCATCACGGCGGGCGCGGTCGACGACCGCGAGACGCCGGCGCTGGACGACGACCGGCTGCCGAACTTCTCCTCCCGCGGCCCGGCGCCGTTCGGCATCGCGAAGCCGGACGTGGTGGCGCCCGGCGCGCGGCTGATCTCGCTGCGCACGGCGGGCTCGTACGTCGAGGAGCACGCCGGCGCGGGGCAGCTCGCCGGGACGCCGTACCGCCGCGGCAGCGGCACGTCGATGGCCGCGGCCGTGACGTCCGGCGCGGTCGCGCTGCTGCTCGAACGCCACCCCGGCTGGTCGCCGGACCGGGTGAAGTACGCGCTCACCGCGACGGCCGGCAAGGTCGCCGCACGGGACGCGCGGCTCGTCGGCGCCGGCCTGATCCGGGTCAACGCCGCCGACGCCGCGCTCCCGGGCCTGGCGAACCAGGGCGCGGTCACCCCGGCCACCGGCACCGGCAGCCTGCAGGACAGCCGCGGCACGGTCGTCGTCGGCCAGTGCACGGACGCGCAGCAGTGCGCGCAGTGCGACGCCGAGGGCGGCTGCCCCGCGATCACCGGCGAGAACACGGCGCAGGGCCGGGCCTACAACAGCGGGCAGTACGCCGCCGCGAACTGGACCGACTCGTCCTGGTACACGAGCCAGTGGGCGGCCCCGCTGCTCGACACCGGCTGGTACGGCAACTCCTGGCTCGGCAACTCCTGGCTCGGGAACTCCTGGCTCGGCAACTCGTGGCTCGGCAGTAGCTGGTACGGCAACAGCGACACCGCCGACGACTACGGCCGTCCGGCGCGTGGTGGCGCCTGGTACGGCGCCTGGTCCTAGCCGCGTAGCCGTGGAGGGCACCCCCGGCACCGCGCGCCGCTCGTCGCCCGCGCTGGTCGCGTACGTCGTCGCACTCGGCGCGCTCGCGACCGCCGCGGGCCTCGCCGTCGCGCGCTACGACGTCAGCCCGCCAGGCACCCCGCAGTGGGGCGCGCTGCCGGTGCTCGCGGTCCTGATCGCGGCCGCCGAGGTGCTCGTCGTCCGGGTCCGCTACGGCGACGAGATCGACGGCGTGAACCTGGTCGAGGCCGCCCTCGCGCCGCTGCTGTTCGCGTTCCCCGGCGGCGCGGTCGTCGCGACCGTGGCCGCGGCGCAGCTCGTCACCGGGGTCGGGCGGCGGCTGCCGCCGGTGAAGGCGGCGTTCAACGTCGCGCAGTGGACGCTCGCCGCGGCCGCCGGCGCCGCCGTGGTCGAGCGGGTGGCCCACGGCGGCGACGGCATCACCGCCACGACGGTCCCCGCCGTCGTCGCGGCGCTCGTCGCGGTGTGGGTCGTGAACAACGTGGCGTTCACGCTCGTCGTCGCGTTCGCGGAGGGCGAGCGGCCCGCCAAGCTCGTCCGCGACCTGCTGCCGGTGATCCTCCCGGGCTGGGTCGGCGGCTGGTTCGTCAACGCGATGCTCGGCGTGCTCTACGTCCTCGCCTACGCCGCGCACCCGGCCGCCGTCGTGCTGTTCCCCGTGCCGCTGGTGCTGCTGCACCTCGCCTACCGCGGCTACGCGACCGCGCGCGCCGACCGGCTGCGACTGGCGGTGCTGCACCGCGCCGCGCAGATCCTGGCCGAGCGCCTCGACCCGCGCGAGGGCGTCGCGGACTTCCTCGCCGAGGTGGCGCGCGGCTTCGAGGCCGACGGCGTGCTGCTCGTCCTCAACGGCGACGGCGTGCGCCACGTGCACACCTGCCGCGGCGACTCGTACGACCTCACGGCCGAGCCGCTCGACGCGCTGTCGATCGCCGGCGCGCTCGCCGCGCACCCCGGTCCGGTGCGCGTGGTCGCGACGGGCAAGGGGCCGCTCGCCGCGGCGGTCGCGAAGGCGGGCTGGCGCGACTGCCTGGCCGCGCCGCTGTTCGACGAGGGCCGCTCGATCGGCGCGCTCGTCGTGCTGGACCAGGAGGGCGTGGTCAGCGGCACCGAGCTGACCGTGCTGGAGACGCTCGCCCGCGAGACGGCCGGCGCGCTCGCGAAGGGCCGGCTGCTCGCGAACGTGCTGGAGGAACGCCGCCGCCTCGACGAGATCGTCACGACGACCAGCGACGGCATCGCGACGCTCACCGCCGACGGCGTGGTGCGGTCGTGGAACCCGGCCCTCGAACGCATCACCGGCCTGCCCGCGACGGAGGTCGTCGGCCGCCCCGGCGCGCTCTTCGCGCTGCGCGCGCGCGACGTGGCGGACAACCCGGTCGAGCTGGCGGCGTGGCCGACGCGGTACCTGCCGAGCGACGTGCGGATCACCACGCCGAACGGCGAGCGGCGGCTCTCCTGCTCCTACAGCCGCCGCGACGACGACGCGGTCCTCGTGCTCATCGCCCGCGACGTGACGTCGGTGGACGAGATCGCGACGCTGCGCGAGGAGTTCCTGCGCCTCGCCGAGCTGGAGGCCGCGCAACGCCTGGTGGTCGAGCAGCTCCAGCAGGCGGTCATGCCGGCGACGCCCGCCGTGGAGGGCGCCGAGCTGTCGGTCTCGTACCTCGCGTCGGAGACGCACGCGCCGACCGGCGGCGACCTCTACGACTGGCAGATGCTGCCGGACGGCTCCGTGCACATCTCCGTCATCGACGTCCTCGGCCACGGCGTCGCGGCGACGAAGGACGCGCTGTCGGTCGTGCACACGTTGCGGACGATCGCGGTCGCCGGGACGCCGCTCGAGGACATGGTCGTGGCGGCCGACCGGCTGCTCGGCGCGCAGCACCCGGACCTGGTCGCCACCGTCGTCATCGCCCGCTACGAGCCGCTGACCGGCCGGCTGCGCGTCGCGGCGGGCGGCCACCCGCCGGCGCTCGTGGTCACCGCGCACGGCGAGGTGACGCAGCTCCCGGCGGCGGGCGGCGCGATCGGCTGGCCGGGCGCGGGCAGCGACGTGGTGGCCGAGACGACGCTCGACGTGCGCGACGCGCTGGTGCTCTACACCGACGGCCTGGTCGAGGCCGGCAAGGACATCCTGGCCGGCATGGAGGCGCTCGTCGGCCACGCGCGCGACGTCGCGCACCTGCCCGCCGAGGAGCTGGCGCACGAGCTCGTCCGCCGCTCGCTCGAAGGCGCCGCGCGGCGCGACGACACGCTCGCGCTGGTCCTGCGGCGCCTCCCCGTCCCCGCCGCCGAGACGGTGCGCACGTGGACGCTGCGCACCGACCCCACCGAGGTGTCGCGCACCCGCCGCGAGGTCGGCCGCTGGCTCGGCTCGCTCGGCGCCGCGAACGACGACGCGCTCATCGTGGTCAGCGAGCTGCTCGCCAACGCCGTCCGGGTCGCCCGCCGCGAGGTGACGCTGACCGTCGACGTGACCGGCGACGCGATCGACGTCCGGGTCGAGGACGACGGGCCCGGCGTCGTGGGTCTGGACGACTACGGCAACGACCTCCCGCCCGACGAGCAGGACAGCGGGCGCGGGCTGTACATCGTCCGCGCGCTCGCCTCCGACGTCTCGGCCATGAGCACCGCGGAGGGGTCACTGGTCCGCGCGGTCGTGCCGCGCGAGCCCCGGGTCTACTCCGAGCCCTGAGCCCGCAGCCGCTCGTAGGAGCGGTGGATCTCCTCCTCGGCGACGGACCGGCCGACCCACGTCGCGCCCTCGACCGACTTGCCGGGCTCGAGGTCCTTGTACGTCTCGAAGAAGTGCTGGATCTCGAGCCGGTCGAACTCCGGCAGGTGGAAGATGTCCTGCAGGTGCGAGTGCCGCGGGTCGTGCGCCGGCACCGCGAGGACCTTGTCGTCGCCGCCCTGCTCGTCGCTCATCCGGAACATCCCGATCGCGCGGCACTCGATCAGGCAGCCGGGGAACGTCGGCTCGTCCAGCAGCACCAGCACGTCGAGCGGATCGCCGTCCTCGCCGAGCGTGTGCTCGATGAACCCGTAGTCCGCCGGGTAGCGCGTCGCGGTGAACAGCATCCGGTCCAGCCGGATGCGGCCCGTGACGTGGTCCATCTCGTACTTGTTGCGCTGGCCCTTCGGGATCTCGACGGTGACGTCGAAGTTCACGGCTGGTCTCCTCGTTCGCGGCTCCGGTTAGTCTGCCCCGTGACCTCGTACCGGCGCTTCGTGCTCGGCCTCGCGGCGGCCGTCGCGGTGGTCGCGGGCACCGGCGCGTACGTCGTCCAGCGCGCGGACGACGGCCCCGCGCGCCCGCCGGCGGCGGCGCCGAGCGCCACCGGATCGCCCCTCCCGACCGTCGCCCCGGTCGCGGAACGCACCCCCCTCGCGTACGCCACGCCACCCGCGGCCGGCGACGCCGCGCTGCCCGCGGCGGTGGCCCGCGCGCTCGCGAAGCCGTTCGCCGACAAGGCGCTCGGCGCCCGGGTCAACGCGCTCGTGGTGGACGCCGCGACGGGCACGACGCTGTACGACCGCAACGCCTACACGGCGGTGGTGCCGGCCTCGACCACCAAGCTGTTCACCGCGGTCACCGCGCTGCGCGAGCTCGGCCCCGACACGCGGTTCGCCACCCGCGTCGTGGCCGCGGGCACCGTCGCGAACGGCACCCTCACGGGCGACCTCGTCGTGGTCGGCGGGGGAGACCCGACGCTCACCGAGGTCGCGGGCGTCTCGCCGTACCCGAAGCCGGCCCGGCTCGCCGACCTGGCGCGGCAGGTCCGGACGAAGGGCGTCACGCGCGTCACCGGCCGGCTCGTCGTGGACGCGAGCCTGTTCACCGGGCCGCGGCTCGGGCCGGCCTGGAAGCCGACGTACGTCACCGAGGGCAGCGTCGCGCCGGTGGTGGCGTTCGAGGTGGACGGCGGCCGGCCGAAGCACGACGAGTCGAAGCGGCGGGTGGCCCGCCCGGAGATCACCGGCGGCGCCAAGCTCGCGCTCGCGCTGCGCCACGCGGGCGTCGCGATCGGCGACACCGTGACGACCGGCCCGGCGCCCGAGGGGGCGGCGGAGCTGGCCCGCGTCGAGTCGCCCCCGGTCTCCGCGCTGGTCGAGCGGCTCCTCATCCGCAGCGACAACGACCTCGCCGAGGCGCTCGCCCGGCACGTCGCGATCGAGCGCGGGCTGACCGCCGACTTCGCCGGCGCGGCGCAGGCGGTCCGCGACGCCGTCCGCGACCTGGGGGTCGACCCGCCGCTCGTGTACGACGCGTCGGGGCTGTCGCGGGACAACCGCATCACGCCGGCGCAGATGGTCGGCGTGCTCGCCACGGCGGCCCGCGACCCCGCGCTCGCGCCGGTCATCGCCGGGCTGCCGGTGGCGGCGTTCACCGGGACGCTCGCGAGCCGCTACACCAAGCCGCCGGCGACGTTCGCGGCCGGCCGGGTCCGGGCCAAGACCGGGTCGCTGGACAATGTCGCGACGCTCGCCGGCGTCGTGGAGACGGCGTCGGGGCGGGTGCTGGTCTTCGCGTTCGCCGCCGACCGGCTGCCGACGAAGTTCGTGGGCGCGGCGGCGCGGGCGCTGGACGTCGCGGCGACGGCGCTGGCCGGCTGCGGCTGCGCGGCGTAGGCCCGGTAGCATCGCGGCATGTCGTCGCGCACCCTTCTCCGCGTGCTGCCGCTGTCGCTGCTGCTGCTCCTGAGCGGCGCGGCGTACGCGCAGCCGGACATCCCGCCGCCGCACCACGACCTGGAGAACGGCCGGCCCTGGACCTACCAGTTCGGCAAGATGATCCTGGCCGCGGCCCTCGCCCTGCTCCTGGCGGTCGTGCTCGGCTACCTGGTGAAGAGCCGCGAGTTCCGCGCGAACCAGCGCAGGGGCGGCTCGAAGTAGTGCCGGCCCTGGAGATCGACTGGGGCACCGCCGTCGCGACGGCCAAGGCCCTGGTCCGGCCCGGGCCGCAGATCACCCCGCAGGAGGCGCACGACGTCGTCGCCGAGCTGCGGTCGATGGTCCCCGACGCCGAACGCCACGTGGCGGCGTTCACCGGGCTGACGATCCCCGACGTGCACGTGCCCGTCGCGGTGGTCGACCGCATCGGCTGGGTGCAGGCCAACGTCGACGGCTTCCGCGTCGTGCTCGAGCCGCTCGTGGAGCGCCTCGGCGAGCGCAAGGGCGCCGCGCCGCCGTTCGTCGCCGCGGTCGGCTCGCGGGTCACCGGCGTGCAGGTCGGCACGATCATGAGCTACCTCGCGTCGCGGGTGCTCGGGCAGTTCGAGCTGTTCATCCCGCCGGGCGAGGGGGAGAACGGCCGGCTCACGCTCGTCGCGCCGAACATCGTGGAGACCGAGCGCCGGCTCGGCGTCGACCCGCACGACTTCCGGCTCTGGGTGACGCTGCACGAGGTCACGCACCGGACGCAGTTCACCGCGGTGCCGTGGCTGCGCGGCTACTTCCTCGACAACGTCCGCGCGTACGTCGACGCGACCGACCTCGACCCGGCCGCGCTGCTGGGCCGGCTCAAGGAGGCGGCCTCGGCGATCCGCGGCGCGGTCTCCGGCGACGACGACGCGAGCCTGCTGGAGGCGTTGCAGACGCCGGAGCAGCGGGAGATCGTCGGCCGGCTCCAGGCGCTGATGAGCGTCCTCGAGGGCCACGGCGACTACGTCATGGACGGCGTCGGCCCGGCGGTCGTGCCGACCGCGGAGACGATCCGCGAACGGTTCGAGCAGCGCCGCAAGGGGTCCGGACCGGTGGACCGGGTGATCCGGCGGCTGTTCGGGCTCGACATGAAGATGCGGCAGTACGCCGAGGGCGAGAAGTTCGTCCGCGCCGTCGTGGACGCGGCGGGGATGGACGCGTTCAACCGCGTCTGGGAGGGGCCGGAGAACCTGCCGACGCAGGCCGAGATCGCCGACCCCGCCGCGTGGGTCGCCCGGGTCGTCCCGGCCGAGCCGGTGGCCGCGCCGCGCAAGCGGGCACCCCGGAAGAAGCCGGCGGACGGCGCGGGGGATGCCGGCGCCTGACCCGGCCGTCACCGCGGTGCGGCGGGCGGTCCGGGCGGTGCTCCAGCCGGGCGGCCCCGGCGGCCCCGGCGGCGCCGCCGTCGCGGCCGTCTCCGGCGGCGCCGACTCGCTCGCCCTGCTCGCCGCCCTGGCGCACGAGGCCCCGAAGGCGGGCGTGGCCGCGGCCGCCGTCACCGTCGACCACGGCCTGCACCCCGGCTCGGCCGAGCAGGCCGCGCGCGTGGTCGCGCAGGCGGCGTCGCTCGGCCTGGCCTGCACCGTGCTGGCCGTGACGCCGGCGGGCGGCGGCGAGACCGCCGCGCGGGCCGCGCGCTACGCCGCCCTCGACACCGTCGCCGAACGCGCCACCGTGCTGCTCGGCCACACCCGCGACGACCAGGCGGAGCAGGTGCTGCTCGGCCTCGCCCGCGGCTCCGGCGCCCGCTCGCTCGCCGGGATGCCGGCCCGGCGCGGCGCGTACGTCCGCCCGCTGCTCGACCTGCCGCGCGCCACCACGCGCGCCGCCTGCGCCGCGCTCGGCCTCACGCCGTGGGAGGACCCGAGCAACGCCGACCCACGGCACGCCCGCGCCCGCGTCCGGCACGCCGTCCTCCCCGTGCTGGAGGAGCAGCTCGGCCCGGGCGTCGCGGAGGCGCTGGCCCGCACCGCGCGGCTGCTGCGCGACGACGCCGACGCGCTCGACGCGCTCGCCGCCGCGCACCCCAGCCTCGCCGTCGCGGACCTCGCCGCGCTGCCGGCCGCCGTGCGCACCCGCGTGCTGCGCCGCGCGGCGATCGCCGCGGGCGCGCCGGCGAACGACCTGACGTACGACCACGTCGCGTCCCTCGACGCGTTCGTCACCGCCTGGCGCGGCCAGGGCGCGGTCGCGCTGCCCGGCGGTTTGAGGGCCGAACGCCGCTGTGACACGCTCGCGTTCCTCTCCAGCCCTGAGGGAGCCCCGTGACGGACCCGATCGAGCCGCTGTACACCGCCGAGCAGATCCACGACACGATCGCCGGGATGGCCAAGGAGATCGCGGCGGACTACCAGGGCCGTGAGATCCGCATGGTCGGCGTGCTCAAGGGCGCGTTCATGGTCATCAGCGACCTGGCCAGGGCACTGGAGGACGTGCCGCTGTCCATCGACTTCATGTCCGTGGCGTCGTACGGCTCGGGGACGTCGACCAGCGGCGTGGTCCGCATCCTCAAGGACCTCGACCGCGACGTCGCGGGCCAGCACGTGCTCGTCGTAGAGGACGTCATCGACTCCGGCCTGACGCTGAACTGGCTGCTCAAGAACCTCCGTTCGCGCAACCCCGCCTCCGTCGAGGTCGCCGCGCTGCTCCGCAAGCCGGCCGCCGCGCTGGTCGACGTGCCGGTGAAGTACGTCGGGTTCGACATCGAGAACACGTTCGTCGTCGGCTACGGCCTCGACTACGCCGAGCGGTACCGGAACCTCCCCTACATCGGCACGCTGCGCCCGGAGGCCGTCCCGGGGTCGTGAGCCCCCGATTGAGGGGGTACAGGCACGGTGTTACGGTCTTCCGACAGGACCCCCTGAAACCGCCGGACGCGAGCCGGCAGGTCGGGCAGCATCGAGCAGGAGGTGGGGCGCTCCAGGGCGCCTCGGCACATCGTGGACTTTCGACGCTACTTCCGTGGACCGTTCGTCTGGATCCTCGTCGTCGTCCTCATGGTGATGGTCTTCTTCCAGGTGTTCAGCAACGTGAACGCCGCGAAGAAGGTGCCGCTCTCCACGCTGATGGAGCGCGTCGAGCAGGGCCGCGTCACCGAGGCGAAGTTCGACGACAAGGCGCAGACGCTGACGGTCAAGGTCAACGACGACGGCAAGGAGACGCGCCTCACGTCGACGTACCTGACCGACCAGGGGACCGACCTCTACGCCCGTGTCCAGGACAAGAACCCCGACGCGAAGATCCCGGTCGAGCGGCCGAAGGAGAACGTCTTCGTCTCGCTCATCATCGGCCTGCTGCCGATCGCGCTCGTCGTGCTGCTGCTGTTCTTCTTCATGAACCAGATGCAGGGCGGCGGCAACCGGGTCATGAACTTCGGCAAGTCCAAGGCCAAGCTCGTCTCCAAGGACACGCCGAAGACGACGTTCGCCGACGTCGCCGGCGTGGACGAGGCGATCGAGGAGCTCCAGGAGATCAAGGAGTTCCTGGAGAACCCGGCCAAGTTCCAGGCGATCGGCGCCAAGATCCCGAAGGGCGTGCTGCTCTACGGCCCGCCCGGCACCGGCAAGACGCTGCTCGCGCGCGCCGTCGCGGGCGAGGCGGGCGTGCCGTTCTACTCGATCTCCGGCTCGGACTTCGTCGAGATGTTCGTCGGCGTCGGCGCGTCGCGCGTGCGCGACCTGTTCGACCAGGCCAAGGCCAACGCCCCCGCGATCATCTTCGTGGACGAGATCGACGCCGTCGGCCGGCACCGCGGCGCCGGCCTCGGCGGCGGCCACGACGAGCGCGAGCAGACGCTGAACCAGCTCCTCGTCGAGATGGACGGCTTCGACGTGAAGGGCGGCGTCATCCTCATCGCCGCCACCAACCGCCCGGACATCCTCGACCCCGCGCTGCTGCGCCCCGGCCGCTTCGACCGGCAGATCGTCGTGGACCGCCCCGACCTCGAGGGCCGCAAGGCGATCCTCAAGGTGCACTCGAAGGGCAAGCCGCTGTCGAAGGACGTCGACATGGACGTCATCGCGCGGCGGACCCCCGGCTTCACCGGCGCGGACCTGGCCAACGTCATCAACGAGGCCGCGCTGCTCACCGCGCGCAAGAACATGAAGGAGATCACCGGCGAGCTGCTGGAGGAGTCGATCGACCGCGTGATCGCCGGCCCCGAGCGCAAGACCCGCGTGATGTCCGACCGCGAGAAGAAGGTCATCGCGTACCACGAGGCGGGCCACGCGCTCGTCGGCCACGCGCTGCCGAACTCCAACCCCGTGCACAAGGTGACGATCCTGTCCCGCGGCCGGGCCCTCGGGTACACGCTGTCGCTGCCGACCGAGGACAAGTACACGGCGACGCGGTCGGAGATGATCGACGACCTCGCGATGACGCTCGGCGGCCGCGCGGCCGAGGAGCTCGTGTTCCACGAGCCCACGACCGGCGCCTCCAACGACATCGAGAAGGCGACCGCGCTCGCCCGCCAGATGGTGACCGAGTACGGCATGAGCGACCGGCTCGGCGCGATCAAGTTCGGCCAGACGAACGGCGAGGTGTTCCTCGGCCGCGACATGGGCCACCAGCGCGACTACTCCGAGACCGTCGCGTCCGAGATCGACGCCGAGGTCCGCAAGTTCATCGACGAGGCGCACGACGAGGCGTTCGAGATCCTCGTGCAGTACCGCGACGTGCTCGACGAGATGGTGCTCCAGCTCATGGAGAAGGAGACGCTGACCCGCGAGCAGGTGCTGGAGATCTTCGCGCCGGTCACCAAGCGCGAGTCCCGCGGCACCTGGCGCGGCAACGGCAAGCGCCGCCCGTCCGACCGCCCGCCGGTGATGACGCCGGCCGAGCTGGCGCTGCTCGGCGCCAACGGCGCCAACGGCGAGGCGCGCCGCCGCGCGACCCGGTCGCGTTCGGCCAACGGCTCCTCGTCGGCCACCGGCCGCGGCCGCCGGGCGCCGGTGAAGGGCACCCGGGCGCGGCAGGCGCCCCCTCCGCAGGAGAAGTAGATGAGCGACGAGTTCCAGCCGTCGAGCGGCGCCGGCGTCGGCATGCGGCTCGCCCGCGCGCTCGGGCAGCCCGGCAAGCCCCGCCGCCGGGCGCTGGTGCTGATCGCGCTGCTGGCCGCGCCGTTCGTCGTGATCCTCGTGGCGGTGCTCGCGTCGTGACGTTCGACGCGGCGCGCGTCGAGGCGGCCGTGCGCGAGCTGCTGATCGGCGTCGGCGAGGACCCCGACCGCGAGGGCCTGCGGGAGACGCCGGCCCGGGTGGCGCGGGCGTACGCGGAGCAGTTCGCCGGGCTCGGCAAGGACCCGTGCTCGGTGCTCACGACGACGTTCGACGAGCGGCACGACGAGATGGTCCTGGTGAAGGACATCGAGGTGTGGTCGCTGTGCGAGCACCACCTGGTGCCGTTCTTCGGCCAGGCCCACGTCGGCTACATCCCGAACGAGAAGGGCGAGATCACCGGGCTGTCCAAGCTGGCCCGGGTGGTCGACCTCTACGCGAAGCGCCCGCAGGTGCAGGAGCGCCTCACCACGCAGGTCGCCGACGCGCTGGAGAGCGTGCTGTCGCCGCGCGGCGTCATCGTCGTGATCCAGGCGGAGCACCTGTGCATGTCGATGCGCGGCGTCCGCAAGCCGGGCGCGCGGACCGTGACGTCCGCGGTGCGCGGCCAGTTCCGCGACAGCCAGTCGACCCGCGCCGAGGCGATGAGCCTGCTGCTCGCCCGCTGAGCGGTCAGGCGTGCCGCCGCCGCGCCGCGGCGGTCGCGGTGCCGGCGGCGAGCAGCCCGAGCAGCGCGAGCCGCGTGACGTCGGTGCCGGTCGACGGCAGGCCGTCGGTGACCTCGACGAAGACGTAGCCGTAGTTCACGCCGATCCGCTGGAACGCCGCGAGCTCGTACCGGCCGGCCCGCAGCCCGGCGGGGATCGTCACGTCGCCCGCGAACGACCACTCGTACAGCCCGTCGGCCGGGTCGCCCCAGGGCCGGTTCTCGTTCGGGATCAGCCAGGCGATCGTGCGCCGCGGCGCGGCCGGCTCGTTCCACTCGCGCGCCTCGGCGATCGTCACGGTGACCAGCGTCGCCGGGTCGGCCGGCGCGTGGAACGCGACCGGGACGAGCGTCGGGATCACCACGACCTGCGACTCGGACTCCTCCGGCAGCGGCTCCTCGCTGACGGTGATCTGGTCCGGCCGGGTCGGCGACGGTGACGGCGTCGGGTGCGGCAGCGGCGGGCACGAGAAGTCCATCTGGCCCTTGTTGTCGGCGATCACGTCGCCGGACAGCCGGACCCTCGCGCCGGCGGGCACCGGGTCGCGCGAGAGGTGGAAGAACCCGTGCGGGAAGCTGCACGCGCTCGCCGGCACCGCGGGCAGCAGCAGGACGGCGACGGTGGCGAGCGCGGCGGTGGCGGCGGTGCGCCTCATGGTCCCCCCCGGTGGTCGTGGTGCCCGGGAGTTCGACGCGGGCGCGCCGCGCACCTGCGGCTAGGGTGCGGTCGTGGACCTGCCCCGCCCCGACCGGTGCCTGGTGATGGGCGTCCTCAACGTCACGCCGGACTCGTTCTCCGACGGCGGCGCGTACTACGACGCGGACGCCGCGGTCGCGCACGGCCTGGCGCTCGCCGCCGACGGCGCGGACGTCGTGGACGTCGGCGGCGAGTCCACCCGGCCGGGTGCCGCGCCGGTCGGCGCGGACGAGGAGCAGCGCCGCGTCCTCCCGGTCGTCCGCGCGCTCGTCGCGGCACGCGTGACCGTCTCGATCGACACGACGCACCCGGCGGTCGCCGAGGCGGCGCTGGCCGACGGCGCGTCGATCGTCAACGACGTCTCCGGCGGCGCCGTGCCGGGCCTGCTGAAGGTCGCCTCCGCGGCCGGGGCGCCGTACGTCCTCATGCACGCGCGCGGCCCGGCCGGCGCGCCCGCGGCCTACCGCGACGTCGTCGCGGAGGTGCGCGACGAGCTGCTCGCGGGTCTCGACCGGGCGCGCGAGGCGGGCGTCGAGGAGGTCGTGCTCGACCCCGGGCTCGGCTTCGCGAAGGACGCCGGGCACAACCTCGCGCTGCTCCGCGCGCTGCCCTCCCTGGTGGCGCTCGGGCACCCGGTGCTCGTCGGCGCGAGCCGCAAGTCGTTCCTCGGGCACGTCCTCGGCGGCCGGGACGTGCGCGACCGCGACGACGCGACGCAGGCGACCACGGCGCTCGCCGCCTGGCACGGCGCGTGGGGCGTCCGCGTGCACGCGGTGCGGCCGGCCGCGGACGCCGTACGAGTCGTCGCGGCGGTGCGCGGATGCTGACCGACGAGCAGGCGGTCGAGGCCGCCAACGCCGAGCTCTACGCGGCGTTCGAGCACGCCGACCTGTCGCGGATGCGCAACGTCTGGCTCGACGACGAGTCGACGTCGTGCGTGCACCCGGGCTGGCGGGTGCTGCGCGGCACGAGCCGGATCATGCGGTCGTGGGCGGCCATCTTCGCGAACACGCCGTACATCCAGTTCTTCCTCTCCGACGTGGACGTGACGGTGCTCGGCGACGTCGCCGTCGTGCGCTGCGTCGAGGGCATCGTCACCTCGCTCGCCGACGCGGAGGGCGACGCGCTGGTGGCGGCGACGAACGTGTTCGTCCGGACCGAGGACGGCTGGCGGCTGTGGCTGCACCACGGCTCGCCGGTCGTGCAACCCGCGGAGGAGTTCGAGTGATCGTGCGGATCAGCGGGCTGCGGGTGCGCGGCCGGCACGGCGTGCTGCCGGTCGAGCGGGAGCGCGGGCAGGTGTTCGTCGCCGACGTCGCGCTCACCGTCGCCGACGAGACGTCCGCCGCCACCGACGCGCTGGCCGACACCGTCGACTACGCCGCGCTGTCCGAACGCCTCCGCGACGTCATGGCCGGGGAGCCGGTGGACCTGATCGAGACGCTGGCCGGCCGGCTCGCCGATGTCTGCCTCGCCGACGAGCGGGTAGCGAGCGTCGAGGTGACCGTGCACAAGCCGGAGGTGCCGTTGCGGGTCGACGTGGACGAGGTGTCGGTGACGCTGGCGCGGAGCCGTCCGTGAGCCGTGCCGTGCTCTCGATCGGCGCCAACCTCGGCGACCGGTTCGCGGCGTTGCGCAACGCCGTCGAGGACCTCGCGGAGTTCGTGACCGTGCGCGCCGTCTCGCCGGTGTACGAGACGTCGCCGGTGGGCGGGCCGGAGCAGCGGAGCTTCCTCAACGCCGTGCTGCTGGTCGACGCCGAGCAGCCGCCGGCCGAGCTCGTCGCGATCGGGCAGCGGGTCGAACGCCGCGCCGGCCGCGTGCCGTCCGAACGCTGGGGCCCGCGCGCGCTCGACGTCGACCTGGTGGCGTACGACGACGTCGTCTCCGACGACCCGGACGCGACGGTGCCGCACCCGCGCGCGCACGAGCGGGCGTTCGTGCTGCGGCCGTGGCTCGACGTGGACCCGGCGGCGACGCTGCCGGGGCACGGCGCCGTCGCCGACCTGCTGCCGCACGCGGTCGGCGAGGTCACCCGGTGCGACGAGTACGTGCTGCGGCTGCCCGGATGACACCGACCCGGCTCGCCTCGCTGTTCGGCACGGCGCTGATCGCGGCGCTGCTGACGTACGCGGTGTTCGGCTGGCGCTACTCGTCGCTGCCGCCGGTGCCCGCGACCGCGGCGGTCAGCACGTCGGGGCTCGCGGTGGCCGAGCTGTTCCTCGCGCTCGGCACCCGCGCGCGCCTCGACGGCCGCCCCGGGACCAAGCCCATCCTGCCGCTCACCGTCGCGCGCATCGCCGCGCTGGCGAAGGCGTCGTCCACCCTCGGCGGGCTGCTCGCCGGCGTGTGGCTCGGGATCGGCGCGTACGTGCTGCCGCGCTGGGAGCTCGCCTCGCCCCGCCGCGACGCGATCCGCGCGGGGGTCGGGCTGGCGTCCGCGCTGCTGCTGGTCGTGGCGGCGTTGCGGCTGGAGAACGTCTGCCGGGTCCCGCCGCCACCGCCCGAGGCCGAGCCGGGGCCGTAGCGGCTACGTCTGCACGTGGGCCGGCGTGCCCTCGCCGCCGCCCGCGACGGAGTAGTGCCTCATGGGGTTGACGTCGCTCGGCTGCATCGCGAACGCCGCCGCCAGCGTGCCGTTCCCCGTGCACGCGTACGTCAGCTCGAGGAGCACGCGGCCGACGAGGCAGTCCATCACCGGCCACGGCCCGCAGTCGGCGGTGCCCGGGCCGTGCCCCTCGACGATCGTGTCGTCGTCGAGCAGAGCCGTGAAGGAGCAGCCCCAGGTCTGCACGCTGCCCGAGGCCGTGACCACGGTCGCGGTACCGGCGAACGCGTAGCTCCGGGTGGCGTTCGACAGGTCGAGTCCCGGGAAGACGCTGCCGCTGCCCACCAGCACGAACGTGCCCGGCCCGGAGAAGGCGGGTGGCGCGGCGGTCGCCGCCGGGGCGAGCGCCGCGAGCGCGGCGGTGAGGGCGAGCAGGACGGTGCGGCGCACGGCTTCCCCCTACTTGTCGACGTCTCCCACGACGAAGAACATCGAGCCCATGATCGCGACCAGGTCCGGCAGCAGCGTGCCGGGCAGCAGGTGCGACAGCGCGTGGATGTTGTTGAACGACGCCGTCCGCAGCCGCAGCCGCCACGGCGTCTTCTCGCCGCGCGAGACGAGGAAGTAGCCGTTGACGCCGAGCGGGTTCTCGGTCCACGCGTAGGTGTGGCCCTCGGGCGCCTTCACGACCTTGGGCAGCTTCACGCTGATCGGGCCGCCGGGCATCTTGTCGAGGCACTGGTCGGCGATGGCCAGCGACTGGTGCACCTGCGCGATCAGGCACTGGAAGCGCGCGTAGCAGTCGCCCGCCTCGCGCGTCACGACGTCGAACTCGACCTCGTCGTACTTCAGGTACGGCTCGTCGCGGCGCAGGTCGAAGTCGATGCCGGACGCGCGGCCGATCGGACCGGTCACGCCGTAGTCGAGGACGGCGTCCGGCGACAGCACGCCGACGCCGACCGTGCGCTCCTTGAAGATCTCGTTGCCGAGGATGAGGTTCTCGATCTCGCTCATCCGCTTGCGCACGTCGTTGACCGCGATGCGGCAACGGTCCTTCCACCCGGCGGGCAGGTCGTCCTTGAGGCCGCCGACGCGGTTGAACATGTAGTGCAGCCGGCCGCCGGAGACCTCCTCCATGACCCGCTGCAACGCCTCGCGCTCGCGGAACGCGTAGAACATCGGCGTGATGGCGCCGACCTCGAGCGGGTACGAGCCGATGAACATCAGGTGGTTGAGGATGCGGTTCAGCTCGGCCAGCAGCGTGCGGATCCACAGCGCGCGCTCCGGCGTCTCCAAGCCCATCATGCGCTCGACCGCGAGGACGAAGCCGATCTCGTTGGCGAACGACGACAGCCAGTCGAACCGGTTCGCGAGCACGATGATCTGGCGGTAGTCGCGGGCCTCGAACAGCTTCTCGTGGCCGCGGTGCATGTAGCCGATGATCGGCTCGGCGCGCACGATGCGTTCGCCGTCGATCGTCAACGCCAGCCGGAGAACGCCGTGGGTGGACGGGTGCTGCGGACCGATGTTGAGGACCATGTCCGACGTCGGGAGCTCGCCGGCGCCGATGCCCATGCCGACGTTGGTCTCGACCAGCGGGCGGGTCGGGAGGGACGTGTCGACCATGAGCCACCTATCGCGAACGGGACGGGCATCTGAGGTGCCCGCACATCGTCCCATGAGCCACGCGCGAGCCGCCACGCGGCTCGCCCCCGCCGTCCTCGCGGTGCTCGCGCTCGCCGTTCCCGGCGGCACGCGGCCCGCGCCGCCGGAGCTCCTCCGGATCGCCGAGGCCGCGATCGACGCGCGCAACGACTACCGCGCCTCGCAGACGCTGGAGGTGGCGCCGGCGTTCGCCGCGTGGTTCGAGCGCCAGCGGCCGTCCCTGCGGCTCCAAGGCCTGGCCGACCAGGCCGACGGGCTCACGGTGACGTCGCAGCGGACCGACGCCACGGCCGTCCACGCCTCGGCCGTCCTCGGCGACCGGGCGTGGCTCGTCGCGGACGTCGAGATCCGCTTCGTCTTCGCCGGCGCGGGCGAGCCGACGGTGAGCATCGGCGCCGATACGATCAGGTTCGCGTTCGTCCGCGTCTCGGGGCGGTGGGTCCTGACGGACACGACGTTGCTCAGCATCTAGGACGGACGACCGCCGGCACCTCGACGCCGACCCCCTGCAGCAGCCAGCCGAAGTCCCCGAGCCCGCCGCGCGCGATCAGCTCGGCCTCCTCGCCCGCGCCGCCCAGCGCGCGCAGGTACGCCTGCGGGTCCCGGCTCGCCAGCTCCCGGTCCGGCCGCCCGCCGGTGACGCCGAGCGCGCGCAACGCCGCCCGCTGGTCGGTCAGCACGGTGTCCGTCGCGCCGCCGACGACGCCCGCGGCCGCGACGCTGTCCAGCGCCACGTGCGCGGTGATGTCCGTGGACCCGTCCGGCAGCGGCGCGCACTGCCGCCCCTCGCGGTAGCCGGTCAACGTCCCCGCCGCGAACATGCCCGCCTCCCGTTGCCCGAGGTCGTGGGCGTAGTCGACGCAGAGCGCGACGCCGCGGTCGAGCTTGGCCACGGCCTGGCACCAGCGCGCGTCGCGGTCCGGGCCGAGCTCGGCCCGCTCGCCCTCGTCCACCAGCGGCCACCACCGGTCGAGCCAGTCCTGGTCGGGCGGCTCGACGCGCTCGCCGGTGCGTTCGGCGCCGTCGTCGGAGACCTCGACGTAGGCGGCGTACGACTCGGTCATCTCGACCACGTCGCACGGGACGTTGTCGAGCCACTCGTTCGCGACCAGCAGCCCGGTGAACAGCCGGACGTCGCTCACCTCGGAGTGCCACCCGACGCCGTCGATGCCGGGGTCGGGCGCGCGGTCCACGCCGACCAGCCGCAGCCGCGGCGCGAGCTGCGGCGCCTCCGTCGCGACGTGCTCGCGCAGCGCGCGCAGCAACGCGCCGCGCGCCGCCGCCACCTCCACGACCGTGAACGGGTCGGGGAAGTCGAGCGCCGCGTCGACGTGCGCGGCGAGCCGCAGCAACGCCCGCGCGAAGTGCGGCGACGCGGTCGACGAGGTGCGGAAGTCGTGGCCCGGCGCGCCCCCGCCCGACGTGTAGAACCCGTCCGGCCCGTACAGCGCGCGCTCCATCGCCGCGCCCCAGCGCCGCCACGTCATGCCGTCCAGCGTAGGTCGCCGGATACCCTGCGCGCGTGTCGAATGGCCCGAAGCCGCGGCTGTCCGTCGGCGTCGTCGGCGTCGGGCGCGTCGGCAGCGCGCTCGCCGTCGCGCTGAGCCGCGCCGGCCATCCCGTCGTCGCGGTCTCCGGCGTCTCCGACGCGTCCCGCCGCCGCGCCGCGGACCGGCTGCCGAGCGCCGACGTGCTGCCGGCCGACGACGTCGTCCGCGCCGCCGACCTCGTGCTGCTCACCGTCCCGGATGACGCGCTGGAGGCGGTCGTCCAGGGGCTCGCCGACGTGGGGGCGTTCCGGCGCGGGCAGTTCGTCGTGCACACCAGCGGGCGGCACGGGCTCGACGTGCTCGGCCCCGCCACCCGCGCGGGCGCGCTGCCGCTCGCGCTGCACCCGGTGATGACGTTCGCCGGGGGCGCCGAGGACGCCGAACGGCTCGGCGGCACGTCGTTCGGCGTCACCGCGCCCGAGGAGCTCCGCGCCGTGGGCGAGACGCTCGTCGTGGAGATGGGCGGCGAGCCGGTGTTCGTGCCGGAGGAGGCGCGGGTGCTCTACCACGCGGCGCTGGCGTGGGGCTCGAACTACCTGACCACGCTCGTCACCACCGCCGCCGACCTGCTCCGCGCGGCCGGCGCCGAACGCCCCGAGCTGCTGCTCGCGCCGTTGCTCGGTGCCTCGCTGGACAACGCGCTGCGCCGCGGCGACGCCGCGCTCACCGGCCCGGTCTCGCGGGGCGACGCGGGCACCGTGACCGCGCACCTGGCGGCGTTGCGGGCGAGCGCGCCGGAGGTCGTGCCGGCGTACGTCGCGCTGGCCCGGCTCACCGCCGACCGCGCGCTGCGCGACGGGCGGCTCGACCCGTTGCGCGCGGAGGCGCTGCTCGACGCGCTGGCCGGAGGCACCGGGTGAACGTCGCCGCAACCCGCGCCGACCTGGCCGCCGCCCGCTCCGCGATGCGGGGCCGGGTCGCGGTCGTCATGACGATGGGCGCGCTGCACGACGGCCACCGCGCGCTGATGCGCCTGGCCCGCGCCGCGGCGGACTCCGTGATCGTCACGATCTTCGTGAACCCGTTGCAGTTCGGCCCGAACGAGGACCTGGACCGCTACCCGCGCACGCTCGACGCCGACCTGGAGAAGTGCGCGGCCGAGCAGGTCGACCTGGTGTTCACGCCCACGCCGGACGTCGTGTACCCGGACGAGGCGCTGGTCCGCGTGAGCGCTGGCCGGCTCGGCGACGTGCTGGAGGGGCGTACGCGGCCGGGTCACTTCGACGGCGTCCTGACCGTCGTCGCGAAGCTGCTGCACCTGACCGACCCCGACGTGGCGTTCTTCGGGCAGAAGGACGCGCAGCAGCTCGCGCTGATCCGGCGGATGGTGCGCGACCTCGACTTCGACGTGGAGGTCGTCGGGGTGCCGACGGTGCGCGAGCCGGACGGGCTCGCGCTGTCCAGCCGCAACGCCTACCTCTCGCCAGACGAGCGCAACGCGGCGCTGGCGCTGTCGCGGGCGCTGCGCGCCGGCGCGGCCGCGGCGGCGGGCGGGCCGGAGGCCGTCAGGAACGCCGCGCGGGCCGTTCTTGTTGAGGAGGAACGGCTGCGGCTCGACTACCTGGCGCTCGTCGACCCCGACACCCTGGAGGAGCTGGATCGTTCTCACGAGGCGGCGCTGCTGGCCGTCGCGGCGTGGTCGGGCTCGACCAGGCTGATCGACAACGTCACAATCTCGGTAGGCCACCCGGCCTGACAGGCATGTACTCGAAGGAGACGTGACCCGTGTTCCGCACCATGCTCAAGTCCAAGATCCACCGCGCCACGGTGACGCAGGCGGATCTCCACTACGTCGGGTCCGTCACCATCGACGCCGACCTCATGGACGCCGCCGACCTGCTGCCCGGCGAGCAGGTCGCCATCGTCGACGTCACGAACGGCGCCCGGCTCGAGACGTACGTCATCGCCGGCCCCCGCGGCTCCGGCGTCATCGGCATCAACGGCGCCGCCGCCCGGCTCGTCCACGCCGGCGACATCGTGATCATCATCAGCTACTGCACGGTGACCGACGCCGAGGCGCGGGAGCTGGAGCCGAGCGTGGTGTTCGTGGACGCCGACAACCACATCTGCGGCACCTCGCACGACCCCGCCGACGCGCTGCCGGACGGCATCGAGGAGCCGGCCTGGGACGCGAGCCACGGCGACCTGCGCACCCACCTGGTACGCGGCGACATCCTCCAGTGACGTGACGTGACGTGACGTGACCGCCCCCACTGATTTCGCGACCCGGTCGCGGCCCGCGCACGGCCGTGACCGATCTCGCGACCCGGTCGCGCGATCGGCGGCGAGGTGGGCACCGGCGGCGGCGCGATCGGTGGTGGCGTGAGCATCCCGGCGCGGCTGGCCGCGCCCGACCCGGGCTGGACGCTGACCGCCGACGTCGTCGTGGTCGGCTCCGGGATCGCCGGGCTCACGGCGGCGCTGCGCGCGCGGTCGGTGGGCCGGGTGCTGCTCGTCACCAAGGCGTACGTCGACCACTCGGCCACCCGCTGGGCGCAGGGCGGCATCGCCGCCGCGCTCTCGCCGCTGGACTCCCCGCAGGAGCACCTGCAGGACACGCTCGTCGCCGGCGTCGGGCTCTGCGACCCGAACGCCGTCGAGGTGCTGGTCACCGAGGGGCCGCAACGCGTCCGCGACCTGATCGCGCTGGGCGCGCGGTTCGACATGGAGGACGGCGAGCTCGCGATGACCCGCGAGGGCGGCCACCTCCGGCACCGCGTCGTGCACGCGAAGGACGCCACCGGCGCCGAGGTCGAACGCGCCCTGGTCGACGCCGTCCGCGAGGCGCCGGACATCGAGCTGATCGAGCACGCGCTCGTCCTCGACCTGCTCAGGAGCGCGGACGGCCGCGCCGCGGGCCTCACGCTGCACGTCCTCGGCGAGGGCACGGTCGACGGCGTGGGGGCCGTCCTCGCAAGAGCGGTCGTGCTCGCCAGCGGCGGCCTCGGCCAGGTGTACTCCTCGACCACGAACCCGTCCGTCTCCACCGGCGACGGCGTCGCGCTCGCGCTGCGCGCGGGGGCGGTCGTGCAGGACATGGAGTTCGTGCAGTTCCACCCGACGGCGCTGCACCTGCCCGGCGGCGTCGGCGGGCAGCAGCCGCTGATCACCGAGGCGATGCGCGGCGAGGGCGCGATCCTGCGCGACGCCGCGGGCGACCGCGTCATGGACGGCGTGCACCCGCTCGGCGACCTCGCGCCGCGCGACGTGGTCGCCAAGGCCATGAGCCGGCTGATGGCGCGGCAGGACGTGGACCACCTGTACCTCGACGCGCGCGGGCTCGGCGCGGACAAGCTGCTCAGCCACTTCCCGACGATCGTCGCCCGCTGCCGCGAGGCCGGCGTCGACCCGGTCGTCGCGCCGATCCCGGTCGCGCCCGCCGCGCACTACGCCAGCGGCGGCGTGCGCACCGACCTCGACGGCCGCACGTCGATCCCCGGCCTGTTCGCCTGTGGCGAGGTCGCGTGCACCGGCGTGCACGGCGCCAACCGCCTCGCGTCCAACTCCCTCCTCGAAGGGCTCGTCTTCGCGCACCGCATCGTGGACGCGCTGGCCGACCTGCCGCCGCACGCCGAGCCGGTCGCCGACCCGCGCGCGGCCGGGCTGATCGAGCCGACGGCGCGGCTCGACCTGGCCCACGCGATGACCGAGGGCGCCGGCGTGCTGCGCAGCGCGGACTCGCTGGCGCAGACGGCGAAGCGCCTGGAGGAGATCGGGCAACGCCGCGCCGACGAGCCGCGCACGGAGTCGTGGGAGACCACGAACCTGCACGCCGTCGCCAACGCCATCACGGCCGCCGCCACCGTCCGCGAGGAGACCCGTGGCGGCCACTGGCGCGAGGACTTCCCGGACGCGAGCGACGCGTGGCTCGGCCACGTCACGCAACGCCTCGTGGACGGCACGGTCGTCAGTGAGTTCCACCCGCTGGAGGGCAACGCATGAGGCTCACCCCGCTGGTCGCCGACACCCTGCGCAACGCCGGCCTCGACCCCGACCACGTCACGGACGTCGCGCGCCGGGCGCTGGACGAGGACCTGATGGGCGGCGTCGACGTGACGAGCGTGGCGACGGTGCCGTTCGACCAGGAGGGCGTCGCCGACATCGTGGTCCGCGCGCCCGGCGTCGTGGCCGGCATCCCGGTCGCGGCCGCGGTGTTCGAGCTCGCCGCCGACGACGACCTCGACGTGACGATGCGCGCGGCCGACGGCGACGACGTACGCGACGGTGACGTCGTGCTCACGGCGGTCGGCCTGACCCGCACGCTGCTCACCGCCGAGCGCACCGCGCTCAACCTGATCTGCCACCTCTCCGGCGTCGCCACCGCGACGCGCCGGTGGGTCGACGCCGTCGAGGGCACCAAGGCGCGCATCCTCGACACCCGCAAGACGACGCCGGGCCTGCGGGTGCTGGAGAAGTACGCCGTGCGCTGCGGCGGGGGGAGCGGGTTCCGGATGGGCCTGTCCGACGCGGCGATGGTGAAGGACAACCACGTGATCGCCGCGGGCGGCGTCGTGGAGGCGTACCGCGCGGTGCGGGCGACGTTCCCCGACGTCCCGGTCGAGGTCGAGGTGGACCGGGTCGAGCAGGTGGAGCCGGCGATCGGGGCGGGCGCGGACCTGCTGCTGCTGGACAACATGACGCTCGACGAGCTGCGCGAGTGCGTACGGATCGCGGGCGGCCGGGCGCGGCTGGAGGCCAGCGGCGGGCTCACCCTGGACCGGGCGCGCGAGGTCGCCGAGACCGGCGTGGACTACCTTTCCGTCGGCGCGCTGACGCACTCCGCGCCGGTGCTCGACATGGGGTTCGACCTGAGGCCGCGGGAAGGGGGCTGACGTGCTGCTCGCCGTGGACGTCGGCAACTCCCACACCGTCATCGGGGTCTTCCGCGGCGACGAGCTGGTCGACCACTGGCGCATCGGGACCGACGACCGGCGCACCCCCGACGAGCTGGCGCTGATGTTCCAGGGCTTCCTGGCGCTGCACGGCATGTCGTTCGAACGCCACGTCACCGGCGTCTGCGTCGGCTCCGTCGTGCCGACGGTGACGCAGGCGCTGCGCGAGATGACTCGACGGTACTTCCACTACAACGCCGTCGTGGTCGAGCCGGGCATCCGCACCGGCGTGCCGATCCTCACCGACAACCCCAAGGAGGTCGGCGCGGACCGGATCGTCAACGCGGTGGCCGCCGTGCACCTCTACGGCGGGCCGTGCGTCGTCGTGGACTTCGGGACGGCGACGACGTTCGACGCGGTGAGCGAGAAGGGCGAGTACCTCGGCGGCGCGATCGCGCCCGGCATCGGCATCTCCGTCGAGGCCTTGTCGGCGGCCGGCGCGCAGCTCCGCAAGGTCGAGCTCGCGAAGCCGCGCAACGTCATCGGCAAGTCGACGGTGGAGGCGTTGCAGAGCGGCATCGTCTACGGCTTCGCCGGACAGATCGACGGCATCGTCGAACGCATGGTCAAGGAGCTCGGCGGCAGCGCCCGCGTCATCGCCACGGGCGGCCTCGCGCCGGTCGTGCTCGACGCGTCGACCATGGTCGACGTGCACGAGCCGTGGCTGACGCTGGTGGGGCTGCGGCTCGTCTACGAGAAGAACGCGGGGCAATGACCGAAGAGACCGACCTCCCGGAGCAGATGCGCGTCCGGCGGGACAAGCTGGACCGGCTCGCGGAGGCGGGCGAGCAGGCGTACCCCGTCGGCTACCCCCGCACCACGACGCTCGGCGCGCTGCGCGAGCGCTACGGCGACCTGCCCGCGGACACGTTCACCGGCGACGTCGTCGGCGTCACCGGCCGCGTGGTGCTGAACCGGGTCACCGGCAAGCTGACGTTCGCCACGCTGCGGGACGGCAGCGGCGACGTCCAGGTGATGCTCTCGCTCGACAAGGTCGGCGAGGAGCGCCTGGAGGCGTGGAAGGCGTTCGTGGACATCGGCGACCACGTCGGCGTGACCGGCGAGGTCATCACGTCGCGGCGCGGCGAGCTCTCCGTGCTGGCGACCGAGTGGCGGATGACGAGCAAGTCGCTGCGCCCGCTGCCGGACAAGCACAAGGGCCTCACCGACGTCGAGTCGCGGGTGCGGCAGCGTTACGTGGACCTGATCGTGAACCCCGAGACGCGCGAGATGGTGCGCACCCGCTCCACCGTCGTGCGGACGCTGCGCGAGTCGCTCGCCGGGCGCGGCTTCCTCGAGGTCGAGACGCCGATGCTCCAGCCGATCCACGGCGGGGCGACCGCGCGGCCGTTCACGACGCACCACAACGCGCTCGACATGCGCCTGTACCTGCGAATCGCGCCCGAGCTGTATTTGAAGCGGCTCGTCGTCGGCGGGGTCGAGCGGGTGTTCGAGATCAACCGGAACTTCCGCAACGAGGGCATCGACACCAGGCACAACCCCGAGTTCACGATGATCGAGGTCTACGAGGCCTACGGCGATTACGACACGATGGCGACGTTGACCCGCGAGCTGATCCAGGAGGCGGCGCTCGCGGTGCACGGCTCGCTCGTCGTGCCGACGCCCGACGGCGGGACGCTGGACCTCTCCGGGGAATGGCCGAAGGTGCCGATCCTGCGCGCCATCTCCGATGCCGCGGGGTTCGAGGTGCGCCTCGACGCCGGGGTCGACGTGCTGCGCAAGCAGGCCGACGAGCTGGGCGTCCCGGTGGACCCGAAGTGGGGCGCGGGCGCGATCGTGCTGGAGATGTACGAGCGCCTGGTGGAGTCGCGGACCGTGGGGCCGACGTTCTTCACGGACTTCCCCAAGGACGTGTCGCCGCTGACCCGCGAGCACCGCGACGACCCGCTGCTCGCCGAGCGCTGGGACCTCGTCGCGCTGGGCCGCGAGGTCGGCACGGCGTACTCCGAGCTGGTGGACCCCGTGGAGCAGCGCCGGCGGCTGACCGAGCAGGCGGCGTTGAAGGCGGCGGGCGACCCGGAGGCGATGGAGCTCGACGAGGACTTCCTGCGCGCGATGGAGTACGGAATGCCGCCGAGCGGTGGCATGGGCATGGGCATCGACCGGCTGGTCGTGCTTCTCACCGGCGCGCCGAGCATCCGCGACGTCATCCTTTTCCCGTTGCTACGACCGGAGTAGGTCAACGCGACACGCCGCGCGATGTTTTGCATTTCCTCTCTTCCGGGTGCACGATTCGCTCGCTCGGAACATTCCCCCCGCATGCCCAGGGAGAGAAACGTGGCGCAGAAGGTTCAAGTACTGCTCGTGTGCGACATCTGCGAGGGCGGCAAGCCCGGCAGCGAGACCGTCGGCTTCGGCTTCGACGGCCAGTCGTACGAGATCGACCTGTGCGACAAGCACGCCAAGCAGCTCCGCGACAGCGTCGCGACGTACGTCGGCGCGGCCCGCCGCGCGACGGGCGGCGGCGGTCGTGGCCGCGGCCGCGGCGGCAGCCGTTCGGGCGGCGACCGGCAGCGCACGCAGGAGATCCGCGCGTGGGCCCGCAAGAAGGGCATCAAGGTGTCGGAGCGCGGCCGCCTGAGCAGCGACATCGTGGCGCAGTACGAGGCGGCGAACGGCAAGTAGGCAGCACGGGGGCATTCGGGGGAATACGACCGCCGCCCGCACGGCGGTCACCGCACGAACGACGGGTCCCGGCGCATCGCGCGCCGGGACCCGTCGCACGTCCGGGACCCGGTTGGCGGAACGCCGGAGGGGGAACACGCGTCGGTACGAGGGAGTTGGAAGGAGAAGCACACGGAAACCACCCCGGCACTACGATGACGGGAGGCGGTCGCCACGCCCGGTGACCGGCTTTCCCGACAGGGAGACAGCACATGTTCGAGCGCTTCACGGACCGCGCCCGGCGCGTCGTGGTCCTGGCCCAGGAAGAGGCCAGGATGCTCAACCACAACTACATCGGGACCGAGCACATCCTGCTCGGCCTGATCCACGAGGGCGAGGGTGTCGCCGCGAAGGCGCTGGAGTCCCTCGGCATCTCGCTGGAAGGCGTGCGGCAGCAGGTCGAGGAGATCATCGGCCAGGGCCAGCAGGCGCCCAGCGGGCACATCCCGTTCACCCCCCGGGCCAAGAAGGTGCTCGAGCTCTCCCTGCGCGAAGCGCTCCAGCTCGGCCACAACTACATCGGCACCGAGCACATCCTGCTCGGCCTCATCCGCGAGGGTGAGGGCGTGGCGGCGCAGGTGCTCGTGAAGCTCGGCGCGGACCTCAACCGCGTGCGCCAGCAGGTCATCCAGCTCCTCTCGGGCTACCAGGGCGGCAAGGGCGAGCCGGCCGGTGCGGGCGGTCCCGGCGAGGGCACGCCGACGACGAGCCTGGTGCTCGACCAGTTCGGCCGGAACCTCACGCAGGCCGCGCGCGAGTCCCGTCTCGACCCGGTGATCGGGCGCGAGAAGGAGATCGAGCGCGTGATGCAGGTGCTCTCGCGCCGTACCAAGAACAACCCCGTCCTCATCGGCGAGCCCGGCGTCGGCAAGACCGCCGTGGTCGAGGGTCTCTCGCAGGCGATCGTCCGCGGCGAGGTCCCGGAGACGTTGAAGGACAAGCAGCTCTACACGCTGGACCTCGGCGCGCTGGTGGCGGGCAGCCGTTACCGCGGTGACTTCGAGGAGCGGCTGAAGAAGGTCCTCAAGGAGATCAAGACCCGCGGCGACATCATCCTGTTCATCGACGAGCTGCACACGTTGGTGGGCGCGGGTGCCGCCGAGGGCGCGATCGACGCGGCGAGCATCCTCAAGCCGATGCTGGCCCGCGGCGAGCTGCAGACGATCGGCGCGACGACGCTGGACGAGTACCGCAAGCACCTGGAGAAGGACGCGGCGCTGGAGCGCCGGTTCCAGCCGATCCAGGTCGGCGAGCCGTCGGTCGCCCACACCATCGAGATCCTCAAGGGCCTGCGCGACCGCTACGAGGCGCACCACCGGGTGTCCATCACGGACTCCGCGCTGGTCGCCGCCGCGACGCTCGCCGACCGCTACATCTCCGACCGGTTCCTGCCGGACAAGGCGATCGACCTCATCGACGAGGCCGGCTCGCGCATGCGCATCCGCCGGATGACCGCGCCGCCGGACCTGCGCGAGTTCGACGAGCGGATCGCCCAGGTGCGCCGCGAGAAGGAGAGCGCGATCGACGCGCAGGACTTCGAGAAGGCCGCCTCGCTGCGCGACAAGGAGAAGAACCTCCTGCAGGAGAAGGCGCAGCGGGAGAAGGAGTGGAAGGCCGGCGACATGGACGTCGTCGCCGAGGTGGACGAGGAGCAGATCGCCGAGGTCCTGGCCACGTGGACCGGCATCCCGGTCTTCAAGCTGACCGAGGAGGAGACCGCCCGCCTGCTCCGCATGGAGGACGAGCTGCACCGGCGCGTCATCGGCCAGGAGCAGGCCATCAAGGCCGTATCCCAGGCGATCCGGCGCACCCGGGCCGGGCTCAAGGACCCCAAGCGCCCCGGCGGCTCGTTCATCTTCGCCGGCCCCTCGGGTGTCGGTAAGACCGAGCTGTCGAAGACGCTCGCCGAGTTCCTGTTCGGCGACGAGGACTCGCTGATCATGCTCGACATGAGCGAGTTCATGGAGAAGCACACCGTCTCGCGCCTGGTCGGCTCGCCCCCCGGCTACGTCGGGTACGACGAGGGCGGCCAGCTCACCGAGCGGGTGCGGCGCAAGCCGTTCTCCGTGGTGCTGTTCGACGAGGTCGAGAAGGCGCACCCCGACGTCTTCAACACGCTGCTGCAGATCCTGGAGGACGGCCGCCTGACCGACTCCCAGGGCCGCGTGGTCGACTTCAAGAACACCGTGATCATCATGACCACGAACCTCGGCACCCGGGACATCGCCAAGGGCATGAACCTCGGCTTCTCCAAGGCGCACGACCCGGCCGGCAACTACGAGCGGATGAAGAACAAGGTCCACGAGGAGCTCAAGCAGCACTTCCGGCCGGAGTTCCTCAACCGCATCGACGACGTGATCGTCTTCCACCAGCTCTCGCAGGAGGAGATCGTCGAGATCGTCGACCTGATGCTGAACCGCGTCGACACGCAGCTCAAGAACAAGGACATGGCGCTCGAGCTCACGCCGGCCGCCAAGCTCCTGCTGGCGCACAAGGGCTACGACCCGGTGCTCGGTGCCCGGCCGCTGCGTCGCACGATCCAGCGCGAGATCGAGGACACGCTGTCCGAGAAGATCCTCTACAAGGAGCTCGGGCCCGGCCAGATCGTCGTGGTCGACGTGGAGGGCGAGGAGGCCGACGCGACGTTCACCTTCCGCGGCGAGTCCAAGCCCGACGCGTTGCCGGACGCGCCGCCGGTGGACATGGCGGGCTCGGCGGGAGACAGCTCCGCGTCGTAGCCGGAGGACCGTTCGCGAGGGCCGCGGGGAGACTTTCCCCGCGGCCCTTTGCGATGCTTGGGGCATGGACCCGGCGGAGCAGGAACGCCGGCGCGAGGTCAACGACGCGCTGCGCCACGACACGCGCAACTGGCTCGGCATCGGGAAGGGCTACGCGTCGATGCTCACCCAGCACTTCGACCGGCTCACCGCGGAGCAGCGCGACCGGGCGCTGGCCGGCCTGGTGCGGGCGTTCGACCGGCTGGACGCGTTCACCCGCGGCGTGCTGATCGACGAGCAGCTCGAGACCCGCACGGTCGTCGCGCAGCGCGGCGAGGTGACCGTCGAGACGCTCCTCCGGCCGGTGCGGGAGGCGTACCCGGACGTCGCCGTCGAGGCCGAGGACGCCACGGTCCTCGTCGACCCGGTGATGGTGCGCGAGATCCTCGACCAGCTCGTCCGCAACGCCGTCACGGCCGGCGAGCCGCCGGTGTCGCTCCGCGTCACCGCGGACGGCGGGACGCTGCGGATCGAGGTGCACGACTCCGGCGAGACGATCGGCGACGACGAGGTGCTGTTCGAGCGGTACGCGACGACCGAGCACACCCGCAGGCTGCACAAGAGCGGCATGGGCTTCGGGCTCGCGATCGTGCGGCGCTACGCCGAGGCGCACGGCGGCCGCGCGGGCGTGCGGCGGCCATCGCCGGAGGCGCCGGGCACGACGTTCTGGGTGGAGCTGCCGCCCGGCTAGGCGCCCGGGCTAGGTGCCCGGCTAGGCCCTGGTGGTCGTGGCCTTGATGCCGTCCCACTCCGTCGTCTTCGCGACGTCGATGCTGGCCCGGCCGTCCGCGTCGAGGCGGCCGGTGCCGCGCAGCAGGGTGCCCGACTTCGCGGCGGGTCCGGGGCGGCCGTAGTCGTCGGTGACCACGCAGGCCGGCGCCTCCGCGGGCAGCCCGGCCAGCGCGGCGGCCGCGGCGGGGACGTACGCGCAGCCGTCGTCCAGCCGGGCCGGCAGCGCGACCGGGCCGTCCGGGCCGAGCCAGCCGACCGCCGCGTCACGGCTGCCGCGCAGCGTCTCCGGCATGCCGCCGGCGGTCACCGAGCCTGGCCAGTCGCCGACCCGCGACACCAGCGCGGTGCCGTCGAACAACGCGGCCCGCGTCGGGCGCAGCCGGATCAGCACGCGGCGCGGCGGGACCTTGCGGCCCAGGCGTCCCGAGAGCAGGTCGCGGCCGAACCCCGCCAGGTCGCCGGCGTTGCGCAGCACGAACCCGCTCAACGCCTTGGCCACGGCCGGGTCGGACACGGCGCGGCCGACGTCGGCGGGGCTGCGGACGTCGTACGTGCCCGCCGTCCCGCTGAGCAGGACGGCGCGGTGGCCGACGCGGACCAGGCCGGAGACGCGGGTGTTGTTCGGGATCTCGCGCGCCTTGAGGGTGGTCGCCGCGACGAGGAACCAGAGCTGGTCGCCGGCGACGGCGTACAGCTCGGGGGTCACGTGCGGGCCGTCCTTGGTGACGATCGCGACGTACGCCTGGCGGCCCTCGTCGAGGACGCTGCGGATGTCTCGGGGCAGGGAGAGCATGCGTCGGGGATGCCCTCAGCGCGGCAGCGCGAACCCTCCGTCGACGGCCACCGCGAGCCCGTCGGCGAGCAGCCCGTCGAGCGCGCGCCGGCGCTGCGCCTCGTCCGGCCAGCGCAGCCCCTCGGCGGGCACCGGCCCGGCCGCGTCGCGGAGCGTCGCGAGCAGCGCGCCGCGGCACTGGCGGTCGGTGCCCTGCCAGGCCTGCGGCCGTTGCCGCGGCCCGTCGTACGCCGGCCGTCCGGCCGCGCGCCACGCGCAGGCCGCCGCGACCGGGCACGCGTCGCAGCGCGGCGCCCGGGCGGTGCAGACGACGGCGCCGAGCTCCATCAGCGCCGCGCCGAAGACGTCCGCGCCCTCCTCGGGCAGGAACGGCTCGACGTCGGTCAGGTCGCGGGCGGTGCTCGGCGGTCCGGCCTCGCCCCTACCGTGCACCGCTCGCGCGACGACGCGGCGGACGTTGGTGTCGACCACCGGGTGCCGCTGCCCGAAAGCGAACGACGCCACCGCCCGCGCCGTGTACGCGCCGACGCCCGGCAGCGCGAGCAGCCCGTCGAGGGTGTCCGGGAACGGCCCGTCGCCGATCGCGGTCGCGGCGGCGTGCAGCCGCAGCGCGCGGCGTGGGTAGCCGAGGCGGCCCCACATCCGGACCGCCTCGCCGGGCGAGTCGGCGGCGAGCGCGGCCGGCGTGGGCCAGCGGTCGAGCCAGGCGGCGTACGCGGGCAGCACCCGGGCGACCGGTGTCTGCTGGAGCATCACCTCGCTGACCAGGATCGCCCAGGGGTCCCGGGTACGGCGCCACGGCAGGTCGCGCGCGGTGGCGGCGTACCAGGGGAGCAGCGCCTCGGCGAGCGGCACGGTTGGCATCGTAGGCTCGGCGGCATCATGGACGCCGACGCCCTCCTGCACCCCCGCGGACCGCTGCCGCCGTCGGTGTACTGGCGGCGCCGGCTGGTCACCCTCGGCGTGGCGTTCGTGCTCCTCGCGCTGCTGTTCACCACCTGCGGCGGCGACGGCAAGCCGGGCGTCGTGACGCCCTCGACCTCGCCCTCCGCCGCGGCCTCGCCGACCGGTCAGCCGACCGGCCGGCCCGCCGCCTCCGCGACGGCCACCGCCGCGCTCGCGCCCTGCCCCGACTCCGGCGTCGTCGTCTCGGCCCGGGCCGACGCGCAGACCTACCCCGCGTCCCGGCGGCCGATCCTGACGATCGGCGTGGCCAACAAGGGCGCGGTGCCGTGCACCCGCGACGTCGGCCAGGCGGCCCGCGAGATCATCGTGCGCAGCGGCAACGACCGCGTCTGGTCGAGCGACGACTGCTCGCCCGGCGGCGGATCGCAGGTGGTGACGTTGCAGCCGGGCGCGGCGCCGGTGACGTTCTCCGTCACGTGGTCGCGCAAGCGCTCGGCGGCCGGCTGCCCGGCCGGCGCGGAGGCCGCGGGGCCGGGGACGTACCGCGTGACCGGGCGGTTCGGTCAGGTCGTGTCGACGGGCGACACGTTCACGTTGACGGGGTGAGGCGATGGCGCACGGCATCCAGGTGACGATCGACTGCGCGGACCCGGCGCGGCTGGCGGCGTTCTGGGCGTCGGCGCTGCACTACGTCGTGCAGCCGCCGCCGGAGGGCTACGCGGACTGGCCGTCGTTCCTGCGGACGATCGGGATCGAGGAGGGGTTCGACGACTTCTCCGCCTGCGTGGACCCGGCGGGCGCGGGGCCGCGGCTGTTCTTCCAGAAGGTGCCGGAGGAGAAGGCCGCCAAGAACCGCGTCCACCTCGACGTGAACGTCGGCAAGGACGCCGTCGACGCGGAGGTCGAGCGGCTGGTCACGGCCGGCGCGACGAAGGTGCGCGAGCTGGACAAAGGGTACGAGCGGTGGGTCGTGATGACCGACCCCGAGGGCAACGAGTTCTGCGTGCAGTAGCGCCCTCAAGGGATTAGCCCGTTCGGCCGAAGCATCACTCAGGGTCGGACGTTGGGGTGATGCATGGCCGGACGGGCGCTGCCCGAGCGGGCGGTCGCGGCGTTGCGCGACGCGTTCGCCGGCGAGGTGGCCACACGGCTCCCCGGCATGCAGTCGGCCGCCGCCGAGGTCGTCACGACCGGCGCGGTGTCCGCCGCCAGGACGTTGATCTCGCATGCGCACACGCTGGCAAGCAGCGCCGCGGTGCTCGGTGAGTCCACGGCGTCGCGGTACGCGCGCCACTGCGAGGAGCTGCTCGTGCGCGCGTGCGTCGATGCCGACGTCGTGCCGTTGGAGGTCGCCGCGGACGCGGCCGCCGACGTGGAGGCGGTCTCGCTGCTGCTGGCCCCGTGGCTGGTGGCCTGATGGCGGAGCCCGTGGCCGCGGCGCGCGAGCCGGTGGCGTTGCTGCTGGTGGACGACTCGCCGGTGCAGCGGCGGTTCCTGCGCGCGGCGCTGGAGAACAGCCCGGAGTTCTCGGTCATCGGCGAGGCCCGCAACGGCCGGGAGGCCGTCGCGATGGTCGAGCGACTCCGGCCGGCCGCCGTCCTCATGGACCTCGACCTGCCGGTGATGAACGGCATCGAGGCGATCGAGCGCATCATGGCCCGCTGCCCCACGCCGATCGTCGTGTACTCGGCGTTCGTCGACGGCGAGAACTCCACCAACGCGATCGACGCCCTAGCGGCCGGCGCCGTCGACGTCGTCGCGAAGCCGCAGTGGGGCGAGGGCGGCCAGCTCGACGCGTACGCCGAGGAGCTGCGCCGCCGGATGCGCGTCGCGTCGCGGGTGCGCGTCATCACGCACCCGCGCGGGCGGCTGCGCACGTCGTCGCCTGGCCTGCTCAAGGTGCCCGCCAAGGCGGTCCGCGCCGACGTGGCGCCGGCGCCGGCGGAGCCGTTCGCCCGGCCCGCCACCATCGACGCGCGGCGGCCGGGGACCGTGCAGCTCGTCGCGATCGGCGCGTCGACCGGCGGCCCGCAGGCGCTCGCCACCGTGCTCGGCTGCCTGCCCGCGGACTTCGCGCCCGCCGTGCTCGTCGTGCAGCACATGGCGGACGGGTTCGTGCCCGGCCTGGTGTCGTGGCTGGACCAGATCTGCGCGCTGCCGGTCGTGCAGGGCGGCACCGGCAAGCGGCTGACGCCGGGCACCGTGACCGTCGCGCCGTCCGGGCTGAACCTGCTCGTCCGCGACCACCTGCGCGTGGTGTGCGAGCCCGCGCCGGAACGCCAGTTCCACGTGCCGGGCATCGACGCGTCGTTCGAGTCGGTGGCCCAGTCGGTGGGCGCCGAGTCGATCGGGGTCATGCTCACCGGCATGGGCCGCGACGGCGCGGCCGGGCTCAAGGCGATGCGCGACCGCGGCGCGATCACCATCGGCCAGGACGAGGCGACCTCCGCCGTCTACGGCATGCCCGCCGCCGCGTGGGCGGCCGGCGCGGTCGAGCACCAGCTCCCGCTGCCGGAGATCGGCCCGGCCATCCTCGAGCTGCTGCGGGACGAGCCGTGAGGATCGACCTGTCGGAACGCGACTTCGACCGCGTGCGCAACCTGCTCACCGAGAAGGCGGGCCTGGTCTTCGACGACTCGCGCCGCGACTCGCTGTCGTACTCGCTCGGCGAGCGGCTCACCGCCTGCCAGGTCGCGACGGTGGACGAGTACCTGGCGCTGCTGCCGTCGTCGCCGGACGAGGTCCAGGCGCTGCTCAACGCCGTCACGATCCAGGAGACGCACTTCTTCCGGAACCCCCCGCAGTTCCGCGCGCTGCGCCAGCACGTGCTGCCGCAGCTCGTGAAGCGCGCCGCGGCTTCCGGCACCCGGCGGCTGCGCATCTGGAGCGCCGGGTGCTCGACCGGCGAGGAGCCGTACAGCGTCGCGATGCTGCTGCGCGAGCTGCTGCCGCTCACCGACGGGTGGGACGTACGGGTCGTCGCGACCGACGTGTCCACGCGCGCGCTGGCCGCCGCGCGCGAGGGCCGCTACGGCGCCCGCGCGCTGCACACGGCGCCGCGCGAGGACGTGGAGCGATGGTTCATCCGGCAGGGCGACGAGTACGTCGTGCGGCCGGAGGTGCGGGAGCTGGTGGAGTTCCGCCACCACAACCTCGTCACCGAGCCGGTGCCGTTCGCCGAGCCGATCGACCTGCTGCTCTGCCGCAACGTCACGATCTACTTCGCCCGGGACACCACGCGGCGGCTGATGCGCCAGTTCCACACCGCGCTGTCCGAGGGCGGGTACCTGTTCCTCGGGCACTCCGAGACGCTGTGGCAGATCAACGACGAGTTCCGGCTCGTCACGCTGGGGGACGCGTTCGTGTACCGGCGCGACACCGGCGAGGGCGAGCGCCGCTCGGTGCTGCCGGACCGGCGTACCGGCGACGACGGGCTGCCGCCGGAGGGCGAGCGCCGGGTCGGGGCGAAGGACCGCCGGGCCGGCTCGCGCTCGGCGTGGGAGGTGCTGACCAAGCCGCGCGTGCTGCCGTTCCCGCGCCGGTCGTTCCCGGTCCAGGCCGCGCCGGCGGCGGCCGCGACCGACCCGGTGGACGAGGTGCGCGCCGCGCTGCGCCAGGGCCGCTACGCCGACGCCGCCGCGCTCGCCGCCGCGGTCGCGCGCAACGACACCATGCGCGCCGACGCGCACTACCTGCACGGCCTCGCGCTGGCGAACCTCGGCCGCGACGCCGACGCCCTGGTCGAGCTGCGCAAGGCGATCTACGTCGACCCGATGGCCGGCTTCGCGCACTTCCTGCTGGCCGGCGTGCTGTCGCGGCTCGGCGACATGGTCGGCGCCGCGCGGTCCTACCGGGCGGCGGCGGAGACGCTGGACGGCACCGACGCGGACGCTACGGAGCTCGGCGGGCGGAGCGTGACCGAGCTGGTGGAGATGTGCTGGCAGCTCGCCGGCGGACGGAGGGCGTGATGAGCGACTACGTGACGTTCCGGCTCGACGGGCGCGACCTGGCGACCCGCATCGAGCTGGTCCGCGAGGTCGTGCGGCTGACCGAGCTGGTGACGTTGCCGGGCATGCGCGCGCCGCTGGCCGGCGTGCTCGACCTGCGCGGGACGTCGTTGCCGGTGGTCGACGTGCGCCGCACCCCCGGCGGTCCCGGCGACGTGCTCGTGCTGAGCGAGGAGGGGCGCGAGTACGGGTTCGTCTGCGACGCCGTCTCGGCCGTCGTCGGGCGCGAGACGCTCGCCGAGGAGGAGTCGACCGCGCGGGAGGCGTTGCCCCCGTATGTCGAGGCGGTGCTGCGCGGCTCGGCCGGCCCCGTCTTCCTGGTGGACGTGCGGAAGATGTCCTCAGAAGCCGATCTTGACGCGTACCCCGTCGGAGAAGTGCACGAGCGGCTCGCCGTGGGGAGCGGGTAGCCCCGCGCTCTCGACCAGCGCGCTGTCCAGGCGCGTCACGCGCGCGTGGCGCAGCGGCCAGGGCGGGTGGTGCGCCCGGACGCTGCCCGGCCGGCCCGCGATCGTCGTCCAGAGCCGGAACCGCGCCGTCAGCCAGTGGTCGAAGTCGGTCGGCGCGTCGTAGGGGGCGCCGACCTCGACGGCGACGTCGCTGGGGGCGTTCTTCGTGAGGTGCCTGCGCGAGCGGTAGCGGACCGTGTCGCCGCGGCGCCCGACGGCCATCCGGGCGTACTGGTACGGCAGGTTCAGCGTCGCCCGCGCCGTCGCGACGGCGCCGAGGTTGTCGGCGTCGAGCGAGAAGAACCACACGCCGGTGCGGCCGTCGGGGCCGCGGACGTAGGTGCGGACGTTCGTCTCGGGGAAGCGGCTGGCCGGCAGCACCGTCATCCGGAACGGCACGAGCCCCACCCACGCCAGGCCGTCGTACGTCTCCACCTCGATGCCGGGTGGCAGCAGCGCCTGGACGGTGGCGGCGTCGTAGGACCAGTGCAGGAACGTCAGGTCGTCCCACCGCTGCACCATCACGGGGAACGGCGGCGGCTCCGGCGGGAACGGCGAGTGCGTCAGACGTACCGTTCGAGGATGCTCGACTCGGCGAGCCGGCTGAGGCCCTCGCGGACCGTCTTGGCGCGCGTCTCGCCCACGCCCTCGACCACTTGGAGGTCGTCCACGCCGGCGGCGAGCAGCTTCTGCAGGCTGGCGAAGTGCTCGACCAGCCGGTCCACCACGAGCCGGGGCAGCCGCGGCACCTTGGCGAGCAGGCGGTAGCCGCGCGGCGACAGCGGCGCCTCCAGCGCGTCGGCGCCGGTCGGGAAGCCGACCACCCGCGCCAGCGCCGTGAGGTCCAGCATGTCCTCCGGGCTGAGCCGGTCGAGGTCGTCCAGGATCTCCTCGACCGCCCGCGCCTTGCGGCCGGTCGGCGCGTAGTCGCGCACCACCAGCTCGCGGTCCACCTCGACGCCGGCCATCAGCTCCTCGAGCTGGAGGTTCATCAGGCGGCCGTCGGCGCCGAGCTCGATGACGTAGCCCTCGATCTCGCGGGCGATCCGCCGCACCATCTCGATGCGCTGGCTCACCGCGAGGACGTCGCGGACCGTCACCAGGTCCTCGACCTCCAGCGCGGACAGCGCGCCGGCCACCTCGTCCAGGCGCAGCTTGTAACGCTCCAGGGTGGCGAGCGCCTGGTTCGCGCGGCTGAGGATCGCGGCGCCGTTGTCGAGCACGTGCCGGCGGCTGTCGACGTAGAGCGCGATGATCTTCATCGACTGGCTGACCGAGATGATCGGGTAGCCGGTCTGCTTCGCCACCCGCTCGGCCGTCCGGTGCCGGGTGCCCGACTCCTCGGTCGCGATCGTCGGGTCCGGGACGAGGTGCACGGCGGCGCGGACGATCCGTTGCAGGTCGTCGGAGAGCACGACGGCGCCGTCCATCTTCGCCAGCTCGCGCAGCCGCGTGGAGCTGAACTCCACGTCGAGCTCGAACCCGCCCGTGCAGAGGCTCTCCACGAGCTTGTTGTGGCCGAGCACGATCAGCGCGCCGGTGTTGCCGCGCAGGATGCGTTCCAGGCCGTCGCGCAGCGGCGTGCCCGGGGCGACGGCGGCCAGGGTGGCGAGCAGCTGCTCGTCACGGTCCGGTGCGGCCACCGTTCTCCTCGGCTCGTCGGAAACGTCGCGGACGGGCGCCAGCGTCGCTCCCCGGGGAAGGAGGGGCGGCGCGGGCGGGTCCCACGGTACGGCGCTCATTGTCCGGTATGACGCCCGTGCTGCCCAGGAGGTTGCACGGTGGCGACACGTGGCGTGTTTGTCGGGGTGAGGGGCCACCGCGTGCGCGCCGGGCGCCCGGTCCCGGCCGCGCCGGCCCGCGCGGGTGGGCGGGGCCGTGGCGCGGCGACGTTCTGTGAAGCCGGGGGTGCGGGTGCTCCGCGTGGTGATCTTCACAGTTGGGGTAGGCGCCGGAGGCCGCGGCCGGGTCAGTGGGTGGCGTTCAGCGCGGCGGCGAGGGTGTCCACCTCCTTCACGGCGATGCCGGGCGGGGCGGCACCCGGCGCGGGCGCGGTGCCGGGGGGCACCAGCGCGTGCGTGAAGCCGAGCCGGGCGGCCTCGGCCAGCCGGCGGCCGACGGCGCCGACCCGCCGTACGTCCCCCGCGAGGCCGACCTCGCCGATCGCGACGAGGCCGTGCGGCGCGGCGCGGTTGGTCTTCGCCCCGGCCAGCGCGAGCGCCAGCGCGAGGTCCACGGCCGGCTCCTGCAGCCGTACGCCGCCGACGGTGGACGCGTAGACGTCGTAGTCCTTGAGCGTCGTGCCGGTACGGCGTTCGAGCACGGCGAGCAGCATGGCGAGCCGGTTGGAGTCGAGGCCGCTCGCGGTGCGCCGCGGGTAGCCGCCCGACGACGGCACGGCGAGCGCCTGCACCTCGGCGACGAGCGGGCGGCGGCCCTCGACGGAGATGGTCACGCAGGTGCCCGGCACCGGCTCGGCCGACCGCGACAGGAACAGCCCGGACGGGTCGGGCAGCCCGACGATCCCGGCGTCGCCGAGCTCGAAGCAGCCGACCTCGTCGGCGGGGCCGAAGCGGTTCTTCACCGCGCGGACGAGCCGCAACGACGCGTGCCGATCCCCCTCGAAGTGCAGCACGACGTCGACCAGGTGCTCGAGCACGCGCGGCCCGGCGATCGCGCCGTCCTTGGTGACGTGGCCGACGAGAACGGTGGCGATGTTGCGTTCCTTCGCCACCTTGATCAACGCCGCCGCGCACTCGCGCACCTGCGTCACGCCGCCCGCCCCGCCGTCGACCTCCGGGTGCGCGACGGTCTGGATCGAGTCCACGACGAGCAACGTCGGCGCCACCGCGTCGACGTGACCGAGCACGGCGCCGAGGTCGGTCTCCGACGCGAGGTACAGGTCGGGCGACAGCGCGGCGGTCCGCCCCGCGCGCAGCCGCACCTGCGACGCGGACTCCTCGCCGGACACGATCAGCGCCCGCGCGCCGGGCGCGGCCCAGCGGTGCGCGACCTCCAGCAGCAGCGTGGACTTCCCGACGCCGGGCTCGCCGGCGAGCAGGCACACGGCGCCCGGCACGAGCCCGCCGCCGAGCACCCGGTCCAGCTCGGCCACGCCGGTCGGCCGCGCGGCGGCGGCGGTCACGTCGACCTCGCCGATGGGCAGCGCCGGCGCCGACACCGGCCCCGCGCGCACGGCGCGCACGACGGCGGCACCGACCTCCGACACGGAGCCCCACGCCTGGCACTCGGGGCAGCGGCCGACCCACCGGGGGGCCGTCTGGCCGCACTCGGTGCACCGGTACGCGGGGCGGGTCGCCGCCTTGGAAGCCATGCCGGAGACGGTAGAAGGCGGGTGTGACAGAAACCGCGCGCCGCGCCGCGCGGGCCGGCGAACGACGCGATCGATCAGGCGAGCGCCGAGCCCTGCGCGAGCAGCAGCGCGACGGCCAGCACGGCGGAGCCGATCGTCAACGTCCACGCCAGGCGTTCGCGACCGAGCCGCGCGGCGACGACGAGGGCGGCGACGCACGCCGCCTGCGCGCCGAGCAGGACGATCGCCGCACCCGGCCCGCCGTCAGGCAGCACGGCCAGCGCCACGCCGGCGGCGAGCAGCAGCGCGGCGCCGCAGAGCAGCGACGGCGTCCGGCCGATCCGTTGCGGCAGGCCGCGGATCCCCTCGCGCAGGTCGTCGCCCTGGTCGGGCAGCGTGTTCACGAAGTGCGCGCCCATGCCCAGCAACGACGCCGCCAGCGGTGCCCACGGCCGCGGCGCGGGGTGGCCGGGCAGGCCGTAGGTGACGACGTACGGCAGCGAGCCGAACGAGAACGCGTACGGCAGCGGCGACGCCACCGTGGCCTTGACCCGCAGGTTGTACAGCCCGGCGCTGGCCACCGCGGCGAGGTGCACGAGGCCGGCCCGCCAGCCGTTCGCCAGCGACAGCGGGACGCACAGCGCGACCGCGACGAGCGCGGCGCGACCCACGGCCGACGCGGCCACCTCGCCGGCCGCGATCGGCTTGTCCGAACGCCCACTGCGCCGGTCGCGCTCGCGGTCGAGCCAGTCGTTGCTCCACCCGACGAAGAGCTGCCCGGACAGCAGTGCCAGCGCCACCCACACCGACGACCAGCCGCGGCCCGCCGCGACGGCGAGCGCGGTCGTCATCGCCGTCACCGCGACCGCGGGCTGGACGTGCGAGGCGCGCAGCAGCGGGATCACACCGGGCATCGTCGCCCATAAGCGGGCAGACTTGCCGCGTGCCGACGCTCACCCGCAACGACCCGCGCCAGTACGACGAGCTGGCCGGCGAGTGGTGGCGGCCCGGCGGGGCGTTCGAGCCGCTGCACTGGCTCGCCAAGGCGCGCGCCGCGCTCGTCCCCCAGGGCACCGGCGCGCTGCTCGACGTGGCCTGCGGCGGCGGGCTCCTCGCGCCGCACCTGGCCGGCAAGGGCTACCGCCACGTCGGCGTCGACATCGGCGAGCAGGCGACCCGCATCGCCCGGCAGCACGGTGTCGCGACCGTGCGCGGCGACGTGCTGCGGCTGCCGTTCCGCGACGCGAGCGCGGAGGTCGTCGTGGCGGGCGAGGTGTTCGAGCACGTACGCGACCTCGACGGCATGGTCCGCGAGATCGCCCGGGTGCTGAAGCCGGGCGGCACGCTCGTCTGCGACACGCTCGCCGCGACGCGCGTCAGCCGCACCCTGATGGTCGACGTCGCGGAGCGGCTGCCGTTCGTGCCGAAGGGGATTCACGACCCCGACCTGTTCGTCGACCCGGGCCGGCTGCAGCACATCTGCGCCGCCAACGGCATCGACCTCAAGGTCCGCGGCCTGCGCCCGAGCGTCACCGACGCGGTCCGCTGGCGGCTCGGCCGGACGAACGACGTGCGGATGATCCCGATGCGCTGGACCGGCGTCGTCTACCAGGGGGTCGGGGTGCGGCGATGAACGCGGACCTGCTCGCCCGCATGGCGGAGCGCGCCGAGCAGCACGACCGCGAGGCGTCGTTCCCGAAGGCCGACTTCGACGACCTGCGCGCCGAGGGGCTGCTCGGGCTGATGGTGCCCGAGCACATGGGCGGCCGCGGTGCGGGCTTCGCCGAGTACGCCGAGGTCGCGTACGCGCTCGCGCAGGGCAACGCCGCGACCGCGCTCGTGTTCAACATGCACTGCTCGGTCACCGGCGCGCTGGCCGCGACGCCCGACGAGCTGGCTCGCGCGATGGGCGCGCCGGAGTCGTTCTTCGGCTGGCGCGACGACGTGCTGCGCCGCGCCGCGGAGGGCGCGCTGTACCTCGTCGCGATGAGCGAGCGGGCCGCCGGCTCGCGGTTCTCGGCGATGACGACGGCGTACGAGCCGGAGGACGGCGGCTGGCGCATCCGCGGGTCGAAGACGTTCTGCTCGGGCGCGGGGCACGGCGACGCGTACGTCGTCGTCGCCCGCCGCGGCGAGCTCGTCAGCCAGTTCCTCGTGCCGGCCGGGGACGGGCTGACCGTCGAGCAGACGTGGGACCCGCTCGGCATGCGGGCGACGGCCAGCAACGACCTGCACCTCGACGTGCACGTGCCGTACGAGTCGCTGCTCGGCGGCGTCGAGGGCCTCGCGCTGCTGCTCGCCCGGCTGTCGCCGCAGTGGCTGGTGGCGTCGTACGCCGCCGTCTACGCGGGCATCGCGCGCGCGGCCGTCGACGAGGCCGCGCGGCAGCTCACCGCCCGCGGCCTCGCCGCGCTGCCGGCGGTGCGCGCGCGGCTGGGGCGGGCGGACGCGGCGGCCGAGGCGGCCTGGCTCGCCACCCGCGAGGCCGCGCGGCTGGTCGATGCCGCGCCGGGCGACCCCGCCACCAACCGCGCCGTCTACCGCGCGAAGCTGCTGGCCGGCGACGCCGCGCACGACGTGACCGCGTCGATGCTGGAGGCGTGCGGTACGTCCGCGACGCGGCGGGGTAACCCGCTGGAACGGCTGTTCCGCGACGCGCGCTGCGGCGCGTTGCAGCCCGCGACGAGCGACGTGTGCGCCGACTGGCTCGGCGTCGCGGCGCTCGGCCTTGACCCCGAGGAAGAGACGGCGGTGCCCCGATGGTGAACGCCCGGATCGCGAGCATCGCGACGGCGGTGCCCGCGCCGATGGACCAGCAGGCGTTGTGGGACGAGTTCTTCGAACGCCACTACGCCGGCAACCCCACGGCGGCGAAGGTCTGGCGCACGTCCGGCATCACGACGCGGCACGGTGTCGCCGACCCGCGCACCGACGACGTGTCGACGTGGGGGACCGGCGCGCGGATGGAACGCTTCGTGGCCGAGGCGATGCCGCTGGGCAAGGACGCGGTGTCGCGCGCGCTGTCCGCCGCCGACGTCGCGGCCGAGGACGTCGGGCTGTTCGGCGTCGTGTCCTGCACCGGCTACGCCACGCCGGGCCTCGACATCCTGCTGGCCCGCGACCTCGGGATGCCGGCGACCGTGCAGCGGCTGATGGTCGGGCACATGGGCTGCTACGCCGCCGTGCCCGGGCTCGCCGCCGTGTCCGACGCGGTCAAGGCGCGCGGTCTGACGGCGGTGCTGCTCTGCGTCGAGCTGACGTCGTTGCACGTCCAGCCGGCCACCGACGAGCCGCAGCAGATGGTGGCGCACGCGCTGTTCTCCGACGCCGCCACCGCGGTCGTGCTGTCGCCGTCGCTGCCCGGCCTCGAGGTCGTGGACGTCGCGGCGAAGACCGACGTCGAGCACCACACCGCGATGACGTGGGACGTGACTGATCTCGGCTTCCGGATGGGCCTGTCGCCGACCGTGCCCGACGTGCTGGCGAAGCACGTGCGCGCGGTCACCCTCGACCTGCTCGAACGCCACGGCCTCGGCCTGGAGGACGTGCGCGGCTGGGCGATCCACCCCGGCGGGCCGCGCATCGTCGACGTCTGCGCGGCGGAGCTCGGACTGTCGGACGACGACGTCGCGGCGTCGCGGGAGACGTTGCGCGACTACGGCAACTGCTCCTCGCCGACGGTCCTGATGGTGCTCGACGCGCTGCGGCAGCGGCGGCCGCTGGAACGCGGTGACCACGTCGTCGCGATGGCGTTCGGGCCGGGGCTGACGCTGTACCTGACGCTGCTGCGCCAGGCATGACCGGAGCCGCCGTCGCGCTGACGGCGGCGCTGGCGGTGCTCGCGGTGACGTTCGCGCCGGCCCGCGCCATGGCCAACGTCGCACGCCTCCGCCGCGACCTCGGGAACGACCCGGACGCGCGGGTGCGCTTCTACCGCCGGGCGTTCGCGTCGGTGCCGCTCGTCGTCCTCCTCTACGCCCTCGTGGTCGGCGTCGGCGGGGAACGGTGGCGCGACGCCGGCCTCTCCTGGACCTCGCGCGCGACGGAGATCGCGCTGCCCGTGGCGCTGGGCGCGCTGGTCGCGGCGCTGGCCGTCAACGCGGTCGTCGCGACGGTGCTCGGCCGGGTCCGGCCGGGCGTCGTGGACCGTGCGTCGGAGGCCACCAAGGTGCTCGCGCCGACGGACCGGCGCGAGCGCCGGCTGTGGCCGCTGGTGGCGGTGACGGCGGGCGTGACCGAGGAGCTGCTGTACCGCGGGCTGTTCGTGCTGCACCTGCACGCGCTCGTCCCGTCCTGGCGGCCGGGCGTCCTCGCGGTGCTCAGCGCGGTGGCGTTCGGGCTCGCGCACCGCTACCAGGGACCGTTCGGCATGGTGTCGTCCGGCGTGCTCGGGCTGGCGTTCGGCATCGTCGCGATGGTGGTCGGGAACGTGGTCGTCGTGGTCGCCCTGCACACGTTCTGGGACGTGGTCGTGGGGTTCGTCCGGCGGGAGGAGCCGGGCTCGCGTAGATGATCTTGAAGGGCGCTGGTATCCTGGGAAGCCACGAAAGGGGCCACAGCGCATATGTCTTTCAAGGTTGGCGAGACTGTCGTGTACCCGCACCACGGTGCGGCGCTCATCGAGGCGATCGAGAAGCGCACCGTGGGGGGTGTCGAGCGGACGTACCTCGTGCTCAAGGTCGCCCAGGGTGACCTCACCGTGAAGGTGCCCGCGGACAACGCCGAGATCGTCGGTGTGCGCGACGTGGTGGGCCAGGAGGGGCTCGAGAAGGTGTTCGAGGTGCTGCGCGCGCCGCACACCGAGGAGCCGACGAACTGGTCGCGCCGTTACAAGGCCAACCTCGAGAAGCTCGCCTCCGGCGACGTGAACAAGGTCGCCGAGGTCGTCCGCGACCTGTGGCGTCGCGACCGGGAGCGCGGCCTGTCCGCCGGCGAGAAGCGGATGCTCTCCAAGGCGCGCCAGATCCTCGTCTCCGAGCTCGCGCTCGCCGAGGGGACCAACGAGGACAAGGCCGAGGCCGTACTCGACGAAGTCCTGGCTTCCTAGGCGCACCGCCCAGACGCCGCCTGGCGGCGTTCTCGGGGTCCTTGCGTGCTTAGCACGCGGCGGACCCCTGCGGCCTGGCCAGGCGACGCCTGGACGGCGCCCCCGCTTTCCACCCGACGCCGCCCGAGTTCAACGCCCCACCCCCCTAGACTCGTCGTGTGTCCGATCGCAGGCCGGCCCGCGGTGTCGTGGAAGCGCTGCGCCTGCTCACGGTCGTCTTCTTCGCGGGCGTCGGCTTCGAGGTGGCGCGCGCCATCGACCCGTCGGAACGCGCCGTCCTCGGCACGTTCAACGGCATCGCGATCGGCGTCATCGTCGGCTCCGGCCTCGGCTACGTCCTCGGCGGCGTGCTCGGCCGGACGACCGTCACGACGGTGGACCGGGTCGAGCTCGGCCTGCGCGAGACGAGCGCCGAGTCGCTCGTCGCCGGCGCGATCGGCCTGGTGTGCGGCGTGCTCGTCGCGGCGGGCATCGGCTGGCCGCTGTTCCTGATCCCCGAGCCGTACATCGCGTTCTCGATGTTCGGCGTGCTGCTCGTGCTGTTCGGGTTCCTTGGCCTGCGGCTCGGCGAGTCCAAGCGCGACGGGATGCTGTCGATGTTCGGGGCGCGGGCGGGCGTCGCGCCGCGCAGCACGGCGGCGGCGGCGTTGCCGCGGCTGGTGGACTCCTCGGTGGCGATCGACGGCCGCGTCCTCGACGTGGTGCGCGCCGGGTTCCTGCACGGCACGATGCTCGTCTGCCGTCCGGTCCTGGACGAGCTCCAGGGCCTCGCCGACGCCGGTGACGACCTGCGCCGCTCGCGCGGGCGGCGCGGCCTCGAGGTGCTGGAGGCGTTGCGCCGCGAGCCGGCCGTCGAGGTCGAGGTCATCGACGACGAGGCGCCCGGCGTGCCCGAGGTGGACGCGAAGCTCGTCCGCATCGCGCTCGACCGCGAGGTGGCGTTGCTGACGCTCGACACGAACCTCGCCAAGGCCGCGGCGCTGGCCGGCGTACGCGTCCTCAACCTGCACGCGCTCGGCCTCGCGCTGCGCCCCGCGGTGCAGGCCGGGGACGAGGTCAACGTCCTGCTGCTCAAGGCCGGCAAGGAGGCCGGGCAGGCGGTCGGCTACCTCGACGACGGCACGATGGTCGTGGCCGAACGCTCGCGCGCGTCGATCGGGTCGGAGGCGACGGTCGTCGTGACGAGCGTGCTGACGACGGCGAACGGCCGCATGGTGTTCGCGCGGCCGGTCGGCGAACGCGCCCGCCGGGGCGAGCCCGCGTGAGGGTCGCCGCGATCGTCCCCGCCGCCGGCCGGGGCGAACGCCTCGGCCCCGGCGTCCCGAAGGCGTTGCGGCTGCTCGGCGGCGTGCCGATGCTCGTGCACGCGGTCCGCGCGCTGTCTCGGGCGCGGCTCGTGGACGTCGTCGTGGTCGCGGCGCCGCCCGGTGACGAGGCCGAGGTGCGGGCGTTGCTGGACACGTACGAGGTGCCGACCGAGGTGCGCGTGACGACCGGCGGCGAGACGCGGCAGGACTCGGTACGGCTGGCGCTGGAGTCGCTGGAGCCGGACGTCGACGTGGTGCTCGTGCACGACGCCGCGCGGCCGCTGGCGCCGAGCGAGCTGGTGGACGACGTCGTGCAGGCCGTGGCGCGCGGGGCCGCGGCGGTGATCCCCGCCGTGCCGGTCGCCGACACCGTGAAGCGGGTCGAGGGCGGGCGGGTGGTGGAGACGTTGCGGCGCGACGGGCTCTACACCGTGCAGACGCCGCAGGGCTTCACCCGCGACCTGCTGACGAAGGCGCACGAGGCGGCGGGGATCGACGGGTTCGCGGGGACCGACGACGCCTCCCTTGTCGAGCGCCTCGGCTCCGCCGTCGCGGTCATCGACGGGCACGCCGACGCGGCGAAGGTGACCCGACCGGCCGACCTGGTCATCGCCGAGCACGTCCTCCAGGCGCGGCTCGCCCGCCGGGAGCACTGACGTGGACCTGCGCGTGGGGCTGGGCGTCGACGTGCACCCGTACGACGCCGACCGGCCCTGCCACGTCGCCGGGCTGTCGTGGCCGGACGCGCCCGGGCTGGCCGGGCACAGCGACGGCGACGTCGTGGCGCACGCCTGCTGCGACGCGCTGCTGTCCGCCGCGGGGCTCGGCGACCTCGGCTCCGTCTACGGCGTGTCCGAGCCCCAGTGGGCCGGGGCGGCGGGGGTGACGTTCCTGACGGAGGCCGCGCGGCGGGTGCGCGAGGCCGGCTGGCAGGTCGTCAACGTCGCCGTGCAGGTGATCGGGCCGCAGCCGCGGCTCGGACCGCGCCGGGTCGAGGCCGAGCGGGTGCTCACCGAGGCCGCGGGCGCGCCGGTCAGCGTCGCGGCGACGACCACCGACGGGCTCGGGTTCACGGGACGCGGGGAGGGGCTGGCGGCCGTCGCGACGGCGTTGCTGACCCGTGCCTAGGCTCCGGTCATGGGCGCCCTCTCCGACCGCGCGCGGCAGTGGCTGGACGACACGTCGTTCGTCTCGCTGGCCACGATCAACGCCGACGGCTCGCCGCAGTCCACCGTGCACTGGGTCGCGCGGGACGGTGACGACATCCTGCTGTCGACCGTGCGCGGGCGGCGGCACGCGGACAACGTCGAGCGCGACCCGCGCGTCTCGGTGCTGCTGATCGCGCCGGACCCGTACCGGTACCTCGAGGTGCGCGCAACCGCCGTCGTCACCGAGGAGGGCGGTCGCGAGCTGATCGACGACCTGATGGAGAAGTACCACGGGCGGCGGCCGTACCCGTGGGACGGACCCGGCGCCGTACGCCTCGTCATCCGGGTCCCCCCGGAGCACGTGGTCGAGCGCGGCGCCGGGCGGCGTTAGGGGCAGGTCTTCGCGGACCCGATCGTGTACCCGTCGAGGTACGTCGCGCCGCCGGTGACGCAGACCGCCGGGATGCGGCCGACCGGAACGGTCGCGAACCCGACCGCGTGCGCCTCCGGCCCCGGCAGCGCGCCGCTGGCGCCGCCGTAGCGGCGGGTGTCGTCGGCGGAGTCGTACACCGTGCACTGCACGCTGGTGGCGAGCGCCGCCGACGGCCCGAACGCGCGTGCCCCGGCGTGGACCGCGTACGTGATGAAGCGCGGGTCGGTGGTGAACGCCGGGCCCAGCGCGCAGTCCGCCTCGATCGTGTAGAGCGTGGAGGTGTGGACGTCGACGTCGAAGAACGCCGGCGACAGGCTCGCCGAGGCGGGCGCCGCCGTCGCGACGAGCACGGCGGCCGCGCCGACCGCGGCGGTGCCACGGCACAGGTGGGACAGAGACATGGGTTCCCCCGATCCGGAGATGTTCAGAGGTCGATGACGACGAGGCGGGTCGCTCCGGTCGCCAGGCCCACGACGTCGCCGTCGAACGACCACGTGGTCGGGCCGTCCGACGCCGCCGTGACGTCGGGAGCGGCGACCCCGCAGTCGAACGCCGGGGACGTGGTGCCGCCGGTGAGGGTGGCGGTGCCGTGGCCCTCCCGGGCGAAGCCGACCCGGTGGGCCGGCCGGCAGGGCGCCACCCCGGTCGCGATGCTGCCGTGGCGGCCGCCGCGCAACGACGCGTGGGTGAAGCGCGCGACGTGCTCACCGGCTCCGTCGGCCCCGGTCGCGGCGCCGTCGGTGGCGTAGCGGGCACGCAGTCGGGTCCGGCGCAGCCGCCAGCCCGGCGAGTCCACCAGCGTCACCTCCTGGGAGACCGCGGCGATCGCCAGGTACACCCGGTCGGGCTGCGGCGCCGTCGCCGGCACGCCGCCGCCGAACCACGACAGCCCGGACCCGTTCAGGACGTCGCACCCGCTGCCGGGGCCGCAGCCGTAGGTCATCCCGCCGTGGCGCACCGCGGGGCCGTCCCAGTTCGGCGCGTCCCAGGTGATCGCCTCGTACGGCCGCGGCCGCCCGCGGTCCACGTGCGCCAGGACCATCGTGATGCTCCCGCCGCGGGAGTCCCACGTGGTGTACGCCTGGATCTCGACCCGCGTCGCGGCGGCCGACACGCGCTCGGCGACCCACACCGTCGCCGGGACCGGCGCGGGCGCGGCTCCGGCGGGCGACGCCGTGCCGAGCAGCGCGCCTCCGAGCAGCGCGGACGTCGCGCAGACTATCCCCCGTCGCATGTTTTCCCCCTATGTCGTCACGTTTGTACCGAGCCGTTCCGGCGCGCGCCAAGGACGGTAGGCGCCGTTGTCCGGATCGGACAGGCGTGCTTACGCCAAATGGCTAGTTGACGATGCAGAAACGCGGATTGCTGCCCCCGAGCGGATTCGAGACGACGAATCCGTGCGAGTAGTCCGAGCCGGAGCAGTACTCGAGGAGCGCGGCCGATGCCGCGCCGGACGGCACGACCGCCGCGCAGACGAGGGCGGCGAGAACGAGGCGCCGAAGCATGAACGACCTCCGGGTGAGGGGAGCCGGTGAGGGGCCGGCTGGAGGGGCCACGCCGAGGGTAGCGCGCGCCGATACCATGCGTCAGTGCCCCTGACCCTCCACGACACCCGCACCGGCGAGCCGCGGCCGTTCGTCCCCGTCCGCGAGGGACACGCCACGCTCTACGTCTGCGGGCCGACCGTGCAGGCGCCGCCGCACGTGGGGCACGCGCGCAGCGCGGTGGCGTTCGACATCCTGCGGCGCTGGCTGACGGCCAGCGGCTACGAGGTCACGTTCGTCCGCAACGTCACCGACATCGACGACAAGATCATCCACGTCGCGGGGCACGAGGGGTCGACGGCGTTCGCCGTCGCCGAGCGCAACACGCGGGCGTTCAACGCCGCCTACGACGCCCTGGGCATCCTGGCGCCGACCGTGGAGCCTCGGGCGACCGGCCACGTGCCCGAGATGATCGCGCTGATGCAGACGCTCATCGACAAGGGGCACGCGTACGCGAGCGGCGGCGACGTGTACTTCGACGTCAAGTCGTTCGCGCAGTACGGCGAGATCTCCGGGCAGAACCCCGACGCGATGATGCAGACCGAGAAGGTCGACCCGAACCGGCCCAAGAGAAACGCGCTCGACTTCGCGCTGTGGAAGTCGCACAAGCCCGGCGAGCCGTTCTGGGACACGCCGTGGGGACCCGGCCGGCCCGGCTGGCACCTGGAATGCTCGGCGATGGCCGTGAAATACCTCGGTCAGCCGTTCGACATCCACGGCGGCGGGCTCGACCTGGTGTTCCCGCACCACGAGAACGAGAACGCGCAGTCCTCGTGCGCCGGCGAGGGCTTCGCCAACTACTGGCTGCACAACGGCCTGGTCAACACCGGCGGCGAGAAGATGAGCAAGTCGCTCGGCAACTCGACCGTCGTGTCCGACGTGCTGGCCAGCGGCGTCCGGCCGCAGGTGCTGCGCTACCTGCTCGGCGGCGCGCACTACCGCTCCTCCATCGAGTACGGCGACGCCGCGCTCGCCGAGGCGGCGGCGTCGTACGGCCGCATCGAGACGTTCGTCCGCAACGCGGGCAGCGACGGCACGGTCGACGAGGACGCCTGGCACGACTTCGCCGCCGCGATGGACGACGACCTCGCCGTCTCGCGCGCGCTCGCGGTGATCCACACGGTGGTGGGCCGCGGCAACGCCGCGCTCGCCGAGGGGCGACCGGCCGCGGACGAGCGGGCCACGGTCCGCCGGATGCTCGCCGTCCTCGGCCTCGACCCGGTCGAGCAGTGGCCGTCTGCGGCGGGGGACCTCACCGAGACGGTCGGCGCGCTGGTCGAGATCGCGCTGGAGGCGCGGACGGCGGCGCGGGCCCGGAAGGACTTCGAGCAGGCCGACGCGATCCGCGACCGGCTCGCGGCGGCGGGCGTCGTCGTGGAGGACACGGCGGGAGGCGTCCGGTGGCACCTGGGAAGCGCGTAGGCGGCGGCAAGGCCGTCGCGAAGGGCGGCCAGGGCGGCCGGGCCGGCAAGGAGGGCTCGCACCGCAAGGGCGCGCCCGTCGGCTCCGGCGGCCACGGCAAGGAACGGCTGAAGGGCAAGGGCCCCACGCCGCCCGCCGAGATGCGCAAGGGGCACCCGGCGCAGCGCCGCGCCGCGGCCGCCGCGAAGCGCGCGGGGGAGAAGCGCGGCGACAAGCCGGAACGCGGCGAGCGCGGGCAGGTCGACGCGCCGGGCCCGTGGCCGTCGCGGCAGCCCGCCCGGCCCGCGCGGCGGACGCCGGTCGGCATCTCGGTCCCGCGCGGGGACACGCCGCGCCGGTCCGCCACGAGCCGGCCGGCCACGACCGGCCGCCCCGCGCCGAAGCGCGGCCTGCTCGCCGACGTCGACGAGGTGGTGGCCGGCCGCAACCCGGTCGTGGAGGCGTTGCGCGCCAACGTCCCGGCCCGCTCGCTCGTCGTCGCGCACGGCCTCGACCACGACGACCGGGTCGCCGAGGCGCTGGCGAGCGCGGCGCGCCTGCACGTCCCGGTCCGCGAGACCGGCAAGAGCGAGCTCGACCGGCTGACCAACGGCGCGCTGCACCAGGGGCTCGCGCTGGTCGTGGCGCCGTACGACTACGCGCACCCCGAGGACCTGCTGCGCCGCGCGTTCGAGCACCCGGACCCGCCGCTGCTCGTCGCGCTGGACGGCGTGACCGACCCGCGCAACCTCGGGGCGGTGGTGCGGTCGGCGGCGGCGTTCGGCGCGCACGGCGTCGTCGTCCCCGAACGCCGCGCGGCCGGCCTGACCGCGGCCGCGTGGAAGGCCTCCGCCGGCACCGCCGCGCGGCTGCCCGTCGCGCGCGCCACGAACCTGGTCCGGACCCTGAAGGCGTACGCCGACGCGGGGCTGTCGGTCGTCGGCCTCGCCGCGGACGGCGAGCTGTCGCTTGACGACCTCGAGCTCGCGACGGAGCCGCTCTGCGTCGTCGTGGGGTCCGAGGGCCGGGGCCTCGGCCGGCTCGTCGGCGAGACCTGCGACGTGCTCGTCCGCATCCCGATGTCGAACGACACCGAGTCGCTCAACGCCTCCGTCGCGGCGGCCGTCACGCTGAGTGAGGTCGCGCGCCGCCGCCGCGGGGCGTAACCCCGGCGCCCGGGCCTCGTTACTGCGTATGGGTGAACGAACCGGGGTCTGGTCAAGGTAGGGCAAACCGGCCTACCATCACCGGAACAACCGGTCCGACCCAACGCGCCTACCCCCAGCGAAGGGCTGTATTCGTGCGACGTCACCGCGAGCACTACGACGAGGAGCTTCGTTCCGACGACGAGCTGGTGCTCGCGGCCCGCGCCGGCGACGACGTCGCTCTCGCCGAGCTGCTGACGAAGTACCGGAACTTCGCCCGGGTGAAGGCCCGCTCCTACTTCCTGGTCGGCGCCGACCGCGAGGACATCGTCCAGGAAGGCATGATCGGCCTCTACAAGGCGATCCGTGACTTCAACCCGGACATGCAGACGTCGTTCCGCGCGTTCGCCGAGCTCTGCGTGACCCGCCAGATCATCACCGCGATCAAGACCGCGACCCGGCAGAAGCACACGCCGCTCAACTCGTACGTCTCGTTCAACCGTCCGGTCGTCAGCGACGAGGACGGCGACCGGGTCCTCGGCGACGTCATCCCGACCGTCGCGATCACCGACCCGGCCGACCTGGTCATCTCCTCCGAGCGCATCCGCGCGCTCCAGCGCCACTTCGACGAGGTCCTCTCCGACCTCGAGGCCGAGGTGCTCCGCCTGTACGTCGAGGGGAAGAGCTACCAGGAGATCGCCGAGTCGCTGAACCGGCACGTCAAGTCGATCGACAACGCCCTCCAGCGCATCAAGCGCAAGCTCGACATGCACCTGCGCGCCCGCGAGATCGCGGACGTCTCCTAGCAGCACCCGCACGGCCCAGCACCGCCCAGCTCGCCCTGCACCGCCGCTACGTCCCTGCTCTCGCATCCCAGGCCACGGGGAGGCGCTCCGATGCGTCGCGTGTCACTGCTCGCGGCGTTGCTCTGCGCCCTGGGGCTGCTGGCCGTCCCCTCGCACGGCGCGGGCAACGAAGGCATCCTCGTCCGCGGCTCGCGCACGTCGTGGATCGACGTCTACGTCTACACGACCGCGACGATCGCCCCGGCGGACATCGAGTTCAGCCGCAAGGGCTCGTACGCCGGCTTCTTCCTCTCGCCCGCGCCCGCCAACCGGCCGACCGTCGGTGCGCTCGTCATGCCGCGGGTGGGTGCGACCGGCGAGACGCAGAACGACGTCATGAAGCTCGGCGAGTCGTGGGACGTCGCGCCCGGCATGTACCGGCTGTTCCTCGTCACCGACGGCCCGGCCGAGGTGTTCGTGCCGATCCAGGGGCAGGGCTTCCGCGGCTACGCGCCGACCCGGCGCGCGCCGGTCAGCGTGCACCGCGCGGACTTCGACGTGCCCGCCGGCTCGGCCGGCGAGGTGCGCCAGCTCCCGGTCGCGCTGCGCGACCGTTCGCTCGTCGTCGCGGCCGGCATCGCGTCCTCGCCGTCGCTCACCGCGGTCGACCAGGTCGCCGCGTGCGTGTCGTCGGACACCGGCTGCTCGTCGTACTCGCTGTCGGTGCGCGCGCCGCTCGCCCGCGCCTGGGCGTACGGCGCGGCGTTGCAGTCGCCCGGCCGGTACAACGCCGTGCTCGACGTGCGCCGCCTCGCCGGCCAGACGATCGGCGGCGACGCCGGGTCGCACGTCGACGGCGCCGTGCTCGTGCTGACCATCGGCGTCCAGAAGTAGGTCCGAACCCCGGGCACCTCTCGGAAGTCTCTATGGACATGCGCCGCGTACTCGTCCTCGCCACCGCCCTGGCCGCGCTCGCCGTGCCGCCGTCGGACGCCGGCACCGCGCTGTGGGCCGAGACGTTCGTGTCGGAGTTCGGCATGTCCAAGGCCGACGGCATCCACGCGGGGACCGCGGCCGTCGTCATCGGCGGCACCAACGTGCTGGCCAGCAAGGACTACGGCGTCACGTGGACGCCGCTCGTGTCCGGCCCGCCGAACGGCGGCAGCAGCCAGACGACCGTCGCGCTCTCGACGCCGGCGCGGTGGTACGCCGAGAACGGCCGCGCCGTCTCCGTGACGGCGGACGGCGGCACCACGTGGCGGCCGGCCGCGATCCAGCCGGTGATCCGGAACCCGCGCGAGAGCTTCGAGTTCGCGTCGAACGTCGGCGCCGCCGACAACGCCGCGTCGGCGCTCGTCGGCTGGGGCGGCGCCCGCGTCGTCGGCCTCTGCCCGTACTCGTTCGACTTCACGCCGCTGTTCGTGACGCGCGACGGCGGCACGCGCTGGTCGCGGGTGGACCTGCCGGTGTCCGGTGACGTGTGGTCGGTCGAGTGGTTCGACGCCCGCCACGCCGCCGTCGTGCTCACCGAGCTCGACTGGACCGAGCCCGAGCGCGACGGCTCCGTCTGCCAGTCCGACGGCGTCTTCCAGCAGAACAGCGTGTGGGTCACCAGCGACGCCGGCCGGACGTTCCGGCGGGTGTTCGCCTGGAAGGAGGGCTACGTGGCCGCCGCGTGGTCGTCGCCGACCACGATCGCCGTCGTCGCCGAGCAGAACGGCGGCGGCAAGTCGTTCGTCAGCCACGACGGCGGGCGGACGTTCTCCCGGCCCGTGCAGCTCTACGCGAACAACGGGTTCAACGGCTTCCCCTCGATGGAGTTCGTGGAGAAGCGGCGCGGCTGGCTGGGCGCGATCCTGGCCGGCGCGTTCCGCTCCGACACCGCGGGCATGGAGTGGACGCACGAGCCCTCGAGCGCGGACGGCTCGATCTACGGCGTTCCCGACCTCGCCGTCCTCGACCTGACGCGGGCGGTCAACGTCACGCCGCGCGCGGTGGTCACCCGCGTCGGCGAGGTGGCCGGGCCGGTGCCGTCGGGCTCCGACCGCGGGCTCGGGCCGGTGTCGTTCGACGGGCTCACCGTCACGACGACCATCGGTGCCGTGACGCGCACCGTCGAGCGGCCACTGTACGGCCCGCCGGTCGCGTCGATCCGCGTGGCGTCGTAGCGCGAGGACCCGGCCCGGGTGCCGTTCCTCTCGGCATGGGACGGATGATCACGCGCCGCGAGGCGCTGGCGTTGTTGGGCGGGGTCGCCGCGGCGCCGTTCGCCGGGCGGGCCGCGGGCGCGACCGACGACAACGTGAACCCGCGCTTCGTGTGGGAGCCGGTCGAGAACAACCCGGTCGTGCGCACGACCGGGACGGGCGCGGCGTCGGTGCGGATGTTCCCGACGTTGCTGCCGATGGGCCGGCTGATCCCGAACGCGCTCGACGCGTGGTACCTGTGGGCGTGGCACCACGACTCGTACCCGCGGCTGCACCTGTGGACCGCGCCGCGCGCCGAGGGGCCGTACACCGAGCGGTCCGTGTTCGTCGGCCCGCCGGCGCCGGGGTACCCGTCGAACTACCAGGCCTCGCACTTCTCGTCGGGCGACGTCGTGTGGGACGCCGCGCGGTCGCGGCTGATCTGCACGCCGCACAGCCTGCGGCTGAACTCGCGCGGCAACGGCGAGGCGTGCCAGGACTCGTTCCTCATCGAGAGCGCGGACGGGCTCACCTGGTCGTTCCTCGACGGCGACAACAGCCCGCGCCTGCTCTGCGGCCCGCCCGGCTCGATCGACTCGGTGCACACCGGCTACGGCCGGCTGCTGCGCGACCTCGACGGCTTCCTGACGACGTACCAGGGGCGGTACTGGTGGATGTACCGCGCCCAGCGGCACGACGCCGGCGCCAACCAGCCGACGTACTACGTCCCGGCCCTCGCGTCGACGCCGTCGCTGTCGGCGTACCCGTGGGCGAAGCACGGCAAGGCGTTCGACATGGTGCAGCAGTCCACCGGGCTGTTCGGCATCGGGTCGTTCGTCCGGGCGGCGTCGCGGCACAGCGTGTACTACGCCGAGGGGACCGCGCTGCTCGCGCCGAGCGTGCAGTACCTCAACGGGTCCGATGGGCTGTCGATGACGTGGGCCACGCCGGGCAACCCGGTGCCGATCCCGAACGCCGGCCCGACGCTCGTCGCGGGCGGCGGCGCGAACCTCGTCCGCGATCCGTGGACGCGACTGCAATATCTCGTGCAGGACGGCGTCGACCTGGTCAACGGCGGCAGCGAGATCCGGGTGTACCGGTCGGTGGTGCCGTAGGGAGGTCGGCGTGAAGGTCGTTGTCGTCGGGCTCGCCGCCGTCGTGGCGTTGGGTGCGTGCCGGGGCGACGGCGGCTCGCCGCGCCCGACCGCCGCGCCGTCCTCGCCGCCGTCGCCGTCCGCTGCCGTCTCGCCGGACCGGACGTGCGGCCCCACCACGCCGCTCGAGCGCGTGCCGGGCTTCGAGTACGCGGTGCGGCTGGGTCCGTTCGCGCTGCTCGGCAGCTCCAGCCCGAACGGCCCGAGCCGCATCACGCGGTCGCCGTCGAAAGTGGTGTTCTCGGTCGTCGAGCCGTACGACGTCGACTACGAGCTGACCGGCTTCCGCTGTGACGACGGCGAGCCGCTGGCGTTCTGGTACGGCCACGAGGCGCCGGTGCCGCGGCCGTCCAGGACGCCGTCGGGCGACCCGTCCGCGCTGCTGCCCGCGGCGCCGCACATCGAAGGCCCCGGCCGCCTCGGCCGCGGCGGCTACCTGCTGCTCACCACGCCAGGCCGCTGGCGGCTCGACCTGTCCCGCGACGGCGTTCGGACGGACTCGGTCGTCATCGACGTGGTGTACGACATCTGACACTGCGCGGGGTGTCAGACTGAAGGCCCGCCGACGTGGCGCAACTGGCCAGCGCAGCCGACTTGTAATCGGCAGGTTCCCGGTTCGAGTCCGGGCGTCGGCTCTCGTTCCCGCAGGTCAGAGGCTTACGCCGCCTCTGGCCCTCGGCGCCGGAAGCGTCTCGTCTAACACTGTCTAACAGACTGTTGACGTCGGCCGTCACGGGTCAGCACCGTGCGGCTCGCGACGGTCCCGGGGGCACCTCGTTCACGGTCCGCAGGCACACTCGACCTTGCGGAGCCGCTGGAACGGTTCGGCGTCAGGGCTCGCCCGGTTCCGCGATGATAGGTCCATGATCTCGAAGCAAGAGACGTCGTGACCACCGTCACCGTTCCGACGCCGGCGGCCAGGCTGAGCGCGAAGCAGCGGGAGAAGATCTCGTTCATCTGGTCGGTGAAGGAGACCCTTCGCGACCACTACAAGCGCCACCAGTACCAGGACGTGATCCTGCCGTTCTGTGTCCTTCGACGACTCGACTGTGTGCTGGAACCGACAAAGGACAAAGTCGTCGCCAAGGCCACAGAGCTTGGACCGGACAAGTGGGACGCCGCCACCGACGTGCTCAGCCACCTTGCCGGCCAGCCGTTCTGGAACGCGTCGAAGTTCACGTTCGGTGCGCTCCTCGCTGACCAGCACAACGTCCGCCGCAACGTCCACGCCTACGTCCGCGGCTTCTCCCCGAACGCCCGTGACGCGCTCATGCGCTTCGGCCTGCCCAATCAGATCGACAAGATGGCCGAAGCCGAGATTCTCTACATGGTCGTCAAGCAGTTCGCAGAGATCGACCTCCACCCCGACGTGGTCTCCAACCTCGAGATGGGCTACATCTACGAGGAGCTCATCCGCGTTACGGCCGACCTCTCCAACGAGGAAGCCGGAGAGCACTTCACCCCACGTGAGGTCATCGAGCTCATGGTCAACGTCCTCTTTGCCGACGAAGACCGTCTCCTCGCGCGCGGCAAGATCTTCACCGTCTACGACCCAGCATGCGGCACCGGCGGCATGCTGTCGGTCGCAGAGGAGCACCTGCGCGCGATCAACCCGTCGGCACGAATGCACCTGTTCGGTCAGGAGGTCCAACCTGAGTCTACGCCGTGTGCAAGACGGACATGCTCCTCAAGGGGCAAGGCAACGCGCACATCGCCTTCGGCGACACCTTCACGAAGTACGGCGGCGACGAGACGACCCGCCCTGCCTTCGATGGCAAGCGCTTCGACTACATGCTCGCCAACCCGCCCTACGGGAAGGACTGGAAGACCATCGAGAAGCCCATCAAAGCCGAGCACGGGCAGCTCGGCTTCGAGGGGCGCTTCGGTGCAGGCCTTCCGAGCACGACTGACGGCCAGATCCTGTTCCTGCAGCAGATGATCTCCCGCATGCGACCCGTCGACGCAGGCGGCAGCCGCATCGCCGTCGTCTTCAATGGGTCGCCGCTCTTCTCCGGCGACGCGGGCAGCGGCATGAGCGAGATCCGCCGGTGGATCATCGAGAACGACTGGCTCGAGGCCATCATCGGTCTGCCGGACCAACTCTTCTACAACACCGGCATCAGCACCTACATCTGGATCCTGACGAACCGGAAGCGGCCGGAACGGCAGGGTTTCGTCCAGCTAATCGACGCCCGCGACTTGTTCGTGAAAATGAAGCCCAGCCTCGGCAAGAAGCGCAACGAGCTGAGCACCGACCAGATCGCGCAGATCACGCACGTGTACGAGTCCTTCGCTGAGACCGAGCGCTCGAAGGTCCTGCCCAGCTTGGCGTTCGGCTACCGCAAGGTCACCGTCGAGCGCCCCCTCCGAGTGCGATATGCAATGACCGAGCAAGCCGTCGAGGGGATCTCGACCTCAATCCCGGTGGCGAAACTTGGCGAGCGAGCTGAGACGCTGACCGAGGCGATCAGGAGGCTGATCGGGTCGAGCTTTGAAACGCTTGCTGATCTCGAGGCGGCGCTCGAACCGATCTGGACGAAGATCGGCAAGGTCGGAGCGCCCGTCCGGAAGGCCGTGGTCGGTGCGTTGGCGGTGAAGGACCCGAACGCCGAACCGGTGAAGACGAAGAAGGGATTCGAGCCGGATCCCGAATTGCGCGACACCGAGAACGTCCCGCTCGACGAGGACGTCGAGGCGTTCATCGAGCGCCAGGTGCGACCGTACGCTCCGGACGCCTGGGTGGACGCCTCGAAGACGAAGATCGGCTACGAGATCCCGTTCACCCGCCACTTCTATCGGTACGTCCCGCCGCGCCCCCTTGCTGCGATCGACGCGGACATCAAGGCGAGCCAGCAGCGAATCCTCGCCCTGCTGTCGGAGGTGACGAAGTGACGCGCCTCAAGGACGTCGCGATCATTAATCGGGTATCGCTCCCGGATACGACAGCTCCGGACCAAGTGCTCAAGTACGTCGACATCGGTTCTGTGAGCGGGCTCGGCTCTTTCGAGCCCGAGGAACTCCTGTTCCAAGAAGCCCCGAGTCGTGCTCGACGGCTTGTGCGGTCTGGCGATACGATCGTGTCGACGGTGCGTACCTATCTCCGTGCGGTTGCGTTCATCGCCCACGAGGCCGACGAGTTCGTGGTCTCAACGGGGTTCGCCACGCTGACGCCGCGGGAGGGGATGGAGCCTCGGTTCCTCTACTGGCTCGCCCGAGGGAGCGATTTCATCGAGAGCGTTGTGTCGAGGTCGGTTGGCGTGAGCTATCCTGCGATCACGGCAACGGAGCTGGGCAGTATCGAAGTCAGCGTTCCGGCGCAGTCGCAACAGCAATGGGTCGCCGCGTTCCTCGATTCCGAGACTGAACGAATTGATGTCCTCATTCGGGAGCAGGAAGGCTTGATTGCCTCGCTCCTCGAGCGGCGTGCGTCTGAACTTGATCGATGGGTCGAGCATGGCGGCGGGTCCGAACTTGTTGGCGTCGCATCCCCGTGGATCGACGCGGTACCTGAGTCGTGGTCGTTCATGCCTCTCAAGCGCTGCGTAGCGCGCGTCATGGTGGGCATCGTGATCAACCCCTCCGCCTACTACGAGGAGGACGGTGTGCCGGTCCTCCGCGGGCTGAACATCCGCCCAGGCCGAGTTAGCAGCGAGGACCTCGTGTACATGAGCGATGCGTCGAACGAACTTCATCGCAAGTCGACCCTCTGCACAGGCGACGTCGTCGTCGTCCGCACCGGCGCCGCCGGATCGGCCGCGGTGGTTCCCGACTGGGCCGTCGGGGGGAACGCCGTCGACCTGCTCATCGTGCGGCCTGGTGAGCGGCTCGTTCCTGCCTTCCTCGAGCACCTCCTGAACTCGCGCCTGGTTCAGCAGCAGGTGTTGTACGGGTCGGTAGGCGCACTCCAGTCGCACTTCAACACGTCGGCGCTTGCCAACGTGATGGTCGTGGTGCCGCCTGTGGCTGAGCAGCAGAGAGTCCTTGACCACCTGGCGCCAGCGCTCGGGCGGTACGACGAACTCATCGCAGAAGCCGGCCGGCAGATCGCGCTACTTCGTGAGCACCGGCAGGCGCTCATTACCGCCGCTGTGACGGCGGACTCGATGGACTCGATCGGATGGCGTGATGCCTGAGCACGTGAAGGAGAAACATTTCGAAACAGACGTCGTCGAGTCGCTCGCGACACACGGCGGCTACACGCAGGGGATCAACGACTTCTATGACGTCAAGCTCGGCATCGATGGCGGTGAGCTCCTGTCGTTCATCGGCGCAACGCAGATCGAAAAGTGGAACACGCTGATCGACCGGCTCGGTGGGGACGCTGACGAGACACAAACCAAGTTCAAGCAGCGGCTGGCCTCCGAACTCGACAAGCGCGGAACCCTCGACGTGCTCCGGAAGGGAGTCGAGGAGCAAGGCCTTCGGTTCGACGTCGCCTACTTCCGCCCAGCGCACTCGAAGAACCCGGAACTCGTCGAGTCGTACGGCAAGAACCGGCTGACCGTCACCCGACAGCTGCGCTACTCGGCTGCCCACGGCAACAGCGTTGATCTCTGCCTGATGGTTAACGGACTGCCCGTCGCGACCGCTGAGCTGAAGCATCACCTCAACGGTCAGACCGTCGATAACGCGATCTGGCAGTACCAGCACGATCGCGACCCGAAGGACCTTCTGTTCCGACGCGCGCTCGTGCACTTCGCGGTTGACACCCGCCTCGCCTACATGACGACGCGGCTGGAGGGCACGAGCACGGCGTTCCTTCCGTTCAACCAGGGCAACGCCCCGGGTGAGCTGTCGTGCGGGAAGGGCAACCCACCGAATCCCGAGGGCTACGCCACTGCCTACCTCTGGGAGCGGGTGTGGGCCTACGACGCATGGCTCGACATCCTCGGTAGGTTCGTCGAGCGCGTCACCGAGCCGGTGGTCGGCAAGAACCCAGCCAGGACGTCCGTGATCTTCCCGCGCTTTCACCAGTGGGACGTGGTCGTCCGGCTTGCGGAGGACGCCCGGCAGCGGGGCGCGGGCCAGAGCTACCTCGTGCAGCACTCGGCCGGTTCGGGTAAGTCGAACTCGATCGGCTGGCTCGCGCATCGGCTCTCGCTGCTGCACGGTGACGATGACGTCAAGGTCTTCGACAAGATCATCGTCGTCACCGACAGGCGGTCGCTCGACGAGGCGCTCCGGGCAACGGTGACCCAGTTCGAGTCGGTGCCCGGCACGATCGTCAACGTCGAGGGCAAAGAGGACTCGAAGTCGGCGGAGTTGGCCAAGGCGCTAGCCGGCAAGGCGCAGATCGTCACCGTCACGCTCGAAACGTTCCCGTACGTCATCGCCAAGCTGGACGACGTCGACCTCGCCTCGCAGCGGTTCGCGATCATTGTTGACGAGGCCCACAGCTCACAGACCGGCGACGCCGCAACCGCGCTGAAGCAGGCCCTCGGCGCCAAGGCGACAGACGCGTCGAAGGACGACGACAGCTTCGATGCGGAGACGGCGCTCGCAGCAATCGTCGCCGCCCGCGGCCCGCAGCCGAACCTCAGCTTCTTCGCCTTCACGGCCACACCGAAGGACCGCACCGTCGAACTGTTCGGCGTGCTCGGACCCGACAAGGTGAAGCGTCCGTTCCACCTCTACACGATGCGCCAGGCGATCGAGGAGGAGTTCATCCTCGATGTACTCGCCAACTACACAACTTACGCGACCTACTTCCGGCTCGCGACTACCGATGATGTCGATGTCGAGGTCGAGGTCGACAAGGCCAGCTCGGCGATCCGCAAGTTCATCTGGCAACACCCCCAGATGATCGGGCAGAAGGCGGCAACCGTCGTCGAGCACTTCCGAGCCCATACCGCGTCCGCCCTCGGCGGTCGGGCCAAGGCGATGGTGGTCACGGAGTCCCGGGCCGCTGCGGTTCGGTACAAGCAGGCCATCGACCGGCACATCGCCGAGCAGCACTACACGGACATCAAGGCCCTCGTGGCGTTTTCTGGGGAAGTCATTGACGACAGCGGTCAGCCGGTGACCGAGTCGTCAATGAACGGCTTCCCCGACACGCAGACAGCCGCACGCTTCAAGGGCGATGCGCCGTACTCGCCCGGCGACTACCAAGTCCTCGTCGTCGCGGAGAAGTTCCAGACGGGCTTCGACGAGCCGTACCTGCACACGATGTTCGTCGATAAAAAGCTCGCAGGCCTCAACGCCGTCCAGACGCTCTCCCGTCTGAACCGTGCCGCCCCCGGCAAGGCCGAGACGTTCGTCCTCGACTTCCGCAACGCCGCAGACGACATCCTCAAGGCGTTCCAGCGTTACTACGAAGCGGTCATCGTTGAACCAACGGACGCAAACGTGCTCTACGACCTCCGAGCGCGCATCCTCGCCGCCGGCATCCTCGATCCCACCGAGATCGCTAAGGCGGCGGAGGCGTACTTCGGGGTCGACCCCGCCAAGCGCAGCCTGAAGGTGATCCACGCCAATCTTGACCCAGCCGTCGTGCGGTTCAGTGAGCTCGCCGAGGACGCTGGCGATGCATTCAAGGACGCAGCCGACCAGTTCACCCGTGCCTACGCGTTCCTGTCGCAAGTAATGCCGTTCACCGACGCCGAGCTCGAGCAACTGTACGTCTACGTCAAGGCGCTGCGCGCGCTCCTGCGCGATGCGGCGACGGGCGGCCTCGACCTCGGCGACGACCTGATCCTCACGCACCTTCGGCTGAAGCAGCACGGCGCGCAGGACCTCGAACTCGAGCCCGGTGATATCGGGGCCTCGAAGGTGTTCATCGGCGAGGGGCTCGGCGGTGGGCATGCCTCCAAGAAGGAGAGCCTGGCGGAGCTGATCGCGGCCATCAACGAGCGGTTCGGGACCGATCTCGACGAGCGGGATCGGCTCGAGGCAGAGAAGGTGCAGGTGACCCTCAGCACCGACGAGGAACTGAAGACCTTCGCCAAGGCGAACCCCATCGACAACTTCGCGTTGGAGTTCAGCCCGAAGTTCAAGAGCGCCATCCTCGACACCGAGGCGCACACGCAGCGGCTCTACCACCTGCTCCTCACCAACCCCGAGCTTGCAGCAATGATCGAGCACGAGGTCATGCAGGCGACCTATCACTCTATGCGCGATGGTGCTTCGGCCGAAGGCGTCCGACGGGACGACGCGCAGGACGACTGAGGCATCACGGGCGGCGCGGACCTTGGGCAACCATGCAGCGAAGGCGAAGAGTTGATAGACGGGTTCGAAGCGATCCGGGTCGTGGTCGCGCGTCGAGCGCCCCAGGGGATCTCATGTGATCTTGGCTGCCGTCAACGGAGTGGCCGGTCGCGGCGAGTTCGTCCACTTGACGGACGACTCCACGGCGCTTATCGGCGTCGAGAGGAGCACCCGCACCGTGCAGCCCGGCATTTGACCGCGCGGGAACGCGTTCGCCTACGACGCGCGACGCGACCGGCGGACGCTGTCCCAGCCACAGTGAAGGCTATAGGCAACTCAGTCCTTGCCAGACCTAAAGCGTCCCAGAAGTTTTTTTCATCAGCCAGGAGCTGCACAAGGATCTGTTGACTACCACGAAGCATTCGGGCAAGGTTCTGGAGCTCTGGAACGGTCACATCCGAGCTCTTTGCGCGCTGCACAATGAGATCTGCAGACTGCATTCCAACGGTGGCGGACGCGACCGCTGTTCTCAGTTTCTCTTCAAGCATCGCGAGTTGCTCCTCCTGAGTCTTTCTAATGCGCCGGCCGCTTATGAACTGAGTAAACGCGACCGAAAACCCGAGCGTAGCTACGACGGTTGACGCGAGCGCGATCCAATTCGCGGTTCCCATCACTCGCTCCGCTCAGGCCCAGGGTGAATGTACCGCGTCATTGAACATACAGAACGTCAGGAATGCCAAGCAGTTTTAGAAACCCCAGCCCACTCTGCCGGGTCGGCTTTCAGCAGACCGATCAGCACGAAAGTCATGGCCCCGAGCGCGAACACGGCCAGGTGGATCGAGAGGCCGGTCGTTCTTCCTGCCCGCTTTCTCAGACCCATGCGTAGCAGGCTAGCGCCGCGGTCTTCCAGGACTTCGGGATGAAGAAAGCTCTCCCCGACAGCGAGGTCCGCCAGCCGTTCAGGCCCCGCGTGAAGACCCGCGTCGCCCGGCGCGCGGGTCGACCGCGCCACGCTGACCGCGTCGCTCTACGCGGCGCGACGTCACCGCCCGACGTCGCCCGAGTCGAAGGACCTGAGTTCGGGGAAACGGCTGCGGGTCGCGGAGCGCGCTCGTACCGTCGGGCGGGTCAGCAGTTCCGTGATCCTTGGGGGGGTCTCATCATGTCCGCACGTCAACTGTTCGGATCACTGCTCGTCGCGAGCCTGCTCGCCGTCCCGGTCGGCGCGGCCGACGCGTTGCCGCCCGACTGCGACAACATCGCCCCGTCGACCAGCGCGACGACGAACTACGCCAACATCCAGGGCTGCCTGGACAGCGTCCACCGCGCCGGCCTCCTGTCGTCCAGCGACTACCTGGTGTCGCAGGGGATCGCCGTCAACAGCGACGAGCTGCTCTACGGCAGGACCGCGTCGACGCTGCGCCTCGCGGCGTCGCCCCCGACGAGCTACCTCGTGTACATCAACGGCGACCACAGCCACGTCACCGGCCTGAAGCTCGACGCCGCCGGTCGCCTCGACCCCGGCAACGTGATCGTCCTCTTCTCGGGAGCGTCGACGACCAGCTACAACACCGTCGACTACAACGAGATCGTCGGTGGCGGCATCCCGACGTCGACGCCGTTCGGCAACCCGAACGACGTGCGTGGCGCCGCGACCTTGTCGTTCTCCTGCTCCCAGTGCACCGGCAACGTCGTGGCGCACAACGACATCCACCACAACTACCGCGGGATCGTGTTCCACGGCACCAACAAGCTCTACAACAACGAGGTCCGCGACAACGAGATCCACCACATGCAGTGCGCGAGCGTCGAGTTCGTGGGCTACGGGACGCTCCGCCGCAACCACGTGTACGAGAACGGCGGGTACTGCAGGCTCGGCCGGGGCGGCGGCATCTACAGCGAGGACAACTCCTACGGCGGTGTCATCGACGACAACACCATCGACCGCATGTGCGGCCACGGCATCGACATGATCCAGTCGATGAACCTCACGATCACCTACAACACCGTGACCAACCCGGGCACCCTCAGCGCCGACCCGACGAACAGCACCTGCGGCACCGCCGCGGCGATCTCGCTGGTCGACGTCCGGACGAGCACCGTCGAGTACAACACCGCGAGCAACACGAACCCGTACAACATGCGGAAGTACGACATGGCGCGCAAGGCGGGGTTCCAGGACACCGGTGCCACGGCGTTCCGTGACCTGCCGCTGAAGGAGAACACGCTCATCGCGTTCCAGCTCGTCTGGACGCACAACACGACGTGGACCAGCCGCTCCAACCACATCTACAACAACAGGTTCACCGCGAACTGCTCGTGGAGCTCGTGTCTCGGCGTGCCGATGTTCGTCGGCCGCGGGACCGGCCTGTACTCGACCCAGAGCTCGGACTCCGCGTCGTGGAACAAGTTCGCGGGCAACCGCATCTACGGCTCGGAGACCGACACCACGCGCGGTGGGCGCAACTGGTGGGCCGGCAACGACGTCTGCGACTCGTCCGGCGACTGGGCGTACGACCACTGCAACGACGACGACTACAACCACAACCCGCCGAACGGCACGACGTTCCGCAGCGACCTGACGAACGCGGCCGGCGACTCGTTCGTTCTCTACTCGTAGACCGCCGCCGCCGCGCCTTCGCCTCGCGCTGCGGACCGGTGCCCGCTCGCCTAGGGTGCCGTTCGTGGACGAGGCGAAGGCGCGCGCGGTGGTGGACCGGTTGCGGGCGCGCGGTGCGTTCGCGCACGTGCACCCCGTCGGCGTGTACGAGTACAGCGTCCGCATCGTCATCCCGGACGGCCGCGAGGCCGTCTGGGACGCCGACGGTGCCGCCGGCCTGGAGGCCGTCGTGCTGCGCGACGGCACGCTCGTCGGCCTGGTCGAGGAGATCCCGGGCTCGGCCGACTTCGACCTCGACGAGGTCGTCCGCGCGATCCTGTCGGCCGACTACGACGCGCCGTTGTCGACGCGCCGCCGGTCCGCGACGTCCCCGGCGCCGCCGCCTGCGCCGGCCCCGAAGCGCGGCCTGCTGCGCCGCCTCACCGGGCGCTCCTGACGCGCGCCCGAGGTGTCGTGCACGCCGTCGCCCGCGAGGTCGCGTTGTGTCCCCGGTGGTGCGTCCGCTAGACACAGGGCATGACGAACGACGCGAGCGGGACCGCGCTGCCGGAGGTCACCGACCGGCAGACGTGGCAGGCGATGATCGACGAGCTGCGGGTGAGGGAGAAGGCGCACACCCGCGCCGGTGACGCGCTGGCCGCCGAACGCCGCCGGCTCCCGATGGTCGAGGTCGACGCGCGGGCGCCGCTGATCGGCGCCGGCGGCCCGGTGCCGTTGCTCGACGTGTTCGAGGGCCGCTCCCAGCTCGTCGCGTACTTCCACATGTGGCACACCGGGCAGCCGGCGCCGGGGCAGTGCGAGGGCTGCACGTTCTCCACGACCCACATGAGCGAGCTGTCGTACTTGCACTCGCGCGACGTGACGTACGCGACGTTCTGCGAGGGGCCGTACGAGGAGAGCTCGCGCTACCGCGACTTCATGGGCTGGACGATGCCCTGGTACCCCGTGCCGCCGGAGTCGGTTGACCCGCTGGTGGCCGGGCGGCACTTCGGCATCCTGGTGGCGTACCTGCGTGACGGCGACAAGGTCTACGAGACGTACTGGACCACCGGCCGCGGCAACGAGCGGATGGCGCCGTCGTACGGGGTGATGGACATCACGGTGCACGGCCGCAAGGAGTTCTGGGAGGACTCGCCCGAGGGCTGGCCGCAGCACTGGGGCTCGCGCGACGGGTCGGCGTTCCGGCTCGATGGCCGGCCGACCGCGCAGTGGTCGCGGATCAGGGCCGGCCGCGACGACGACCTCGGCAACGGCGCCGGCGCGGGTGAGCCCTCCCAGCACTGCCACTGAGGTTCGCGAACCGGGGTCTTCCCACGGCGGCTACTGACGAGTAACTTGCGCACGGCCCGGATCGTCCGGATTCGTCCGTTTCGAGGGAGACGCCGTGCGTCGTCTGCTCGCCTGGTCCCTGATCGTCGCCGCCGCGGCCGTACCGCTGCAGGCGCGCGCGCACGAGGGGAACTACCCCGTCGTCCTGATCCCCGGCTGGCACGGCCAGGGCGCCGGGTTCAACGAGATGATCCCGAAGCTCCAGGCCCAGGGCATCACGGTCCTCGACTTCGACCCGGCGACCGCGGGCGTGCAGGCGATGAGCTACGCACCGACGGCGTCCGGCCAGCACATCCCGTACGTCGCGGGCAAGGTCGTCGAGGAGAAGATCAAGGCCGCGCTGACGGCCAACGGCTACGACGCCGCGACGCAGAAGATCGACATCGTCGCCCACTCGATGGGCGGGCTGGTGTCGCGGTTCCTCATCGAGAAGCCCGGCGCGGACGTCGACTACTGGTCGTCCACGGCCGGCTGGTACGGCGACGGCGTCGCGGACGTCGACGCGGGCTGGGCGTCGCGGGTGGACGACCTGGTGATGCTCGGCACGCCGAACCACGGCACCTGGGAGGGCTGGGTGCCCGGCACGCTCGGCGGCTTCGGGAGCTGGAACGCCACCGGCGGCGACATGGCGCCGGGCTCGCGCTTCCTCACGAGCATGGGATACGCCGAGAAGGCCGGCGAGTACTACACGGCCATCGGCGGCGACCCGTCGTACCTGCGATGGCTCCAGTACGACTACACCGGCGACGGCATCGCGCACGGCTTCGACGGCGTGGTCCCGGCGGAGTCGCCGTACGTCACCGGCGCAGACTTCTCGCTCTCGCCGGTGCACCACGGCGAGCTGCTCACGGCCGACCATGCGCTCGACCTGGTGATCGGCGCGCTGGAGTACACGTCGTCGCAGACCGGCACCGGCGCGGCGCACCTCGCGGGCACGGCGACGCTGCGCCTGGAGTACGCCTCGATCGTGCAGGACCACGACGGCGGGACCACCGACGAGTTCCGCTTCGACGTCTACGTCGACGCGAACGGCAACAACGACGGCTACTCGTACGTCTCGACCATCGCCTACGACCGCGACGGGCCGTTCACGCAGAACTGGGGCAACACCGGCCCGCTGTCGGCGGGCGTCAACCTGCCGGGCACGAGCCCGCGGATGGACGTGAAGCTCGTCGTCTGGGAGTCCGACTCCGGTGGCGCGCGCGAGTCGGTGTCGACGGTCTACTTCACCGACCTGATGCTGTCCGACGACCTCGACGGCCAGGACTACTACTCGAAGACGGCACCCGACGCGAAGGGCGGGACGAACACGTTCCGGCTCTCGCTCAACGGCGCGACGAGCGACGTCAGCGACACCCGGCTGGTGACGCTCGGCTTCGACAAGGCGCTGGTGAAGGACATCCTCGAGCCGTGGGGCCAGACGTACGCGGAGGCCGAGTTCACGGTGACCGCCGGCCGCGACGGCTACGCCGGCACGGTCTACCGCGGCTCGCCGGAGACCTCGTCGTACAGCCGCGCGGCGAACACGTACGTCGACATCGGCACGAACGCGATGGACAACGGCGTCGTGCAGAGCGAGGTCGTCTTCAAGGGCCGGATGCTGAAGTCGTCCACGTGGCGGTTCGACGCGGAGTACTACGACGACGACGGCGGCTGGTCGTCGCGCGACTCCGGCGGCCGCTACGCCGCCTCGGGCGCGGTGTCGGCGTTGCCGACCGGCCGCACGAACCGGTCGGCAACGTCGCTCGGTGCCTGGAACCTCTACTGGTACACGGTGGTCGAGGGGTAGCGGGCGAGGACCGGCCGCGGCTCAGGTGACGGTGACGGTGCCCTTCATCTGCTGCGGGTGCAGCGAGCACTCGTAGCGGAAGGTGCCCTTCTCGGCGAACGTGATCGTGGCCGACTTGCCGATGCCGAGGTCCTTCTTCTCCTTGCTGCCGTCGAGCAGCGTCACGTTGTGCGGGAAGTCGTCCTCGTTGGTCCACGTGACGGTCGTGCCGGCCGCGACCGAGATCGCCTTGGGCTCGAACTTGTAGCTCTTCGGGAGCGTGACGCGGTCGGTCCGCGCGGCCGCGTCGCCGCCACCGGCGTCGTCGCCCCCGGAGGAGTCGCCGCACGCGACGGCCGCGAGCAGCAGGAGCGCGGCCGGCCAGGCGGCGGCGCGCCTCACCGGACGGCCCCGGCGTTCGGCCGCGACGACGCGGTCGCGGGCACCCGGTCGAGCCCGGTCCGCGCCGCCCAGGTGAACAGCAGCACGAACGCCACGCCGTCGAGCACCTCGGCGATGGTGTGCGCGAAGAGGAACGTCGTGATGTTGACGTGGTACGTCATGTACACCACCTCGGCGAGCGCGAACAGCGTGAAGCCGCCGCCGGCCAGGCTCTGCGTCGCCTCGAACGCCCGCCACGCGAAGTACGCGCCCACCGCGAACAGCGCGAGGTGGACGACCATGAAGAAGCCCCAGGGGAGCTTGTTCACGAGGAAGTCGATGGGTTCGTCGAGGAGCTGAGGTGCGTCAGCGAGGTACATGGCCCACTCCGTCGGGAAGGCGGCGCGCGCGGGCGCGGACCGCGGACGTGAGGACGCCCGCCAAGGCGACGAGCATCCCGGACAGCGAGAGCAGGTGACCCACCAGCGCGGCCGTGTCGCCGCCGGCGATCGAGGCGTGGCTCAGCACGTCCACGACGGCACCGGCGGCGAGGATCGCGAAGCCCGCCTTGAGCAGCAGTGGCATCGTTCCCGCCCTTCTAAAAACTAGATTCGTTGTATCAATCAAGGGCGGGCGCGTCAACGTAGACTCGCCGCGTGCGGAGACTCGAACGGCTCGGGCGCGTGTTCGGCGCGCTGGACGACGAGACGCGGCGGAAGGCGTACGAGGCCGTCGTCGCGCGCGGCGGGCCGACGAGCCGGGACGAGGTCGCGGACGAGCTCGGCATCGCGCGCACGCTGGCGGCGTTCCACCTCGACAAGCTCGCCGACCGCGGGCTGCTGGCGGTGTCGTACGCCCGCCGGACCGGTCGCACGGGTCCGGGGGCGGGCCGCCCGGCGAAGCTGTACGAGCGGTCCGAGCTGGAGATCGACGGGTCCATCCCGGAGCGCAGGTACGACCTGGCCGGGGAGATCCTGGCCACCGCGGTCGACACGGCGACCCGGTCGACGCCGGCCCGCGAGCGGGCCGTCGAGGTGGCGCGCGAGCGCGGCGTCGCCGCGGGCGCCGGCCGCGCGGCGAAGCGGCCGCGCGGCGCGAGGGGCACGCTCGCGCTGGCCTGCGAGGCGGCCGGCGAGCTGGGGTACGAGCCGGTGGCCGACGGCGACCGGGTGGTGCTGCGGAACTGCCCGTTCCACTCGGTCATGCAGGTGGCGCCGGGGCTCGTCTGCTCGATGAACACGGCGCTGCTCGACGGGCTCCTCGACGGGCTACGCGGCACCGGTGTCGTCGCCGAGTTCGACCCCGCGGAGGGGCGCTGCTGCGTCGTGCTGCGCCGAGGCTGAGCCGGGCGAGGCGTGCGCCTCGTGCAGTGCGAGGTAGCGCTCCGGGTGCGGCCGGCTGAACCCGCCGCCGTCGATCCACCGCCGCGTCGCGACGCGGGCGCGGGTGATCAGCTCGGCGGCGTGCCGGAAGTCGATCGACGGCACCGCGACCGGGCAGAGCGGCGGGACCACGCGCAGGTCGGCGCGCCCGGCGAAGTGCGCGACGTCGCGGACGAGGCGTTGCTCCACGAGCAGCGCCATCGCCTGCATGGCCATGCCGAGCGCGGTCTGCGGCGTGCGTTCCAGGGCGCAGGCGTAGCCGGCGGGCAGCACGTAGACGCGGTCGGCGCCGAGCGCGACGGCCTGCGAGATCGCGGTGTTGTCGGCGACGCCGCCGTCGACCAGGTCCCGCCCGTCCACCGTCACCGGCGGGAAGACCGCGGGGATCGCGGTACTCGTGAGGATCGCGTCGCACGGATCGCCGCGGGAGAGCAGCACCTCGGCACCGGTCCGGATGTCGGTCGCGACGAGGTGCACCGGCACCGGCGCGTCCTCGAGCCGGCGATACGTCACGTGGCTCTCGACGAGGTGGCGCAGCGACGCGTTGCTGCACAGCGAGGGCGCGCGCAGCGACAGCGCGGCGGCCGTGCGGCGGGGCTCAGCGGGAACACGTCGCGCCGGCGCAGCGCGCGCCAGATCGCGGCGAGGCGGTCGAGCGCGGCCGGCTCCGCGCCGTGGCCGGCGACGTAGGCGGCGTTGAGCGCGCCCGCCGAGGTGCCCACGAGCAGGTCGGGGCGGATGCCGCGCGCGGCGAGCTCCTGGAGCATCCCGACCTGCACCGCGCCGAGGCTGCCGCCGCCCGAGAGCACGAACGCCGTGGTCATCGCGCCACCCTTCTAAACATCAATACTGCTGATGATAGAGCCGGTGGCGGCGTAGCCGCGAGACTACGGCCGTGACCCAGCGCCGGCTCGTCGCGACGCTGCTCACGGCGGCGGTCGTGGCGGTGGCGTTCGTCTTCGTGCTGCCGCGCGTCGCCGACCTCGGTGACGCGTGGGCGATCGTGCGGGACCTGCCCGCCGACGCGGTCACCGGGCTCGCCGCGCTGACCGTGCTGAACCTGCTCGCGTACCCGCTGCTGTCCATGGCCTCGTTGCCCGGGCTGCGGCCGTGGCCGGCGTTCGTGGTGACCCAGGCGAGCACCGCGGTCGCGAACACCGTGCCGGCCGGCAGCGGCGTCGGCATCGGCGTGACGTACGCGATGTACGACGGCTACGGCCTGCCGCACGCGCCGATCGCGCTGTCCATCACGGTGACCGGCGTCGCCAACACGGCGGTGCGGCTCGGGCTCCCCGCCGCCGCCGCGGCGCTGCTCGCGCTCTCCGGCGACGCGCCGCGCTGGGCGTGGGACGCGGCGCGGCTCGGCCTGGTGCTCGCGCTGCTGGCGGCGTTCGGGATCGTCGCGGCGGTGCACGGGCGGCGGTTCGCGCTCGCGCCGGTGCGCGCCGGCGCCCGGCTCGTCGCGCGGCTGCGCGGGCGCGACCCCCAGGCGGCGGCGCGGGTCGTGACGGAGTGGCTTGCCGGGCTGCGGCACGACGCGGACGCGCTGCGCGGCGGCCGCGGCCTGGCGATCGGCGCGACCGCGCTGCTCGGGCACCTCGCGGCGTACGCGCTGTTCGTCGCGTGCCTTGAGGCGACCGGCAACGACCTCGGCGTCGCGCTGTCGTTCGCGGTGTTCGCGGTCGTCCGGCTGGGGCTGACCGTGCCGGTGACGCCCGGCGGCGTCGGCGTGGCCGAGGCGGGCTACGCCGCCGCGCTGGTCGCCGCCGGGGCCGCGGCCGACCCGGCGGTGGCGGCGGTGCTGCTGTTCCGCGCGGCGTCGTACCTCGTGCCGATCCCGGTCGGCCTGGCGTGCTGGCTGGCGTTCCGCCGGCGGCGCGTCACTACGCTGGCCGCGTGGAGCTGACGTTCGCCGAGGGCCGCGTCCTCGGCTGCCTGGTCGAGAAGCAGCTACTGACGCCGCAGGGCTACCCGCTCACCGACAACGCGCTCGTCGCCGCGTGCAACCAGACGACGAGCCGCGACCCGATCGTGCAGTACGACGTGCCGACCGTCCGGCTCGCGGTCCGCAGCCTGCGCGAGAACGGCCTGCTGCGGACGCGGGCGGGGGAGCGTTCGGACAAGCACGAGCACCGGCTGCCCGAGGCGCTGGACCTCTCCCGCGAGGAGGTGGTGCTGCTCGCCGTGCTGCTGCTGCGCGGTCCGCAGACCTCGGGCGAGCTGCGCGCGCGGGCGGAGCGGATGCACGCGTTCGCGTCGACCGAGGCGGTCGAACGCGTCCTCGACGGGCTCGCCGACCGGGCCGAGCCGCTCGTGCGGCGGCTGGAACGCCAGCCGGGCCGCAAGGAGGCGCGCTACGCCGACGCGCTGGTGCCGCGCGACCTCACCGCCGTCGCCGACGCGCCCGCGCGCGCGCCGGAGCCGGACGAGGTGGCGGCGCTGCGCGAGGAGGTGGCGGCGCTGCGCGCCGAGCTCGACGCGCTGCGCGCGGCCGTGGAGTCGTTGCGCGAGCCGTGACAACCACCCGCGCCCGTCCCGGACTCAGGCCGGGTGAGGGAGGGACATGGACGACTTCGACGCGCTGGCGGCCGCGCAGGCGGCACCGCTGACGCGAGCGGCGTACCTGCTCACCGGCGACCGCGGGCTCGCGGAGGACCTGGTGCAGACGGCGCTCGCGAAGGCGTACCTCGCGCGGTCGCGGGTGCTCGCCGCCGACTCGCCGGAGGCCTACCTGCGGACGATCCTCGTCAACGCGCACCGCCGGTCGTTCCGGCGCCGCCGCGTCACCGAGGAGCTGCGCGAGCGCACCCCCGACGCGGCCGTGGCCGACGCGGACGTCGCGGCCCGCCGGGACGTCGTCGTCGCGGTCGCCGCGCTGCCGCGCCGGCAACGCGCGGTCGTCGTCCTGCGGTACCTGGAGGACCGGTCCGAGGCCGAGGTCGCCGCGATCCTCGGCTGCTCGACCGGGACCGTGAAGAGCCACGCCGCCCGTGCCCTCGCCACGTTGCGCCGCCACCCGGCGCTCGCCGAGAAGGAGCTGACCCCGTGAACGACCTCGAACACCGCCTCCCCGCGCTGCTGCGCGACGCCACCGCCGGGACCGGTGCCGCGCCCGGCGCGGTGCCCGCCGCGCTGCGGCACGCCGGCCGCATCCGCCGCCGCCGCGCCGCCGCGGGCGGGGTCGTCGGCGCCGCGGCCGTCGCCGCCACGGCCGCCACCGCGCTGCTGCCGCGCCCGGACCGGGGGACGGTCACGCCCGCCGCGTCCGCGACCGCCTCGCCGGCGGTGACCGCGAGCGCCGCGGCGACCGCGAGCCCCGCGGCGACCGCCGCGGCGGACCGGACCACGGTCGTCACGGTCCGCCGGTCCGCCTGCCACGAGACGCTGCCGTCCGGCTCGAAGGTCTGCGTCCGCACCCGCGTCGCCGCGTCGGGGGCGGGCATCGAGCCGGAGGAGTTCGAGTACTACGAGGGGTACGGCGACGGGCAGCCGGTCCTGGAGGCCCCGGTGGCCGAGATCGGCGTGCGGTACGCCGACGGCACGACGTCGCGCGCGCCCGCGCACCCCGACGGCGAGGGCGGCTGGTACGCCGACGTGCCCGCGCCGCCGGGCGCGGTCGTGCGGGAGATCACGCTCTACGCCGCCGGCGGCGACAGCATCATCACGTTCGCCGAGGAGCCCGGCCAGGACTGAGGACGCGGCGACGGCGCCCGCTCCCCTCCCGGGCGGGCGCCGTCGCGTCGCGCGGCGTCAGGCGGCGTCAGGCGCGCCCTCTGCCGTGACCTTGCGCGGCCGCCCCGGCTTGGCGGCCTTCTTCGCCGGCACCGCCCGCGGGCGCCGCGGCTCCGGCGGGGCGGCGTTGCGGAACGTGTTCATCAACGTCGCCGCCAGGCCCTCGACGGCCCCGCCGCCACCGGTGACCAGCACCTCGGGCATGACGTCGATCTGGCCGTCCGCGATCGCGCCGGCGATCGCCACCAGCGCGGTCGGCACGTCGCCGATCGCGTCGCGCTGCGCCTCGAAGCCCGCGGCCCGCGCGAGGCCGATCGCCTCGGTCGCCTTGGCCTCGGCCAGACCCATCGCCTCGCGCCGGTCGGCCTCGGCCTGGCCGGTGACGCGGACGAACGCCGCCTCGCCGGCACCGGCCGCCTCGCGGGCCTGCGCCTGGTTCTTGGTGATCGCGACGGACACCTGGGACGACGCGAGCTGTGCCTGCATGTCGGCGGTGCCGCGCGCCTTCTCCATCTCGATGCGGGCGGTCTCCGCGCGCTGCTGCTCGGTGTACGTCGTGCGCTCCTGGTTCGCGATCTCGCGCCGCGTCAGCACCTCGACCAGCTCGTCGGGGAACACCACGTCCTGGATGTAGACGCCACGCGTCTCGACGTCGTACGCGTTGAGGTACTCGCGCACCGCGAGGTACGCGGCCCGCTGCACCTCCTGGCGGGTCTCGATGAACCGCACCGCCTCCAGGTCCTGCAACGTGTTGCGGAAGTGGTTGCCGACGGCGCTCTGCAGCACTTCGTTCACCAGGTTGAGCATCGTGCCGACCATCGAGATGACCTTCGGCGCCTTGGTGTCCGACACGTGGATCTGCACCTGCAGGTCGATCGTGAAGACGAAGCCCTCGCGGCTCTTGCCGACGATCGGCTCGAGCCGCGCGTCCAGGTCGTGCGCCTGGCTCGCGGCGTTCGCCCAGTTCAGCGTGAGGATGAACGTCGGCACGATCTCGGCGGCGTAGACGCGCGGGTTGATGGCGTACTTGCCGGTCCGCAACGGCTCCTGCCAGATGCCGCGGTGACCCGGGCGGACGATCGAGCCGAACTTGAACTCCTCGCCCGACGTGTCGAGCGTCGGCAGGCCGACGAAGCCCTTGATGACCGCGACCTCGCCCTGGTTGACGACGAGCATCGGCACCATCTCGACGCGCACGAGGAACGGGTTCAGCAGGTACGCGCCGTAGAGCAGCGGGTCGTGCTGGAGCCCGATGCGGCCGCCGGCCTCCAGGAACGCCTGGAAGTCCTGGTAGTTGTTGTGCAGGTCGTTCTTCGAGCCGAGCAGGGTGTCGATCAGCTCGGCGTCGGTCGCGCCGCCCTCGGTCTCCAGCTCGGCGATGTCGTCGAAGCCGCCGATGCGCGACGCGATGTCGCCCTTGTCGAGCGGCGCGCCCTCGAGCGCGGTGACCAGGCCGATGACGTCCTGCTCGCCCTGCGGGGCGATGACGAGGACCTCGAGCCGGTCCGCGCTGAGGCCGAACGACTCCGCCATCAGCGTGCCGTGCTCCGCGATGGCGGCGAGCTCCGGCGCCACCGGCAGCCCGAACACCTCGCGCGACGTGATGACGACGAACGCCACCGGGTGGATCGGCACGAGCGTGCCGGGCGGCAGCACGGGGCGCTGCACGCCCTTCTGCCCGCCGCCCTCGAGGAACGAGCGCAGGTCGGAGAAGTTGCCGAACTCCGAGCGGTAGTACGCGCTCTTGGCGCCGATCGGCAACCGCTGCCCGACCTGCGCGATGACCACACCGACCTCGCCCGCGGGCACCTGCACCCACGGGTACCGGCTCACGCCGTAGACCGGCCACAGCTTGAACCGCAGGCCCGGCATGAGCAGCTCCGCCTGGAAGCCTGCCTCCCCCCGCAACGCGATGGGGTTGTCCTCCGCGAGCTTGCGGAGCCCGAGCCGCTTGTTCACCAGGCCCACCTGGGTCGGGCCGATCCGGTGGACCGACTTCAGCAGCACGAGCACGACGAGGACGGCCACGCCGCCCCCCACGTACAGGACGTTCATCCCCTCACACTTTCCGCCGGCTCCCGCCGGGCTAAGGTCCGGGTCGGCCGACCCAGACGTCACGGTGAGCGTAACCAGACGTCTGGTTGCGCGCAACTAGCCTCACCTGGCGTGGCGGCGTACCGTGCTCCACATGACGGCGCGGTTCCGCACGCTCGGCGACGGGTGGTACGCGTGGGTCGACCCGCAGGGCGGGGGCCTCGCGATCCACGCGAAGTTCGCGGCGCGGGCGGACGGCCGGTTGCGGATCGAGGCGCTGCGGCTCGAGGGGCAGGTCTCGGCGGAGGCGTTGCGCTCGGTGCCGGTCGGCCGGATCGAGGCGGCCGCCAACGCGCAGCTCGTCACGCCGGGCCAGTCGCCGCGGCGCGGGAAGCCGCCGGACGCGCGGATCCCGGAGGAGTTCCGGTCGAACGCCGTGCGCGGCTACCCGGACGCGTTCTACGACTCGGTCGCGACGGCGTACCGCAGCCTCGCCGCGAACACCTCCCGGCCGGTCGCGGAGATCGCGTACGCCAACGAGGTGCCGGTCACGACGGCACAGCGCTGGGTGAAGGAGGCGCGCCGCCGCGGCCTGCTGTCGCCGGGCCACCCGGGCAAGGCGGGCTGACCGTAGGGTCCGTCCATGCGGATCGGCACCCCAGGCTCGGACGACGCGGTACGGCTGCTGCTGCTCGGCTCCGGCGAGCTCGGCCGCGAGGTCGCGATCGAGGCGATGCGGCTCGGCGTCGAGGTCGTCGCGGTGGACCGCTACGACGGCGCGCCGGCCATGCAGGTCGCGCACCGCTCGCACGTCGTGGACATGCTCGACGCCGCGGCGCTGCGCGCGGTCGTCGAGCGCGAGCGCCCGCACCTCGTGGTGCCGGAGCTGGAGGCGATCGCGACCGCCGAGCTGGTGGCGTTGGAGGCGGAGGGCTTCCGGGTCGTCCCGACCGCGCGCGCGGCGCGGCTGACGATGGACCGCGAGGGCATCCGCCGGCTGGCCGCCGAGGAGCTGGGGCTGCCGTGCTCGCCGTACCGCTTCGCCGCGACGGAGGAGGAGTACGCGGCGGCGGTGGCCGAGATCGGCACGCCGTGCGTCGTGAAGCCGGTGATGTCGTCGTCCGGCAAGGGGCAGTCGACGGTGCGGCCGGGCGACGACCCGCTGGACGCGTGGCGGTACGCGCAGGAGGGCGGCCGCGTCGCGGGGCAGCCGGTCATCGTCGAGGGGTTCGTGGAGTTCGACTACGAGGTCACGCTGCTGACCGTGCGGCACGCGGGCGGGGTGACGTTCTGCCCGCCGATCGGCCACCTCCAGGAGCACGGCGACTACCGCGAGTCGTGGCAGCCGCAGCCGATGTCCGAGACGGCGCTCGCCGCCGCGCGCGACGTCGCGGCGCGCGTGACGGAGGCGCTCGGCGGGTGGGGCATCTTCGGGGTGGAGCTGTTCGTGCGCGGCGACGAGGTGCTGTTCTCCGAGGTGTCGCCGCGGCCGCACGACACCGGCATGGTGACGATGGCGACGCAGCCGCTGAGCGAGTTCGCGCTGCACGTGCGGGCGATCCTCGGGCTGCCGGTCGCGGACGTCGTGCTCGACTCGCCGGGCGCGTCGGCCGTGGTCCTCGCGACGGAGCCGGTCGTGGTGCCGCGCTACGAGGGGGTGGCCGAGGCGCTGGCGGTGCCGACGGCGCAGGTGCGGATCTTCGGCAAGCCGGACGCGAAGCCGGGCCGGCGGATGGGGGTCGCGCTCGCCCGCGGCGGGGACGTCGACGAGGCGCGCGAACGGGCGCGGCGCGCGGCGGCGGCCGTCCGGGTCGGCTAGGCGAGGGCGTCGACCAGCGCCCGGCGCAGCTCCTCGGCGACGGCGCCGGGGTCGGCGTGGACGCGGCTCTCGACCCGGTCGTCGAAGAACACCATCGTCCGGAACGGCGTCTCCCACCGGCGCACGGGGGTGGCGCGCGTGCGGTCGGTGCGGACCGTGCCGCTCAGCGACGCCTCGCGGATCCGGTACGCGCCGGTGCCGGTGTACGCGCCGGCCGGCACGCTCGTCCCGGCGACGTCGCGGAACGAGGGGTAGACGCCCGGCGACGGCGGCAGCGTCAGGGGCACGCCGGTCCCGGTGAGCGCGAGGTCGGCCTCGATCCAGCCGCCGCGGCGGCCGGTGACCGGCACGCGCGCGCGGATCGTGCCGGACTCGGGGAGCAGCGTCCCGGTGGTCACCGGGGTGCGGTCGGCGAGGACGACGCAGCCGCTCTCGACCTTGATGCCCGCGCCGCGCGCGAGGCAGACGATCCGGAACTCCCAGGCGAGCCGCTCGGTCGTCCCGGCGGCCGTGACGCGGGTCAGCTCGTCCACGTAGTGGACGGCCCCGCCGGCCAGGCCGACGGTGCCGTTCCCCTCGACGGCGAGCACGACGGCGCCGTCGGCCGCGGAGGTCCGCACCCAGGCGGGCGGCGTCGCCGCCTCGCCGGAGCCGGGCAGCGCCGTCGCGAGCACGGCGGACAGGGCGAGCAGCGCACGGCGGGACATGCCGGGCACAACGACCGTGCGGCCCGGCAGGTACGCCAACTACGCGTCTGCGCCCGCGGCGAACGTCTCGGTGCGCGCCACCGACGTCGGCACGAAGGTCTCCGGCGCGACGAGCGGGTCGATCCGCAGGCCGCGGTCGGTGCGTACCCAGCCGGTCACGTCGGCGTCGATCCACGGGCCGACCGAGACCGCGACGGTCGCGCCGGCCGGGCGGAGCCACCGGTCGTACGTCGCCGGCGGGATCCACGGCGTGCCGCGCGCGACGAGGCGCAGGTCGGCCTCGATCCAGCCGCCGCGGCGGCCGTGCACCGGCACCCGCACCCGGATCACGGCGCCGTCCGGCACGCCGGTGCCGGTCGTCACCGCGCGGCCCGGACCGGTGGCGCAGCCGGCCTCGCTGAGCCGGCCCGCGCGGTACGACAGGCAGACGACGAGCGTGTCGCGCGTGCCGTTGGTGCCCGCGACGGTGCGCCGGATCGCGGTAGCGAGGAACCGCACCCGCGGGTCGAACGCGTCCACCGCCGAGACGAACGCGGCGTCCGTCGTCGTCCGGGCGGCGCTCGCGGTGGGCGCGGCGCCGGCCGGAGCCGCGAGCGCGACGGCGAGCGGGACCGCGACGAGCGCGGCGCGGCGGCTGGGCACGGGCACCTCCGGGTCGGTGTGCCGAGGATCGCGCGGGCCCGGGGTGCCCGTAAAGGGCGGTATGCCGGTTACCGCTCGCCCCTCGGCCCGTCACCGCGCGGTACCCGCCGCCGTTTGTCCCGATACGTCCCGGGTACCGCCGCCGCATGAGCGACATCGAGATCCTGCCGATGGGCCCGCACGAGTTCTCCGTGACCGTCGCCGAGAGCGACGTGCGGACCGTGCACCGGGTGACCGTTCCGGACGACCTCCGCGACCTCGTCGCGACCACCGACGAGGAGGCGCTCGTCCGCGAGTCGGTCGAGGTGCTGCTCGAACGCAAGGTGGTCACCGAGCTCCCGCACGACTTCTCGCTCGACTGGGCGGTGGACGAGGTGCCGGAGCTGATCGACGAGGTCCGCACCCGGCTGTCGTAGCCGGGGCGGCTACGGCCGCTTCGCCTCCAGCACGGCGAGGTCCTCGACGCCGGTGACCCGCACGCCGGCGCCGCCGTAGCGGGTCGCCTGCCGCGACTCCAGCCAGCGCGCGGTGCGGGACAGCCCGATGTTGATCGCCACGAACGTCACGGCGACCAGCAGCATGATCTGGAGCAACGACTCCGGGAACTCCTGCGACGCGAACCGGCCGCGCCGCAGCATCTCCTCGTACGCGATCACGAAGCCGAGCGACGTGTCCTTGAAGAGCGTCACGAGCTGGCTGACGATCGAGGGCAGCATCCGCCGGACCGCCTGCGGCACGACCACGAGGCCCATCGCCTGCCGGTAGGTCAGTCCCACCGCGTACGCCGCCTCGGACTGGCCGCGGTCGAGCGACAGGATTCCCGCGCGGAAGATCTCGGCGAGCACCGCGCCCTCGTAGACGGTGAGGGCGACGACGACGTAGACGAGGGCGGGCAGCTCGAAGCCGTAGCGGGGCAGCAGCAGCGCCGCGCCGAGGATGAGGAGGAGCTGCGGCAGCGCGCGGAACGTCTCGATGAACAGCGCCGACGCCCAGCGCAGGGCGCGCACGCGGGACAGCCGCGCGAGCCCGAGGACGACGCCGAGCGTGAGCGCGAGCGCCATCGCGATGCCGGCCGCCTTGACGTTGGCCCACAGGCCGGTGGCGAGCGCCTGGAGCAGGTCGGGGTTGGCGAGGTTCCGCCAGCGGCGGCCCTGGAGCTGGCCCTTGTCGGCGAGCCGGTTCAGGACGACGAACGCGAGCAGCGCCAGCGCGACGAGCGACGCGATCGTCGCGACGCGGACCCGGCGCCGGCCGCGCGGGCCGAGCTCGTCGTAGAGGACGGCGGTCATCGCTTGAACGCCACCCGCCGCTCGACCACGCCGGTCAGCAGGCCGGCCGGGATCGTGATGACCAGGTAGGCGATCGCGGTGCCGACGAGCAGCGGCAGCGTCGCGACGGCGCGTTCGGTGAGCTGGTCGAACGCCTGCGTCAGCTCGGCGACCGCGAACGCCGACGCGATCGCGCTGTTCTTGACGAGCGCGATGAACAGGCTGCCGATCGGCTGCACGACCGTGCGCACCGCCTGCGGCACGACGACGTGGCCGAGGGTCTGCCGGAACGTCAGCCCGAGCGAGCGGGCCGCCTCCGCCTGGCCGGCCGCGACGGTGTTGATGCCCGAGCGCAGCGCCTCCGCGACGAACGCGCCGGTGTAGAGCGACAGCACGAGGACGGCGAAGCCGAAGAACGAGAACCGCACCCCCGCCTTCGGCAGGCCGAAGACGGCGAGCGCGAAGAACACGGCGAGCGGGATGTTGCGGAACGACTCGACGTACGCGAGCCCGGCCGCCCGCAGCGGGGCGACCGGGCTCACGCGCATCGTCGCGACGACGACGCCCAGCAGCACGGCGATCGCGAACGACAGCAGCGACAGCCACAACGTCGTCCGGAAGCCGGCGACGTAGGTGTCGAGGTTGTCGAGGACGACGTCCATGCGGCTCGGTGCGGCCCGCGGCTAGTAGCGGTCCACGTCCGGCGGGGCCGGCATCGTGGGCTGCACCTTGCCGAGCGTCTTGTCGTACGCCGTCTTGTAGCGGCCGTCGCCGTACGCCGCGGTGAGGACGTCGTTGATGAAGTTGCGGAAGTCCTTGTCGTCCTTCTTCACGCCGATGCCGTACGGCTCGGACGAGAACGGCGCGTTGACGAGCTGGAACTCGTCCGGCGACTTCTCGACGAGGCCGAGCAGGATGACGTTGTCGGTCGACACCGCGTCGACCTGGCCGTTGCGCAGCGCCTCGGCGCACTCGCTGTACGCCGCGAGCAGGGTGAGCTTCGCCTCGGGGATCTCCTCCTGGATCCGCTTGGCCGGCGTGGAGCCGGTCGCGGAGCAGACCCGCTTGCCCTTCAGCGAGTCCTTGCCGGTGATCGAGGTGTCGCCCTTCTTCACCATGATGTCCTGGCCGGCGACGTAGTACGGGCCGGCGAAGCCGACCTTCTCCTTGCGGGTGTCGTTGATCGTGTAGGTCGCGACGATGAAGTCGACGGTGCCGTTGATGATGAAGTCCTCGCGGTTCTTCGACACCGACTCGACGAACTCGATGTTGCCCTCGGAGATGCCGAGCTCGGCGGCGATGATCTTCGCGATCTCGACGTCGAAGCCCTCGACCTTGTTGGACACGCCCTTGAGGCCGAACAGCGGCTGGTCGAACTTCGTGCCGACCTTGACCTTCCCGGCCTTCTGCAGGCGGTCCATCGTGGAGCCCGCGGCGAACTCCCGCTTCTTCGGCTCGACGGAGCCGCCGTTGTCGTCGTCGCCGCACGCGACCGTTCCGAGGAGGAGCGTGGCCGCCACGGCCAGGCCGAGCATCTTGCGTACGCGCATCGGAGCCCTTTCTTCGAGCCGTCAGTGAGGCAGGATCTTGGAGAGGAAGTCGCGCGCCCGCTCGCTCTCGGGCGCCGTGAAGAACCGGTCGGGTGCGGCCTGCTCGACGATCCGGCCGCCGTCGATGAAGACCACCCGGTGGGCCACCTTGCGGGCGAAGCCCATCTCGTGGGTGACGACGATCATCGTCATGCCCTCGGCGGCGAGCTCCGTCATGACCTCGAGGACCTCCTGGATGAACTCCGGGTCCAGCGCGGAGGTCGGCTCGTCGAAGAGCATGAGCTTCGGCTCCATCGCGAGCGCCCGGGCGATCGCCGCGCGCTGCTGCTGGCCGCCGGACAGCTCGGCCGGGTAGCGGTCGGCCTTGTCGCCGATCCCGACGCGGTCGAGCAGCTCGCGCGCGCTGCGTTCGGCCTCGGCCTTGGGGATGCGCCGGGCCTTGACCGGGCCGAGCATCACGTTGCCGAGGACGGTCTTGTGCGCGAACAGGTTGAACGACTGGAACACCATGCCGACGTCCGCGCGCAGCCGGGCGAGCTCGCGGCCCTCCTCGGGCAGCGGGACGCCGTCGATGACGATGCGGCCCGACTGGATCGGCTCCAGGCGGTTGATCGTGCGGATCAGCGTCGACTTGCCGGACCCGGACGGGCCGATGACGACGACGACCTCGCCCTTGGCGATGGAGAGGTCCACGTCCTTGAGCACGTGGAGGTCGCCGAAGGACTTGTTCACCTTCTCCATGAGGACGAGCGGCGCTGCCACGCGCCGCACCCTATGACGCGAAGGTCACTTTCCGACATCGCCCGGCGCTCCGCCCGCCCGGCCGGCCCGCCCCACCCGCCCGCCCGGCCCGCCCGCACGCACCGCCCCGGCCGTGAGCGTTTCCTGCAGCGAACGTGACCTGCGGCGACTTCGCTGCAGGAAACGCTCGCGCGCGGGGGGCGGGGGGCGGGGGGCGGGGGTGCGGGGGGCGGGAGGGGCGAGGGCGGAAGGCGCGCGGGTTCTCCCGATCGGCCAACGTCACGCGGCCCGCGACGGCGTAGGACGTCAGCCATGCGCGGCGGCACCGCCGCGCCCGACCACGGGGAGCCACCCATGCGCGTCACGATCCTGAGCCTCGTCGCCGCGGCCGCCACGTTCGGTCTCGCCGCCCCGGCGACCGCCGCCCCCTGCCTCGACCGCCCGCCGGTCCGGCCCATCTGCGTGCTCCCCTCGTACTGCGTCATGTACGAGGACGGCACGATCGTCTGCTACTGGTGAGGAGCGTCCGATGATCCGCAACGCCCTGCTCGCCGCGGCCGTCGCGGCCGGTGTGCTCTCGGCCGGCGCGCCGGCCTCCGCCTACTGCGTCCGGGTCAAGGGGCAGCAGGAGTGCACGACCCTGCTCCCCAGCCGGTGCTGGCGGGACGACGAGGGCCGGATCTGGTGCGAGTGGTGACCTGATCCGCGGGGCCGTACGGGGCGAGGCAACGATCCGGTAACGAACCTCGCCCCGTGCGTATCCCCGCACGGGCCAGACCGCCGCAAACCAGCAGGAACCGGACGCGGCACATGGAAGTAGGCGCCAAGGTCCGCCGGTCTATCCAGGAGTTATTCGTGCGCCGTCGCCATGTCGCTTGGCTGGCCCTTCCCCTGTCGTTCGCGGCGCTCGTGGCGCCGTCGAGCGACGCCGCGGTGAGGGCCCGCGGCACCTCGATCGACGTGCTCCGCCCCGGGTTCCAGGGCGAGGACAGCCTGCTGCCGCAGGACGTCGACAACCGCGCCGGGTCGCTGCGGCCGACGGCCCAGCAGGTCGGGATCGCGCGCCGCCTCGGCGCGAAGGCGCGGTGGAACGAGTTCGGCACGCCGAGCTCGCTGTTCAACCGCACCGCGTGGCTGTCCGCGCCGAAGAAGGGCGACCCGGTCGCGATCGCGCGCGCGTGGGTGAAGGACAACGCCGCGCTGTTCCGCCTGACGCCGGCGCTCACCGCGGCGGGCTCGCTGGAGCTCGTCGCGAACAACCCGCTGTACGAGTCCACCGACAACCGCCGCCGCCTGGCCGGGCTCGAGCCGCTGGCCAAGGACGACACGCTCCCGCACGTCGTGATGTTCCGGCAGTCCTACGCCGGCGTCGACGCGGGCGCGGGCGGCCTGCTGACCGTCACGCTCGACCGGCAGAACCGCGTGACCTACGTCTCCTCGTCGGTCAGCGGCGACACGCGCGTCACGAACAAGGCCTCGCTCACCCCGGCCCGCGCGTGGCAGCTCGCCGCGGCGGACCTCGGCTGGCACACGAACCTCGCCGACCTGAAGGTGCTCGACACGCTGCACCGTTCGGGCTTCACCCAGATCCAGGTGCCCGGGACGAAGGAGCTCCAGCTCGCCCGCCTCCGCGCCGTGCCGACGCCGCGCGACGGCGTCCGCCTCGCGTACGAGGTCGACGTCATGAACAACGAGCTCGTCGGCAAGGCGGAGCCGCTCGGCTTCATCTCGTTCGTCGACGCGGAGACCGGGCGCGTCCTCACCCGGCAGAACGCCGTGCAGCACTTCTCCGGCGGCGGCATGCCGTCGCAGGTGCCGATCGACCCGCGCTGGAAGGTGTTCCCGAACACGCCGCCGCTCGCCGAGCCCGGCGTGAAGGCGGACGACACCCGCGAGGTCTGGTGCTGGGTGGAGGGCAACGGCTGCCAGCGCGTCGTCGGCGGCACGGCGTTCCCGCGCACGCAGCCGCAGCTCAAGTTCCCGTGGGACGTCGTCCCGGCGGACGCCAACCAGGGCGCCCCGTCGAACACCAGCCTCGGCAACGACGCCGACACCCAGGCGTCGTACGTCAGCCACCTCACGCCCGACGTCGTCGTGCGCCACGCGCTGCCGCCGACGGAGGCGCGCAACTACGACTACGCGTTCACCGACGTCTGGCACACGAGCAACTGCTTCCTGTCGCGCAACTACGCGCCGGACCAGAACTTCAACGACGTCGACGCCGCGATCATGAACCTGTTCGTCATGTACGGCCGGATGCACGACTGGGCGTACAACCTCGGCTTCACCGAGTCGACGTGGAACATGCAGACGCGCAACTTCGGTGAGGACACGGAGACCACCGTCGAGCCCAAGGACGGCGACCCCGAGGTCGGGCAGGCGCAGGCCGGCGCGGTCGCGGGCTCGGTGGCGTTCACCGGCCGCGACAACGCGAACCAGCGCACCATGCAGGACGGCGTGCCGGGCGTCACCAACCAGTACCTCTGGCACCCGCTGCAGGCCGGCTTCTACTCGCCGTGCGTCGACGGGGCGTTCGACATGACGGTCGTCGCGCACGAGTACACGCACGCGATCAGCAACCGGATGATCGGCGGCCCGGACGCCAACATCGGCGGCACCGAGGGCCCGAAGATGGGCGAGTCGTGGTCCGACCTGGCCGCGATGGAGTACATCAACGGCTACGGCTTCACGCCGGTCGGCAACGAGAACCCGTTCGCGGTCGGCCCGTACGCGACCGGCAGCCCGCAGAAGGGCATCCGCAACTACGGGATGAACGACAGCCCGCTGAACTACTCGAACCTCGGCTACGACGGCAACGGCGCGACGTCGCCGCACGCCGACGGCGAGATCTGGAGCGCGGCGAACTTCGCGGTGCGCCAGGCGCTGGTCGAGAAGTGGAACGCCAAGTTCCCGTACACCGACAAGGCGCTGCAGTACGCCTGCGCGGAGGGCTTCAAGGACGTCAACGCGTGCCCGGGCAACCGCCGCTGGATCCAGAACATGTTCGACGGCTTCCTGATCCAGGACGCGGCGGCCGGCATGCCGGCCGCGGCCGAGGCGCAGATCGCCGCGGACCGGGCCCGCAACGGCGGCCCCGGCAAGCCCAACTCCAACGAGAAGGAGATGTGGGAGGCGTTCGCCAGTCGCGGCATGGGCGACCTCTCCGACGAGGGCGGCACGCCGGACTGGACCAACCCGCTGTCCGACAGCGAGGTGTCCGTGCGGTTCCAGGCGGTGCCGGTCGCGGGCGGCGGCGTGCCGGCCGAGATGTTCGTCTACGTGGGCCACTACTCGGCCCGCGCGACGGAGGCGGCGGTCGCCAAGGCCGGCCTGCAGAGCCCGGTGCGCAAGATGGTGCCGGGGACGTACGACTTCGTGGCCCGCGCCGACGGCTACGGCATGTACCGGTTCCGGGCCACGATCGAGAAGGGCATGACGCTGCCCATCAAGGTGCCGATGCGCAAGAACGTCGCGTCGACCACCAACGGGGCCGAGGCGTCCGGCGACGGCGGCAACTTCGAGAAGCTCATCGACGACTCGGAGGAGACCAACTGGGCCTACCTCGGCGCGTCGACCGACGAGGACATCGAGGGCAAGCAGGTCACGGTCGACCTGGCCGGCGACCAGCCGGTCACGGTGGCCTCGATCAACGTCTCGGCGATCAACCGGCCGCAGGAGAGCAACGACGCGTACGACAAGATCGGGCAGAACCGGTTCGCGGCGCTGCGGTCGTTCGTGATCCTCGTCTGCGACGCGTCGACCGGCGCCGACTGCGACTCGGACGACTCGTACCAGGTCGCGTACACGAGCCCGGAGGACGCGTTCCCGTCGATCCGGCCGCGGCCCACGTCGCCGAACCTGATCTTCCGGGAGTTCGACATCCCGGGTAACCCGAAGGCGACGCACGTCCGCCTGCAGGTCGTGACCAACCAGTGCACCGGCAACCCGATCTTCACCCGCGAGGAGAACCCGGTCGCCGAGCCCGCGTCGGACCCGGACTGCGTCGACGGCCTCACCGCCGCCACGCTGGTGGACACCGACCCGGACCCGGACGACCCGCCGCCGCTCGCGAACAACACGCAGAAGCACCGCGTCCGCGCGGCGGAGCTGCAGGTGTTCTCGACGGACCTCCAGCCGCAGGTCGTGCCGCCGCGCGACAAGCCCCCGGTGGTCAAGCCGCCGGTGGTGAAGCCGCCGGTGAAGCCGTCGCACCCGGTGACCGGCCTCACGCCGGCGCTGCCGATCGCGGCGCTGCTGATGGCCGCGGCCGCCGCGGTGGCGATCCGCCGCCGCCGCACGGTGTAGGTCCAGCGACGAACGGCCGGACGCCGGTGCCCCTCGCGGGCACCGGCGTTCGCCGTCTCTAGGTCACGCGCAGTGCGTGCGTCGGGCCCGGCGCCGGGGCGTGGTCGGCGTCGCCCATCCAGAGCACGCGGTACTGCCGGTAGCCGGCGGTCGCCGGGCGCACCGCGAACGAGAACGCGCTGGTGTCCGACAGGTACGCCACCGCGACCGTCCGCCAGCCGTCCGCCCACTGCTGGAGCGCGACGCGGTGGCCGGGGTGGCGCGGCACGACCGACCCGGTGACGCGGACGGTGCCGCCGCGCGCGACGGTGCCCGCCGACAGCGCCGAGGAGACGCGGCCGCGCACGACGACGTTCGTGGTGCCGGCGGCGGGGGCGTACGTCGCGTCGCCCGGCCAGCGCCAGCGCAGCGCCGCCGACCACGGCGCGGTGACCGCCTTGGAGAGCCGCCCGTCGGCGGCCGTCGTCGCGGTGCCCGCCGACACCCACGACGTGGTGCCGCGCCGCTGCGCCTCGACCGCGACGGTGCGGCCCGCGAGCCCGGCGCCACCGGCGGTGAGGCGGCCGGTCACCGTGACCGGCGTGCCGTACGGCACCGTGCCCGGCGTGACCGCGGCGGTGAGGACGGTCGCCACCTTGGCGAGGGTCGGGACGACCAGCAGCGTGATGCTGCTCGGCTCGTACGTGACGGTCGCTGTGCCGCCGGAGACGGTCACGTCGGCGAGCCGGCGGATCGCGGAGAGGTTCGTCTGCGAGTAGGCGTAGCGCTGGGCGGTGGTGCCGTACCCGGTGCCGGCCAGCGTGAGCGGAGCGGTGAGCGCGGTCGTGCTCTTGTTGACGACCATGACGGTGACCGCGCCGTCGGTCGCGCGCTGCGCGGCGTAGACGGCGAGCGCGCCCTGGTCGGCGGAGGTGGCGCGGACGTTCGTCGACCCGAAGCGGCCGCCGTTGCCGTCGTAGTCGCGGTACATCCGGAACGCGTACGCGCCCGGCTGCGTCGCGGTCGGCGGCGCCCAGAGCAGCGCGCGGTCGAGCCGCTCGCGGCCGAAGATGCCGAGCACGTCGGCCTGCGCGAGGGCGCCGTTGAGGTGGTCCAGGGCGCCCCAGTTGTACTCGCCGAGCGCGGTCCGGGTGCCGGGGTAGTTGGCCGCGACCAGCTCGCGCATCCACGGGATCAGCCGGATCGGCGGCGCCGCGACCTGGTTGGGGTCGCCGATCCACGACTCGTCGGCGTACGCCGGGTCCCACAGGCTGCGCGTCGACCGCAGCCGCCGCGCCTGCGTCGCCGCGTCGCCCGCCGGGGCGAGCGCCACGCCGGAGGCCTGCGGGTAGTAGTGCTCGTCGAACACGTCGAGCAGCCGCGTGCCCGCCGTCGCCGACGCGGCCTTCATCTGCTGGAGGTACCACGCGGCGATCGGCACGTCGCCGTGCGCCTGCCGGTCGGGGCCGTTCTCGCAGCCCGCGGAGTCGGCGGGGGAGTAGAAGTACGCGCACCAGCCCCACTCGCCGGGGCCGCCGACCTCGCCGGTCGGGTCGGCCGCCTTGACCGCCTTCGCGGTGGCGACCGAGCGGTCGCGCAGCTCGTCGTACGTCACGCCGGCCGGGTGCACGTCGCGGTGCCGGTCGTTCCACAGCGACGGCTCGTTGTCGAGGGCGTAGCGCCCGCCGGCGCCGTGCGTCGCGACGAGGTGGGCGACCATCGACTGCACGAACGCGGGCCCCGCCGCGACGGAGGTGTCCAGCGGGTCGTTGCCGGTGACGTTGCCGCCGGTGGTCCGGACGCCGTTGCCGCAGTCGGCGTCCCACGTGTCGTGGCCGGTCTGCGGGCCGTACTTCGTGACGGAGAAGCCGCAGTACCAGGGGTGGTTCGTGGGCGAGGTCTTGGCGACCCAGCCCGTCATCGGCACCGTGACGACGGTCCTCGTCCCGCGCGCCAGGCCGGCCGCGACCGTCGCGTCGAGCGACTCCCCGGCCGGCTTCACGTAGTTCTCGAAGTACCAGTCGGCGCCGAGGTTGGTGGTGTTGTTCGTCCAGTTGTAGCGGCTGGTGGCGTTGCCGCCCCAGCGGCTCACGGTGAGGCCGAGCTCGGTCATCAGCGCCGGGTCGGCGAAGTTCATGCCGTAGACGTCCGGGCTGATCGGCCAGCGGTCGAGCGACGCGTCGACCGCCAGCGCGGGGCCGTCGGCCGCCCGCGCGGGCGTGGCGGCGACGACCGGCGTGGCCGCGAGCGCGGCGGCGAGGAGCGCGGCGGGGAGGCGGGTCACCCCTCCAGTGTCGGCCGGGCGGGGGGCGCGGCTGGAGCGTTTCCGCGCATCGCGCGCTCGGCGAGCGCCCGGCCCTTCGCCTGCTCGACCTCGGCGGCGGCGCGCAGGGCCTCCTCGAGGCGTTCGGCCAGCGTGCGGGACGCCTGGTAGACGCGGGCGTTGGCGATCGCGACGCTCGCCTGGCCGGCGAACCCCTCCGCGGCCCGCACCGCGCCGTCGAACCCGTGCGCGCCGCGCGAGTAGAGGTTCAGCGCGCCGATGCTCTCGCCGCGCACGGTCAGCGCCACCGAGAGCGACGAGCGGGCGCCGCGCATCGCGGCGACGCCGGAGAACGTCGGCCAGCGCGGGTCCGCAGCCATGTCGCCGATGACGTACGACCGCCCGGTGCGGCTCGCGTCGAGGCACGGGCCCTCCATGACGTCGTACTGCGCGTCGTCGATCTCCTGCGCGAGGTCGTCGGTGCTCACGACGGTGTACGGCTGCCCCTCCCGCCACAGCGTCACGCTGCCGGAGTCGCAGCCCTCGATGGAGGCGCAGGCCAGGGTGGCGACGCGCAGCAGGGTGTCGGTCCACGACTCCTCGGTGCGGAGCAGGCCGAGCAGGGCCTCGCGCGGGGCGTCGAGCTCAGGATCGTTCACCCGATCCCGCTACCCCGCGGGAAGGCGAGTCTCACTCCCCGGCGCGACTGCGCCGGTACCCTGGCATCCGTCCGCGCGACAACGGGGTCGTTCGCGGAGGAGGAGTGGACGTGGGAAGCGGTCAGACCGCGTGGGAGTCGGCGCAGATCCAGCTCGCGACGGCCGTCCGCGAGCTCGGCCTGGACGACGGCCTGCACGAGCTGCTGGCGACGCCGCGGCGTGCGCTGACCGTCTCGGTGCCGTTGCGCTACGACGACGGGCACGTCGAGGTGCTCACCGGCTACCGGGTGCAGCACAACCTCACCCGCGGCCCGGCCAAGGGCGGCGTCCGGTACCACCCGAGCACCGACCTGGACGAGGTCAAGGCGCTCGCCATGTGGATGACGTGGAAGTGCGCGCTCATCGGGATCCCGTACGGCGGCGCGAAGGGCGGCGTCGCGGTCGACCCGCGGCTGCTCTCGCGGGCCGAGATCGAGCGGGTGACCCGCCGCTACGCCTCCGAGATCATCCCGATCATCGGCCCCGAGCGGGACATCCCGGCCCCCGACGTCGGCACCGACGAGCAGACGATGGCCTGGATGATGGACACGTTCTCGGTGCAGACCGGGTACTCCGTGCCCGGGGTCGTCACCGGTAAGCCGGTGGCGATCGGCGGCTCCGAGGGGCGCGGCGGCGCCACGTCGCGCGGCGTCATGTACTCGACGTTCTCCGCGCTGCACGAGGCAGGCGTCGACCACCGCGGCCGGTCCGTCGCGATCCAGGGCTTCGGCAAGGTCGGCGGCCTCGCCGCGCAGTACCTGCACGACGCCGGCTGCTCCGTCGTCGCCGTGTCCGACGTGAAGGGCGGCATCTACAACCCGCGCGGGCTCAACCCCCCGGCGTTGATGCGCCACCTGCGCTCCGGCGCGGACAGCGTCGTCGGCTACCCCGGCACCGACACGATCACGAACGAGGAGCTGATCGAGCTCGACGTCGACGTGCTGGTGCCCGCCGCGCTCGAGGGCGTGATCACCGACGAGAACGCCGACCGGGTCCGGGCGCGGTTCGTCGTGGAGGGCGCGAACGGCCCCACCACCCCGGCCGCCGACGAGATCCTCGAGTCGCGCGGCGTCACCGTCGTGCCGGACATCCTGGCGAACTCCGGCGGCGTCGCGGTGTCGTACTTCGAGTGGGTGCAGGACCTGCAGGCGTACTTCTGGACCGAGGACGAGGTGAACGACCGCCTCAAGGCCCTCATGGACCGGGCGTACACCGACGTGTCCGGCCTCGCGCACGAGCGCGGGGTGTCGTTGCGGACGGCCGCGCAGATGATCGGCGTCGGCCGGGTCGCCGAGGCGCACCGGACCCGCGGCCTCTACCCCTGATCAGACTCGAGCGCGGCGACCCGGCTGTTGAGCCCGGCGACGGCCGCCTGGAGCGTGCCGATCGCCGCCGCCATCTCGGAGAGCCGCTCGTCGGTCGTCGGGGTCGCGTTGATCTCGTCGTCCTCGCGGACCCACGACGGACGCCCGGACGGATCGGTGCCGGCCCGCCGGCAGAGGAAGCCGAGCCGCGCGAGGACCCGCTGGGCCTCGTACGTGGTGAACGTGTCCCTGTCCCACCCGGTCACCGTGGCGAGCACCTGCTTCGGCGGGAACACCGTGTTGTGCATCTCGACGAGGTGGGTCCGGATGGGCTCCGGCTCCACGGACTGCATGGCGTGGGCGACCTGCTCGAGAGTCAGGTCGAGCGACCGGCCTCCGACGGTGAACCTCATGGCTCCTCCTTCTGGTAAGTAACTGTAACTTACTATAGGAGCCGGCGCGTGTCCACGATTTCTTGTCACACCCGGTCGCTAGCGTGAGGAACGACCGCATGCCAGAATGACAGCGTTGTCATTCGGCCCGTCCCGACAGGAGCCAGCGTGGACGCCGTACCCGCCGCCCTCCCCAGCTACGACGTCGGCGAGCTGACCGACCGCGACCGCAAGATCCTCGCGTTCGAGCGCCAGTGGTGGAAGTACGCGGGCGCGAAGGAGCAGGCGATCCGCGACCTGTTCGACATGTCCGCCACGCGCTACTACCAGGTGCTGAACGCGCTCATCGACCGGCCCGAGGCGCTCGTGCACGACCCGATGCTCGTGAAGCGCCTGCGCCGGCTGCGCGCCACGCGCCAGCGGACGCGCCAGGCGCGCCGCCTCGGCATCGACGCCTGACCCAGCGCCGCGTGACCCGCGGCCTGCCCGGGGGCGTGACCGGGCGCCGGGTCCGCCGGCCGGACCTCGCGGCGTGGTCCCGCAACGCGCTCGGCGGCGTGGTGGCGGTGACCTTCGTCGCGGGCGGCATCCTGGCGTTGCAGGCCGTCGTCCCCTCGCCCGAACGCCGCGACGGCCCGGTGGTCAAGGCGCCGCCGCTCACCGGGCGGCCGACCCCGTCGGCCGGCGCCAGGTCGCCCTCCGTCCCGACCGCCGCCGCGTCACCGACCGGGACCCCGACGGCCAGGCCGACGGACACTGCGCTGGCCACGCCCTCCGCCACCCCCGCCGCCCGGCCGGCGCTGACCGTCCTGAACAACTCCCGCATCTCCGGCCTCGCCGCCCGCGCCGCGCGCGACTTCGAGGCCGGCGGCTGGCGGGTCGCGGCGACCGGCAACCTCCGCGGCCGCACGCCCCGCACGACCGTCTACTACGACCCCGGCCAGCAGGGCGCGGCGGCGGCGTTGCGGCGGCAGTTCCCCCGGATCGCCGACGCGCGGCCCCGCCCGGCCGGGCTGCCCGGCACCGGGACGCTCACCGTCGTGGTGACCCGCGACTACGCCTCCTGACCGGGCCGCCCCGACCCCGAACTGTGAAGATCACCACGCGGGGAGGGGGTGCCGGGGGCTGCACAGAACGGCGCCGGCCCGCGCCGGCCCGCGCCGGCCCGCGCCGGGTCGCGCCGCCCGCGCCGGGTCGCACCGCCCGCGCCCGCCCGCGCCGCCCCCGCCCGCGCTGCCCGCGCCCGGCTCGCCCGCACCCACCCGCGGCTAAGGTGACGGCGTGCTCGCGCAGTCCCGTACGCCCGAGGGCCAGGCCGCCCTCGACGCGCTCGTCGCCGACCCGGAGCACGGCGTCGTCGCCCTCGACTACGACGGCACGCTCGCCCCGATCACGACCCGCCCCGAGGACGCGGTCCCCGCGCCGGGCGCGCTGGCCGCGCTCACCGCCTGTGCGACGACGTTCGGCACGGTCGCGATCGTCACCGGCCGCCCGGCGGCGGTTGTCGTCTCCCTCGCCGGCGCCGCCACGGTGGACCGGCTCGTCGTGCTCGGCCACTACGGCGAGGAGCGGTGGACCGCCGCCGACGGCCTCACCCGGCCGCCCGAGCACCCGGGCCTCGCCGAGGCCCGCAAGGCGCTGCGCGGGCATTTCGACGACAGCGCGATCGAGGAGAAGGGCATCTCGGTCGCGGTGCACACCCGCGCCGCGCCCGACCCCGACGCGGCGCTCGCCGAGGCGGTCCCGGTGGTGGAGCGCATCGCGAAGGAGACCGGCCTGGCGGTCAACCACGGCCGTTACCTGGTCGAGCTGCGCGCCCCCGGCGCGCGCGACAAGCGTGACGCCGTCCTCAGCCTGACCGCCGGGGCGAACGCCCTGCTGTTCGCCGGCGACGACCTGGTCGACCTGCCGGCGTACGAGGCGGTCGAGGAGTTCCGGGCCGGCGGCGGCCGCGGCGTGGGGCTGTTCGTGGACAACCCGGAGGCGGCGTCGGTACGCGACCGCGCGGACGTCGTGGTGCCGGACACGGCGGCGTGCGTGGCGTTCCTCGACGCGCTGGCCCGCGCGGCGCACCGGTGAACGACGCGCACCGCGCCAACCGCGCCCAGTACGCCGCCGTCGCCGCCAACTACGCCACCAGCGAGAGCCACGCGGGCGGCGACGACCTGGCCTGGTTCGCGGCCCGCGCCGCGTCGGTGGCGCCCGGCACGGCGCTGGACGTGGCGTGCGGGGGCGGGTTCTCGACCCGCGCGCTGGCCGCGGCGGGCCACACGGTGCTCGCCACCGACCTGACGCCGGAGTCGGTCGCCGCCGCCCGCGCGGCCACCGACGCGCGGCGGGTCCATTGGGCCGCCGGCGCCGCCGAACGCCTCCCGGTCCGGACCGCGAGCGTGCACGTGGCCGCCTGCCGGATCGCGCCGCACCACTTCGCCGACATCGCGGCGTTCGTGGACGAGGTGGCGCGGGTGCTGCGGCCGGGCGGGATGTTCCTGCTGGTCGACACGACGGTGCCGGAGGACGAGACGCTCGCCCGCTGGCTGGACGACGTCGAACGCCGCCGCGACCCGTCGCACCAGCGGTCCTGGCCGCCGAGCCGCTGGCGCGCGGTCGTCTCCGGCGCGCGGCTGCGCGTCGAGGAGACGCAGCTCTACCGCAAGCGGCACGAGATCGAGCCGTGGCTCGCACGGTCGGGCTGCACCGGCGACGCGGCCGACGAGGTGCGGACGACCTTCGCGAACGCGCCCGCCGAGGCCCGCGCGGCGTTCATCATCGACGAGGCGTCGTACACCGACACCAAGCTGTGCCTGCGCGCGACGAAGGGCTGAGACCACGTGCGGACCCGCAACCTGCTGATGCTCACCGCGGCGGCCTTCGCCGCGGCGCTGCCGCTGCCCGCGTCGGGCGCCCAGCGCCGGCCGGTGAGCCGGGTGTTCGTCTACGTGATGGAGAACACGTCGTTCAACGACGTCGTCGGCAACCCCGACGCGCCGTTCCTCAACGGCCTCGTTCGCCGCGGCGCGCTCGCCACGAACTACACCGCGACGAGCCACTTCAGCCTCGGCAACTACGTCGCCATGACGAGCGGCCGGCTCCCGAACCTCGCGACCACGACCGACTGCCAGGTCTACGGCACCCCGCTCTGCCTGCAGGACGTCCCGCACCTCGGCGACCAGCTCGAGGCGGCCGGCCGCACCTGGCGCGGCTACTTCGACTCGATGCCGAAGCCGTGCACCCGCTCGCCCGAGAACAGCATCGAGAAGAGCGGCAGCGGCTACTCGCCGCGGCACAACCCGTTCGTCTACTACCGCTCGGTCGTGGACGACCCGAAGCGCTGCGCCAAGCACGTCGTGACGCTGAACGACCTGTGGCGCGACCAGGCGCGCGGCACCGTGCCGAACTACTCGTTCGTCGTCCCGGACACCTGCCACGACGGCCACGACTCCGGCCCCCCGTGCGAGGAGGGCGGCGGGATCAAGGAGGCGGACTCGTTCGCCCGCCGGACGATCCCGCGCATCCTCAACGACCGGTCGTTCCGCGAGGGCGGGCTGCTCGTGCTGACGTTCGACGAGGGCGGGGTCGCCGACGACGACACGCCGGTGTCGGTCGAGTCCGGCGGGCTCGACTTCGGCGGCCGCATCTACACGCTGCTGCTCTCGCCGAACGTCGCCCCCGGCACGACGCTGGCCGACCCGTACGACCACTACTCGCTGCTGAAGACGGTCGAGGACGTGTTCTGCCTGCCCTACCTCGGCGAGGCGGCGCGGCCCGGCGTGCGGTCGATGGTCGGGGCGCTGGGCCAGCGCCGCTGCGCCCGGCTCTAGCGGTCGCCCAGCGACGGCCGGACCGCCCGGGCCGCCGTCGCGAAGTGCGCGGCCGTGACGACCGGCGCGGCCATCGACTCGCGCATCGCGCACATCGCCGCCTCGCGGGCCAGCGCCTCCAGGTCCGCCGCCGAGTAGCCCTCGCAGGCCGCGCCGAGCGCGGCCAGGTCCACGTCGGCCAGCGGCATCCGGCGGGTCACCGCGCGCAGGATCTCCCCGCGCGCGGCGGCGTCGGGCGGCGGGACGTGCACGTGCCGGTCGAACCGGCCCGGCCGCAGCAGCGCCGGGTCGACCAGCTCGGGCCGGTTCGTCGCCGCGACCACGAACACGTCGCGCAGCTCCTCGATGCCGTCCAGCTCGGTGAGGAGCTGGGCCACGACGCGGTCGGTCGGGTTGCCGTCCTCGCGGCCGCCGCGCACCGGCGCCAGCGCGTCGAGCTCGTCGAAGAACACCAGCGCCGGCGCCGACTGCCGGGCGCGGCGGAACAGCTCGCGCACGCCGCGCTCGGACTCGCCGACCCACTTCGACAGCAGCTCGGCGCCGCGGACGGCGAAGAAGTTCGCCTGCGCCTCGTGCGCCAGCGCCTTGACCAGGAACGTCTTGCCGCACCCCGGCGGCCCGTACAGCAGCACGCCGCGGGCCGGCTCCACGCCCAGCCGGGCGAACGTCTCCGGGTACGCGAGCGGCCACACGACCGTCTCGGTCAGCACCCGCTTCACCTCGGCCATGTCGCCGACGTCGTCCAGCGACACGTCGGCGACCTCGAGCGTCGACTGCTCGACCGCGCTGGGCCGCACGACCTCCAGCGCGGCGAGGAAGTCGGACTGCGTGACGAGCGTGGCCTCGCCGGGCGCGGCCGAGAGGCGCTGCGCCGCGCGCAGCATGGCCTCGCGGCAGAGCGCCTGCAGGTCGGCCGCGACGAAGGCCGGCGTGCGCGCCGCGACGTCGGCGAACGACACGTCGGCGGCGAGGGGCATGGACCGGGAGAACGTGCCGAGGATGCGTTGCCGCCCGGACCGCTGCGGCATCGGCACGACGAGCTCCTGGTCGAGGTAGCCGGGCCGGCGCAGCTCCGGGTTGACCTCCTCGGGCCGCGCGGTCGTGCAGACCACCGCGACGTCGGCGGCCTGCGCGGCGGCGACCGCCTCCAGCAGCACGGACAGCACGGGGCCGGGCTCGGCGCGCGGCGCGAGCGCCTCGACGTCCTCGACGAGGATCACCGACGGGGGCGCCTTGGCCGCGGCGGCGACGGTCTCCTGCAACGTCCGCGCCGCATCGGTCGGCTCGACGCGGGCCAGCGCGGGCGCCCACAGGCGGTGCAGCCGCGCGCCCACCGCGGCGGCCACGGCCTGGACCATCGGGCCCTTGCCGGAGCCCGGCGGGCCGGAGACGAGCACGCCGATCTCGGCGCGCTGCGCGCCGAGGCTGGCCAGCAGGTCGCGGCGGTGGAACCCGATGTCGAGCCACTCGCGCAGCGTCTCGGCCTGCGCGTCCAGCGCGGGCAGGTCCGCGATGCCGTACGACGCCATCGGCGTGCTGCTCGACGCGGTGGCCGCGGCGCCGACGGCGATCGCGGTCCGCATGTCCACACGGACCAGCCCGCCCGGCGCGGTGGCCCCGACGGTCAGCACCACCGACTGCCACGACTCGCCCCACGCGCGGGCCAGCGCGCCGACGTCGAACGCCGCCCCCTCCGGCCGCGCGAAGTCCTGCGGCAGCAGGCTCACCGCGTCGCCGGGCGCCAGCACCTTGCCGAGCAGCGCCAGCCGCAGCGTCGCCGCGTCGACGTCGGCGGACGGCACGCCGCCGAGCACCACCGACGTCGCCGGGGCCACCTGCGCCGGCGCGACGAACACCTGGTCGCCGGCCCGCGCGCCGGCGTTGGCCAGCACGAGGTCGTCCATGTACAGCAGCGAGCGGTCGGCGCCGGGCGGGGCGGGCGCGGCCAGCGCGCCGGTGCGGCGGGTGCCGGTGATCTCCAACGGCTCCCACGCCCGCAGCCCGAGCAGCGACAGCACGTCGGAGTGGGCGCGCACGACCCCGCGGCGCGCGTCGAGCGGCGACGCGTGCCACGCGGCGCGCATGAGGATGGGCTCGCGGCTCACGCCCGCAACGCCGCGAGCTGCGCGGCGAGCCACTCCTGCGGCGGGCACGCGGTCGCCGCGGTGGCGAGCGCGTCGCAGCGGGCGCGGCGCTCCTCGGCCGGCATCCGCAGCCCGGCGTCGATCGCGTCGGCGGTGCCGGAGACGTCGTACGGGTTCACCACCAGCGCCCACTCGCCGAGCTCCGCGACCGCGCCGGCCTCGCGGGAGAGCACGAGCGCGCAGCCGTCGCGGGAGAGGGTCGGCCCCTCCTTGGCGACGAGGTTCATGCCGTCGCGGACCGGGTTCACGACGAGGACGTCGGCCATCGACAGCGCGGCCAGCGAGCGCGGGTAGTCGTCGGACACCTCGAGCCGTATCGGCTGCCAGCCCGGCACGCCGAACTCCTCGTTGATCTCGTGCGCGGTGCGCTGCACGGCCGCGGTGTACTCGCGGTACTCCGGCAGGTCGTGCCGCGACGGGTACGCGAACGCCAGGTGCACCACCCGCTCGTGCCACTCCGGCCGGGTGCGCAGCAGCTCCCGGAACGCGTTGAGCCCGCGCACGATGTTCTTGGACAGCTCGGTGCGGTCGATGCGCACGACGACCTGGCGGCCGTTCGCCCACCGCTCCAGCGCCTCGCGGCGGGCCGCGACGTCGGGCTGGTCGGCCCGGGCGCGCAGCTCGTCGCCGTCGATGCCGAGTGGGTGGACGCCGACCTCGCAGTCGTGGTCGTCGAGGCGGACCGAGCCGTGCCGCGCCGTCGCGCCGAGCAGGTCGACCGTGCAGGCCATGAACGCGTCCGCCCACCGGTGGGTCAGGAACCCGGCGTGGTCCGCGCCGAGGATGCCGCGCACGAGCGTGCAGGCCACGTCGTCCGGCAGCATCCGGAACACGTCCGTCGCCGCCCACGGCGTGTGCCCGAACCAGCCGATGCGCACGTCCGGCCGGCGGTCGCGCAGCAGCCGCGGCACGAGGCAGAGGTGGTAGTCCTGCACGACGACGCTCGCGCCGGGCGCGGCCTCCTCCGCGAGCGCCTCGGCGAACGCCGTGTTGACCTCGACGTACGCCGCCCACTCGCGCCGCCACGCGCGGTCGAACACCGGCTGCCGCGCGGTGTCGTAGAGGTGGTGGGAGGTGAACCAGAGGGTGCCGTTGGCGATGCCGTTGTAGGCGCGGTCGTACGCGTGCGGGTCGAGCGCGAGCATCCGGACCGCGGCGCCGCCGGTGTCGTAGCCCGCGTCGGCGAGGCGGCCGGACGGCGCGGCGGAGGCGGCGGCGGACGCGGCCGCGCGGTCGCCCTCGGACAGCGCGGCGCAGACCCAGACGGCGTTGCCCTCGGCGAGCACGGTGCGCAGCGCGCTGACCAGCCCGCCGGCGCCGCGGGAGGACGTGAGCGACCCGTCGTCGGCGACCTTGAACGACACGGGGCCGCGGTTGGACGCGACGACGACCTCGGCCTGCACGTCGCGACCCTACCCAGGCAGCGCCGCCCGTCACCGCGCGGCAGGGCCTGCACCGGGGGGCCTGCACCCGTTCCGTGAAGATCACCACGCGGGGAGGCGCGGCCGGGGCTGCACGGATCGAGCCGCGGCCGCCCCGGACGGGGGGCGTCAGCGCGGGCGGTCGGGGCTGAGCGACTCGGCGGCGGCGCTGAGCCGCTGCGCCAGGTCCATCCGCGCGAGCGCCGTGTCGCGCATGTCGTCGGCGCCGTCCAGCATCTTGCGGATCGTCCCCGCGAGGGCGGTGCCGGTGAACGGCTTCGTGAGGTACGCCGTCGCGCCGGCGTTCCAGCCCTCGGACTCCGACCCCGCCTTCGCGGTGAGGATCACGACGGGGACGGCGCACAGCTCGACGTCGGAACGCAGCTCGCGCAGCACGTCGATCCCGTCGCGCCCGGGCATCATCACGTCGAGCACGATCGCGTCCGGCCGGTCGGCCCGCGCGGCCTCGATGCCGGCCGTCCCGTCCGCCGCCTCGGCGACCTCGAACCCCTCGAAGCCCAGGCTGACGCGCGTCATGTGGCGGACGTCCTCGTCGTCGTCGATGAGGAGCACGCGCGGCTTGGTGGTCATCTGCTGGGCCCCCGCCCTGGTGGACATATCCGCGTACGAGGATGCGGCGGGTACGCAGAGTGAATCTATGGTTCCAACGGGTGGTTGACCGAGCGTAACGGCGGCCGGTCCAGCAGCGGCAGGTCGTGGGTGAGCACGCGGTAGTCGCGGCCGACGTTGCGGAACTGCCGCAGCGTCCGTCCCGGCTCGTCCGTGAACGTCGCCCGCCCCTCCGCCGCGAGCCGGCGCAGCATGGCGTGCTGGATCACGAACGCCATCCGGCCCAGCTTCTCGACGCTCTGGTTGCGGTGCACGCGGCGGTCGAGGTCGACCTGGGCGAGCCCGGCCAGCCCCCACCGGGCGTAGGTGTCGAGCAGCAGCCCGATCTCGACGCCGTAGTGCGCGGCGAACGGGACCGACTCCAGGTGCGCGCGCCGCCCCGCCTGCTCGCCGGCCAGCGGCTGGATGACGTAGGACAGCTCGGGCCAGAAGAGGTTCAGCAACGGCCGGGCCACCAGCTCGGTCACCCGGCCGCCGCCGGTCGGCCGCAGCCGGTCGCGCTCGGCGAGCGGCCGGTCGTAGAAGCCCTTCACGTACTGGACGCCGGGGTCGGTGAGCAGCGGCCCGAGCAGGCCGTAGACGAACTCCGGGCCCGCCCCGACGAGGTCCGCGTCCACCCAGGCGACGAGGTCGCCGGTCGTGGCGGCGAGCGACTTCCACATCGCCTCGCCCTTCCCGGGCACCCGGCCGTGCGCCGGCAGCAGGTCGGCCTCGTAGACGACCCGGGCGCCGGCCTCCCGCGCCGCGGCATCGCTGCCGTCGTGCGAGCCGGGGTCGACGACGACCAGCTCGTCGACCAGGCCGGACTCGCAGAGCGGGACGAACGCCCGCACGACGTCGCCGACGGTGCGCGCCTCGTTCAGCGCGGGGAGCACCACGCTGACCGTCTGGCCCTCCTTGCGGCGGGCCAGCTCGGCGGGGTCGTAGGCGCTGTGGTGGGTGGTCCGCCGCGCCAGCCACTCCTCCGGACCCATGTGGCAGACTCTCGCAGAACAACTGCATACGTACTCATCCAGAGGGACCGAGGGATACGGCCCGGTGACGTCCCGGCAACCACCGCGGAAAGCGCGCGAGACCCGCGCCGCCGCCGCGACAGGTGCCAACTCCGTCCCGCCCGGCAGCAGCCGGCGCGGGGAAGATGAGAGAGAGGCTCCCCGCCGATGACGGCAACCCTGGAACGACCCTCCCGCGTGACCGGCCTGCGCTGCCGCGAGTGCGGCGCGGACTACCCGGCGGACGCCCGGCACCTGTGCGAACGCTGCTTCGGCCCGCTCGGCGTGGCGTACGCGCCGTTCACCGTCACCCGCGCCGAGATCGAGAGCGGCCCGTCGAGCATGTGGCGGTACGCGGCGTTCCTCCCGGCGTCGCCGCGGGTGGACCTGGGCGCCGGGCTCACGCCGCTGGTCCGCGCCCGCAACCTGGCCCGCGCGCTCGGGATGCGCGAGCTCTGGGTCAAGGACGACAGCGCGAACCCGACGCACTCGTTCAAGGACCGGGTCGTCTCGGTGGCCGCGAGCCGCGCGGTCGAGCTCGGCTTCACCACGCTCGCCTGCGCCTCGACCGGCAACCTCGCGAACTCGGTCGCCGCGCACGCCGCCCGCGGCGGGCTGCGCGCGGTGGTGCTCGTGCCGAGCGACCTGGAGGCCGGCAAGGTCGTGACGACCGCCGTTTACGGCCAGACGCTGGTCGCGGTCCACGGGTCGTACGACGACGTCAACCGGCTCTGCGCCGAGGTCGCCGACGACCTGCCGTGGGCGTTCGTCAACGTCAACCTGCGGCCGTACTACGCGGAGGGCTCCAAGACCCTGGGCTACGAGGTCGCCGAGCAGCTCGGCTGGCGCCTCCCCTCGCAGGTCGTCGTCCCGATCGCGTCCGGGTCGCTGCTCACGAAGGTGGATGCCGGTTTTCGCGACCTGGTCGCGCACGGGCTCGTGGCCGAGGCACCGTACGCGGTGTTCGGCGCGCAGGCGGCGGGGTGCAACCCGGTCGCGACGGCGTTCGACCGCGGCTGGGACGTCTGCCGGCCGGTGCGGCCCACGGGCATCGTGAAGTCGCTCGCCATCGGCAACCCGGCCGACGGGCCGTACGCCCTGGAGGTCGCCCGGCGCACCGGCGGCGCGATCGCCGACGTCCCCGACGACGAGGTGGTGGCCGGCATCCGGCTGCTCGCCGAGACCGAGGGGATCTTCGGCGAGACCGCGGGCGGGGTGACGGTGGCGACGTTGCGGCGGCTGCTCCGCGAGGGGCGGCTCGACCCCGACGCGCCCACCGTGCTGTTCAACACCGGGGACGGGCTGAAGACGCTGGACGCGGTCGCGCCGGCGGTAGGCCCCTCCGTCACGATCGAGCCGTCGCTGGCGGCGTTCCGGAAGGCAGGTCTCGACGCATGAGCGCCACCGTTCGCATCCCGACCCCGCTGCGCCCGCTCACCGGCGGCGCCGCCGAGGTCACCGTCTCGCCCGGGTCGCTCGGGGCGGTCCTGACCGAGCTCGACACGGCGTTCCCCGGCCTCGGCGAGCGCGTGCTGGACGACGCCGGGGCGCTGCGCCGCTTCGTCAACGTCTACGTCGGCGACGACGACGTGCGCTTCCTCTCCGGCCTCGACACGGAGGTCGGGGAGGGCGTCTCGGTGTCGATCGTGCCGGCCGTCGCGGGGGGTTGACAGACGCCCCGAGACCCCTCCTGACGTGCGTTTTCGGGGTATTGGCGGGGTCCGGCGGCGTAGGTATCGTCCGTTCCGGTTGATCGTTCCCAAGGTCACTAGCCCGGCGGAACGCAAGACCCGGGGACGTCGCGGTGACGGACCCGCACCGTTCCGCAAGGAGAACGCACGTGGCACAGGGCACGGTCAAGTGGTTCAACGCTGAGAAGGGCTACGGCTTCATCGCCGTGGACGGCGGCCAGGACGTCTTCGTCCACTACTCGGCGATCCAGGCCGACGGCTACCGCAGCCTCGACGAGGGCCAGCGCGTCGAGTTCGAGGTGACCCAGGGCAACAAGGGGCCGCAGGCCGACCAGGTCCGCATCGTCTGAACCATCCTCTCGGCCGAAGGCCGGGGCGTCCGGGGAGCGATCCCGGGGCCCCGGCCTTCCGCTTTGTCCGTTTCGTTCCGCCGGATGGCGCACCGCGAAAGGGGGCCAACGGCCCTAGCACGGGGGGGTGCGAAACGGAATGCTCCCCTTACCGTTAGTGACGTGGGGGCTACGGAGAGTTTAAACGGGGGCGTACCTGGGGAGGACGCATGGTTCGCGTGCGCAAGCACGTGCCGGCCGCGGTGGCGGTCGCGCTCGCCGTCGCCGGCCTGGCCGGCGCGAAGCCGGCCGCGGCGCAGGGGGACCGCCGGCCGGCGCGGGTCGTCGTGACCACGAACGACGACGCCGCGGCGGCGCGCATCGGCGAGGCGCTGCGCCACGCCGGCGCGAAGCACCTCCGCCCGCTGCCGCTCGTGCACGGCTACTCCGCCGAGGTCCCCGCGCGGTACGTCGAGCGGCTGCGCCGCGAGCGCGGCGTGCGCTCCGTGACCTCCGACGCCTCGGTGAAGCTGCTCGCCGTCGACCCCGCCCTCGGCTACGACGCCACCGGTGACTTCGGCTCGCTGTACCAGGTGAGCCGCGTCGTCCAGGCGCAGGCGGCGTACGAGCAGGGCATCACCGGCAAGGGCGTCGACGTCGCGCTCATCGACTCCGGCGTCGCGCCGGTCCAGGGCCTGACCAGCGGCAACGTCGTCAACGGGCCCGACCTGTCGTTCGAGTCGCAGAGCGACGCGCTGCGCCACTACGACACGTTCGGCCACGGCACGCACATGGCCGGCATCATCTCCGGGCGCGACGTGCGGCAGAGCGCGACCGACTTCTACGGCGACACCACCCACTTCAACGGCATCGCGCCCGACTCGCGCGTCGTCAGCGTCAAGGTCGCCGACCACAGCGGCGCCACAGACGTGTCGCAGGTCATCGCCGCGATCGACTGGGTCGTGCACTACAAGAGCTCCAACGGCCTCAACATCCGCGTCCTCAACCTGTCGTTCGGCACCGACTCGGTGCAGGCCTCGCAGCTCGACCCGCTCTGCTTCGCGGTCGAGAACGCGTGGCGAAAGGGCATCGTCGTCGTGGTGTCGGCCGGCAACGGCGGCTCCGGCGCGAACCGCCTGACCAACCCGGCGCAGGACCCGTACGTCATCGCCGTCGGCGCCGACGACCCGCGCAACACCGTCAACGTCGTCGACGACGTCGTGCCGGCGTTCTCCAGCCGCTCGACGAACGGCCGCAGCGTCGACGTCGTCGCGCCGGCGCTGCACGTCATCGGCCTGCGCAACCCGGAGAGCGCGATCGACCAGGCCGTCCCGGCGGCGCGGGTCGGGACGCGGTTCTTCCGCGGCACCGGCACGTCGCAGGCGGCGGCCGTGGTCTCGGGCGCGGCGGCATTGCTGCTCCAGCGCTACCCGAACCTCACGCCCGACCAGGTGAAGAAGCACCTGGCCGGCACCGCGACGCCGTTCTCGGGCGCGACGGCGGCCGAGCGCGGCACCGGCGTGATCAGCGTGAAGAAGGCGATCAACACCCCGCCGCCCTCGGTCCTCGCGTCGGCGCAGTCGTCGTCGCTGGCGAGCAGCGGCACCGGCTCGCTCGAGGCGTCCCGCGGCTCGCTGCACGTCGCGGACGCGTCGTCGGTGCTGACCGGCGAGTACGACATCTTCGGCAACTCGTTCGACTCGACCCGCTGGGCGACCGCGACGAGCAGCGGCAACGCCTGGTCCGACGGCAACTGGATGGGCAACGCCTGGTCCGGCAACGCGTGGTCGGAGAAGGACTGGACCGGCAATGCCTGGTCCGGCACGTCGTGGACCGGCAACGCGTGGTCGGGCAACGCCTGGAGCGACGCGTCCTGGTCGGGTCACGCCTGGTCGGGCGACGGCTGGAACGGCACCTCCTGGACCGCCAGCGCCTGGAGCGGCGCGGCGTGGTCCGGCAACTCGTGGTCGGGCACGTCGTGGACGGGCACGTCCTGGACGGGCACGTCCTGGACCGGCACGTCCTGGACCGGCAACTCCTGGTCCGGGGCCGGCTGGTCGAGCTCGGCATGGGAGTGACGGGCGGCGCCCCCTCCGCCGCACCCGCCCCTGCCGCCGTTCCCGCGGCCCCCGTCGCCGGCACGCCGTCGGCCCGCCGCGGCGCGATCCGCGTCGCCGCGCTGTGCATCGTCATGGCGGCGGCCGCCGTCCTCGTCACCCGGCTCGCCGCCGCCCACGACCCGCTGCCCGACGCGCTCGGCCTGCCGTGGTGGTCGCTGGCGATGCTCTTCGTCGTCACCAGCCGCGTGCAGATGCACGTCGAGGTACGGCGTTCCGCGCACTCGGTCACCCTGACCGACCTCGCCGTCGTGCTCGCGCTGTTCAGCGGCGCGCCGGTGTGGGTGCCGTTGCTCCGCGTCGCCACCTGGGTCCCGATCTGCGCGTGGCGGTACCGGCACAGCGTCCGCCGCGCCGTGTTCAACGCGATCCTCGGCCCGCTGGAGACCGCGGTCGCGGCCGTCGTCTTCTCCGAGATGGCGCACGGCGCCGTGCTGCGTGACCCGCGCGCGTGGGCGTCGGCGTACCTCGGCGTCCTCGTCGCCGGCCTCGTCGGCGCGCTGCTCGTCACCTGTGTCATCGCGCTGAACGACGGCCACGTCGCCTCCGAGACGCTGCGCGAGGCGGTCGTGCTCGGCGCCGTCGTCGGCGCCGCCAACTCCACGCTCGGCGTCATCGGCGTGCTGCTCGTCGACACCAGCCCGTCCGCGCGCTGGCTGCTCATCGCGCTCGCCGCCGTACTCGTCGCCGGCTACCGCTCGTACGCCACGCTGCGCGAGCGCCACCGCGGCCTGGAGTCGCTGTTCGGCTTCACCCGCTCGCTCGCCCGCCGGCCGGAGACCGAGGGCGCGGTGCCCGCGCTGCTGCGCCTCGCCGCCGACCGCCTCGCCGCGGACACCGCCGCGCTGCTCGTCACCACGTGGCCCGGCCACGTCGGCCCGGTGCTGCTCACCGCCGGCGACGACGACGTCGTGGTCGCCGAGCCCGCGCCGCTGGACGAGCACTGGCCGATGGCGCGGGTGCTGTCGGAGAACGTGCCGCTGATCCTCTCCGAGCGGTCGCGCGACGAGGGCGCGAAGTCGTACCTGCGCCGGGTCGGCCACCGGGAGATGCTGCTCGCGCCGCTGCCCGGCGAGCTCGCGCCGCTCGGCGTGCTCGTCGTCTGCGACCGGACCGCGTCGAGCGTGCGGTCATTCAGCGACGACGACCTGCGGCTGCTGGAGACGATGGCCACGCACGGCGGCGCCGAGCTGGCGAACGCCCGCCTGGTCGACCGGCTCCGGCACGACGCGACGCACGACGCGCTGACCGGTCTGCGCAACCGTTCGGTGCTGCCCGAGGCCGTGATGCGCCTCGTCACGCCCGCGGCGCACGACGGCACCTGCGCCGGCGCGGTCGTGCTGCTCGACCTCGACGACTTCAAGCAGGTGAACGACGCCCTCGGCCACCACGTCGGCGACCTCCTGCTCCAGCACGTCGGCACGCGGCTGCACCGCACCGCCCCCGCGGGTGCGGCCGTGTGCCGGCTCGGCGGCGACGAGTTCGCGCTCGTCATCGCCGGGTCCGACCCGCGGGCGCTGCTCGACCGGGTCGCCGCCATCAAGGACGAGCTCGCCCGGCCGGTCGACCTCGGGCCGGTGACCGTGTCGTCGTTCGCGTCGGTGGGCGTGGCGTTCGTCGGGCCGCACGGCGTCACCGCGCCCGTGCTGCTGCAGCGGGCCGACGTCGCGATGTACGCGGCGAAGCGCACCAACCGCGGCGTCGTGGCGTTCGACAACGCCATCGACTCCGTCCGCCCCGAACGCCTCGGCCTGGCCGCCGACCTGCGCGCGCTGCTCAGCGGCGAGACCGACCGCGGCACGCTCGTCGTGCACTACCAGCCGCAGGTCGCCGTCAGCGGCGCCGTCGTCGCCGTCGAGGCGCTCGTCCGCTGGGAGCACCCGGTGATGGGGCTCGTGTCGCCGGACGACTTCGTGCCGGTCGCCGAGTCGACCGGCCTCGCCGGGCCGCTGACCGACGCGGTGCTGCGCCGCGCGCTGGCCGACCTGAAGTCGTTCGACGCGGCCGGCTTCCCCGGCATGTCCGTCTCGGTGAACCTCTCCGCGCGGTCGCTGCACGAGCCGCGGCTCGTGGACGACGTTACCGCCGCGCTGGTCGACGCCGGCATCCCGGCCGGGCGGCTGACGCTGGAGCTCACCGAGTCCTCGATCGTGTCCGACCCGGTGCGCGCGTCCGAGCTGCTGACCGAGCTCGCGCTGCGCGGGGTCCGGGTGTCGGTCGACGACTTCGGCACCGGCTACTCGTCGCTGTCGCACCTTGCCCGGCTGCCGGTCGCCGAGGTCAAGGTGGACAAGTCGTTCGTGCAGCGGATGCGTACCGACGCGCGCGACGCGGCGATCGTGCGTTCGGTGGTCCGGCTGGCCGCCGAGCTCGACCTGTCCGCGGTCGCGGAGGGCGTCGAGGACGCGGACACCGCGCACGACCTGAACGCCCTGGGCTGCGACGTGCTGCAGGGCTACCTGTTCTCGCGCCCGCTGCCGGCCGCCGCGTTGCTCGACTGGCTGGCCACCCCGCGCCTCCGCCTTGCCGTCTGAGGGGCCGCCCGCTGGCCGCCGCGCGCCCGCTGGCCCGTTCTGTGAAGATCGCCACGCGGGGAGGCGCGGCCGGGGCTGCACAGAACGGGTGCCGCCCGCCTGCGCCGCGCCCCGCGCCGCCCGCGGAGGCCCGTCCCGGTGCCCATGCGGCTTGCACTCGCCGGAGGCGAGTGCTAAACCATCCTTAGCACTCGGTACACCTGAGTGCCAGCACGTCCGGTGAGGTCCCACAGGGCCGTCCGTCGCGGGCGCCGTACGGCTGGACAACAGACATCCGCCACGTCCGGGAGGACACCAAGGCATGGCCAAGATCATCGCGTTCGACGAGGAGGCGCGCCGCGGCCTCGAGCGAGGGATGAACACCCTCGCCGACGCCGTCAAGGTGACGCTCGGCCCCAAGGGCCGCAACGTCGTCCTGGAGAAGAAGTGGGGCGCCCCCACGATCACCAACGACGGCGTGAGCATCGCCAAGGAGATCGAGCTCGAGGACCCGTACGAGAAGATCGGCGCGGAGCTCGTCAAGGAGGTCGCGAAGAAGACCGACGACGTCGCCGGTGACGGCACGACGACGGCGACCGTCCTGGCCCAGGCGCTCGTCCGCGAGGGTCTGCGCAACGTCGCCGCCGGCGCCAACCCGATGAGCCTCAAGCGGGGCATCGAGGCGGCCGTCGAGCGCGTGGTCGAGCAGATCGCGTCGGTCGCGAAGGACGTCGAGACCAAGGAGCAGATCGCCTCCACCGCGAGCATCTCCGCGGGCGACACCACGATCGGCGAGCTGATCGCCGAGGCGATGGACAAGGTCGGCAAGGAAGGCGTCATCACCGTCGAGGAGAGCAACACCTTCGGCCTCGAGCTCGAGCTCACCGAGGGCATGCGCTTCGACAAGGGCTACATCTCGCCGTACTTCGTCACGGACGCCGAGCGCATGGAGGCCGTCCTCGACGACCCGTACATCCTGCTGGTCAACAGCAAGATCAGCGCGGTCAAGGACCTGCTCCCGGTCCTCGAGAAGGTCATGCAGAGCGGCAAGCCGCTCGCGATCATCGCCGAGGACGTCGAGGGCGAGGCGCTGGCCACGCTCGTCGTGAACAAGATCCGCGGCACGTTCCGCTCGGCCGCGGTCAAGGCGCCGGGCTTCGGCGACCGCCGCAAGGCGATGCTGCAGGACATGGCCATCCTCACCGGCGGCCAGGTCATCAGCGAGGAGGTCGGCCTCAAGCTGGAGAACGCCGACCTGACGCTGCTGGGCCGCGCCCGCAAGGTCGTCATCACCAAGGACGAGACGACGATCGTCGAGGGCGCCGGCGACGCGGACCAGATCGCGGGCCGCGTGAACCAGATCAAGGCCGAGATCGAGAAGAGCGACTCGGACTACGACCGCGAGAAGCTCCAGGAGCGCCTCGCGAAGCTGGCCGGCGGCGTCGCCGTCATCAAGGCCGGCGCGGCCACCGAGGTCGAGCTCAAGGAGCGCAAGCACCGCATCGAGGACGCCGTTCGCAACGCGAAGGCGGCCGTCGAGGAGGGCATCGTCGCCGGTGGCGGCGTCGCGCTGCTGCAGGCCGCGACCACGGCGTTCGAGAAGCTGGACCTCGAGGGCGACGAGGCGACGGGCGCGAACATCGTCAAGCTCGCGCTGGAGGCCCCGCTCAAGCAGATCGCGGTCAACGCCGGCCTCGAGGGCGGCGTCGTCGCGGAGAAGGTGCGCAACCTCGAGGTCGGCTTCGGCCTCGACGCCGCGACCGGCGACTACGTCGACATGATCAAGGCGGGCATCATCGACCCGGCCAAGGTCACGCGTTCCGCGCTGCAGAACGCCGCGTCGATCGCCGCGCTGTTCCTCACCACCGAGGCGGTCATCGCCGACAAGCCGGAGAAGGCGGCCCCGGCCGCGCCGGGTGGCGGCGGCATGGGCGACATGGACTTCTAGTCCGAACGCACGTCCCGAGGGGCGGCGACCGCGCGAGCGGCGCCGCCCCTCGGCGTTCGCGGACGCGGTAGCGTCGCGGCGTCCCTCGACCCCTCGGAGGTAACGCCATGCGCCGACTCGCGCTCGCCGTCGCGGCCCTCGCCGCCGTCTCCGCCGCGCCCGCCCGGGCCGGCACGGTCAGCGAGGCGTGCTGGTCGTTCGTGCCGACGTTCCGGCTCTCCGGAACGGTCTGCCGCAACGTCCCCACCGACGTCGCCGGCTGGTGCTGGGAGAACGTGCCCGGCTTCCGCACCGCCGCGCTCGTCTGCACCAAGGTCCCGGCCGGCACCTGACGGTCAAGGGCTGCGGCGCGGCGGCCGATCCACCGACCGTGGCCTCCCTGACCGTCCCGCTCGCCGCGCTGCCTGGCCTGCCCCGCGACGTCTGCGCGTCCTCGGGCGAGCCCGCCGACCGCCTGCTGCGCTCGCGTGTCGCGCGGTACCTGCCGTGGTGGTCCGTGCTGCTGCTCGTCGTGCCCGGCGGGCTGGTGATCCTGCTGGTGCTGGCCGCGACCGGCGGCACGCGCGTCGACGTCGCCGAGTCCCGCCGCACCCGGCGGCGGCGGCGCCTCGCGATCGCCGGCGTCGCGCTGGGCGCGGTGCTGTCGACGCCCGCGCTCGTCCTGGTGCTGACCGAGCCGGGGGTGGGATCGGGCGTGTTCGCCGCGGCGACGTTCGGCGGGTTCGGCTACGGCGCGTGGCTGTACCGCCGCAACGCGGTGGCGTTCCGGCGCAAGCGCGACGACCTGGTGCGCGTCGACCGGGTGCACGAGGCGTACGTCGCCGCGTTCCGCGCCGCGACCGCGGCCCGCCGCGCGGTCGCGCCCGGCTGGTACCCGGACCCGGCCGGCTCGCCGGGGCTGCGCTGGTGGGACGGCGCGGGTTGGACCGTCCACGTCCACGAGGCCGCGTCCTGAACGTAGGGTGGGGGCCATGACCGAGACTCCCGCCGGCTGGTACCCGGACCCGTCCAAGCAGTTCGAGCAGCGCTACTGGGACGGGTCCCAGTGGACCGAGCACGTCGTCTCCCAGGCGACCGGGCAGACCACGAGCCCGCTCACGCCCGTGGGCCAGGCGCCGGTCCGCGCGAGCCGCCCCGAGCAGGTGCAGCGCCAGGTGCAGCAGCAGGCCGGCATCGCGCCGTTCCAGGGCGGCGGCGGCACGATCTTCGACTCGCCCGTGCTGGTGGTGAACCAGAAGGCGAAGCTCATCGAGATCACCAACGAGTACGCCATCTACGACGCCAACGGCGCGCAGCTCGGCTCGGTGGTCGAGGTCGGCCAGAACGTGCTGCGCAAGATCATCCGCCTCGTCTCGAACCTCGACGCGCTGCTGCCGCACCGGTACGAGATCCGCGACATGGCCGGCCGCGTCGTGCTGCACGTCACGCGCCCGGGCACGCTCTGGAAGAGCAAGGTCGTCCTCGCGCTGCCCGACGGCCGCGAGGTCGGCCGCATCCAGCAGCAGAACCTCCTCGGCAAGGTGCGCTTCGGCCTGTTCGCCGACGGCGCCCAGGTCGGCAGCCTCAACGCCGAGAACTGGCGCGCCTGGGACTTCGCGATCCAGGACGCCCAGGGGACCGAGGTGGCCCGCGTCAAGAAGACGTGGGAGGGGCTCGCCAAGGCGATGTTCACGACGGCGGACAACTACGTCGTGCGCATCCACCGCCCGCTCGAGGACCCGTTGCGCTCGCTCGTCGTCGCGTCCGCCGTCACGATCGACACGGTGCTCAAGCAGAACGCCAAGGCGTGAGGCACCGCGTCGTCGGCTTCGACCTGGACATGACGCTGATCGACCCTCGGCCCGGCGTGGTCGACACGTTGCGCAGGCTGTCCGAGGAGACCGGCGTCGCGATCGACGGGGAGCTGGTCGCGTCCCGGCTGGGCCCGCCGCTGGAGACCGAGCTGGCGAACTGGTTCCCCGCCGAACGGGTCGACGCCGCGGCGGACCGCTACCGCGAGCTGTACGTGCCGTACGCGGTCCCGCGCACGACCGCGCTGCCCGGCGCAGTCGACGCGGTCGCGGCGGTGCGCGCGGACGGCGCGGCCGCCGTCGTCGTGACCGCGAAGCAGGAGGCGCTCGCCCGCGCGTCGCTGGACGCGGTCGGCATCGTGGCCGACGTCGTGGTCGGCTGGCGGCACGGCGCGGCCAAGGGGGAGACGCTGCGCGAGCACGGCGCGACGGCGTACGTCGGCGACCACGTGGCCGACGTGGACGGCGCCCGGGTGGCCCGGGCGGTGGCGGTCGCGGTGGCGTCCGGGCCGTGCAGCGCCGAGGAGCTGCGCGCGTACGGCGCCGACGTCGTGCTGGAGACGCTGGCGGAGTTCCCGGCGTGGTGGAGGATGGGCGCGTGACGAAGCTCGCCGTCCTCGACGACCTGCTGCGGTCGTACCGGCGGGTGCTGGTGGCGTTCAGCGGGGGCGCCGACTCGGCGTTCGTGCTCGCCGCCGCGGTCCGCGCGCTCGGCCCCGACGCCGTCGTCGCCGCGACCGCCGTCTCGCCGAGCCTGGCGGAGACCGAGCTGGCCGAGGCGCGGGCGTTCGCCGCGGGCCTCGGCGTCGAGCACCGCACGCCGCGCACGCACGAGATGGAACGGCCGGGCTACGCCGCCAACGCCGGCGACCGTTGCTACTTCTGCAAGTCCGAGCTGCTCGACACGCTGGCGCCCCTCGCCGATGGCGCGGTCGTCTGCACCGGCACGAACGCCGACGACGCCGCGGCCGGGTTCCGCCCCGGCATCCGGGCCGCCGCCGAGCGCGGCGCGCGGACGCCGTTGCTCGACGCCGGGCTCACCAAGGCCGAGGTGCGCGAAGCGTCGCGCGCCTGGGGGCTGCCGACGTGGGACAAGCCGGCCGCCGCGTGCCTGGCCAGCCGGGTGGCGTACGGCATCGCGATCACGCCGCGCCGGCTCGCGCGCGTCGAACGCGCCGAGGCCGACGCGCGGGCGTGGCTCGCCGAGCACGGCATCGGCGTGCGCGACCTGCGGGTGCGCGACCTCGGCGACGCGGCGCGGGTGGAGGTCGACGCCGAGCTCGTCGGCGCCGTGGCCGGCATCGAGGGCGCCGTGCGGGGGTGGGCGGCGGTGACGGTGGAGCCGTTCCGCTCCGGCTCGATGAACGAGCTGCTGCCCGACCCGGACCGGTACCGGTGACGCCCGTGACGCGGCACTGGCACCTCACGTACTCCGACGACCTCGTGTCGGAGCCGGTGCTGTGGGAGCTGGCGCAGCGCTTCGGCGTGCACACGAACATCCGCCGGGCCAACGTCGAGGAGCACCTCGCCTGGGTCATCGTCGAGGTGTCGGGGGAGCGGGTCGAGGAGGCGCGGGCGTGGCTCGTGGCGCGCGGGATCGCGGTCGAGGACCTACCCGCGTGAGCGCAGCCGGCTCTCCCGCGCCTGCCTGACCAGCCCGATCAGCGCGAGCCCGAGGCCGGCGCAGACGAGGAACGTCGCGAGGTTCAGCGCGACGCCGTGCTCGTTGCGGGGCGACTGCGCGTAGCGCGCGCCGTGGCGTACCAGGTCGATCCCGAATGGCACGAAGACCACCGCGATCGCCACCAGCCCGAGTGCGAAGACGGCGACGCCGGCCCGGACGAGCCCGTCGCCGGCCCGCCGCGCGGCGTCGGGGGCGGTGTCGGTCGGGGCGTCGGGCGCGGGGTCGGGCGCGGTGTCCTGCCGGGTCACGGCGGACAGCGTAACGGCCGGGTCCCGTCGCACCCGACCGAAGAGCGGGTACGGCGAGCCCGGCCGTGTACCAAGCGTACTTCGCGCGCCGCCGCCGGCCGCCGCGACGCGACGGCCCGGCCGCCGCCGATGCCGCGACCCGGTCGCGAGATCGGGCACGGCCGTTCGGCTGCCGCGACCCGGTCGCGAAATCCGTCGGCGCGCGCGCTGCGCGCGGCGCGACGGGGGGCGCGGCGCGCCCCGCTGCGCGCGGCGCGAGCGCGACGCGAGAGCGGCGCGAGCGCGGGAGCGGCTAGGGGATGCGGCCCTCGCCCTTGGCGTTGGCGCCGATCTTGTCCATCTCGCGGTGGTGCTCGCCGACCTCGGGCGGCGCCTCGAGGCCGTCCGCCTTGTTGACGGCGTCCTCGTCGATCGGGCCGGGGTCGCGGCCCTGCGCCTGCTGCTTCGTGAGGTCCGACTCGGTCATGGGCGTACTCCTCGTTCTCGGCTTACCGAACGTGTGCCCATGACCGAGCCGCACGAACCTCCGCGACTGCGGGGCTGGCCGACCGCTACAGGGCGACGACGCGGAGCCGGAAGAACCCGACGCCCTTGTCGTAGCCCGACACGATGCCGACCGACTTGAGCGCCGCCACGTCCGCCCGCTCCGAGGGGTTGGCGAACGCCGGGATGACCGTCTCGAGGTCGACGTACGCCGCCAGGCTGACGGAGCCGAGGTCGCCCATCGCCTTGGTGAACTTCTCGCTGCCGCCGAGGCCCTTGCCGGACTTCAGCTCGTTCAGGTAGTTCTCGGTGGCCAGGTAGAACGTGCTGCCGGACACGTCGGCCTTCACCGGCAGGCCCATCTGCTGCAGCGCCGCGGCGAGCTTCGCGCCGTCGGTCTTGGCCGCGGTCGGGTCCTTCACGACGGACACCAGGCCGGCCGCGACCTCCTCGGGGCTCGTCGGCACCTCGCCGAGCGCGACCACGGTCTGGTCGCCGAGCAGCGGGAGGACGTCGCCCTCCAGCGACAGGCCGAGCTCCTGGAGGAACGGCCCCACGAACTCCTGCGCGTCCATGCCGAGCGCGGAGAGCTGCGACAGCCCGTTCTTGACCTGCTCCGCGAGGCCCTGGACCGAGACCGCCGCGACGGTGCCCGCGGGCAGGTTCTTCAGCAGCGCCGGGTCGCCGGCCTGCGGCACCACGCCCTGCTGCTCCATCCCGAGCGCGTAGCCGGACACCTCCGCGTAGTCGCCGTTCATGTGCAGGCCCGCGACCATCCGGCCCTTGATCTGGTCGGTGATCGCGTTGGGGATGAGGCCCGCGTCCGGCACCTGGTCCTTGACGAGGTCGAACGCCGAGCGGATGTCCACCCAGCCGACCGCGACCTGGTCGCCGCCGAGGCGCTCGAGGTCCTGCGTGAACGTCGTGTTCTTCTTGATGGACTCCTTCTTCGCCTGGGCGATGGCGTCGTCCACGTGCGCCTGGGTGTCGCCGACGACGACGTAGCCGTCGTCGATCTTCCAGGCGAACTCCTCGCCGTCCTCCTTCGCCTCGGCGGCGAGCTTGCCCATCGCGGTGCGGGCCTTGCCGTCGTCCTTGCTCTGGAAGATGCCGACCGCCGTCGGGCCGTCGGTGCTGCGGAAGCCGGCGACCGCGGCGCGCTTGTCGAACCACGGCTTGATGTCCGTGTCGTAGGAGACGTCCTCCTCGCCCTCGAACATCGCCTCGAGCAACGCCTCGAACGGGTTCTCGTCGCCGGCGCCCGTCTTCTCCTTGAGCTTCGGGAACTTGCCGAGGAACTCCCGCGTGGCCAGCTTCTGGTTGGCGGCCGGGTCGAGGTCGATCTTCGCGTAGGCGAACGACGACTTCGGCGCCAGCTCGTCCGGCTGGCGGCCGCCGCCCGACAGCGCCGTGGTGGCGTAGACGGCAGCGCCGGCGATGACCGCGAGCACGGTCGCGCCGATGCCGATGACGACACCCTTGCCCGGGCCGCGCTTCGGCTCCGGCAACGTCTCGGTGGCCGGGTCGCCGGTGCCGTAGGCGCCCGCGGCGCCGGCGGTGCCACCGGTGGCCGGGTCGTAGGCGCCGGGGGTGGGCTCGCCGTCGGGCGAGGTCGGCGTCGTGTCGGTCATGGCAGGTCCCCTCCAGAGAAATCGGTGCGGACATGCTATAGGCGCGAGAAGTCCTTTTCGCCCGCCGTGTGACGTCGGCTAGCCTGGTCGCCGTTTCCCAGCCCACGTAGGAGCGTCGCGTGCCCACCGGCAAGGTCAAGTGGTTCGACACGGAGAAGGGCTTCGGCTTCCTCTCCCGTGACGACGGCGGCGACGTCTTCGTGCACACCTCGGCGCTGCCCGCCGGCACGACGGCGCTCACGCCGGGACAGCGCGTGGAGTTCGGCGTGGCGGCCGGCAAGCGCGGCGAGCAGGCGCTGTCCGTACGCGTCCTCGACGCGCCGCCGACGCTGAGCGCGGCCGCCGCGGCGGCCGCGAAGCGGCCCGCCGAGGAGCTGCACGGCATCATCGAGGACCTCATCAAGCTGCTCGAGGCGAAGGTCATGCCGGACCTGCGGCGCGGGCGCTACCCCGACCGCAAGACCGCGAAGACCGTCGCGGACGTGGTGCACGCGGTGGCCCGCGACCTCGAGGCGTAACGGCGCGGCACTTCCGGATTCGCCCGGTTCGCGGCATCATTCCGACCCAGCAGCTCCGACCCCCTCCGGAAGGTGCCCCCGTGCGTCCCGCCCTCGCGGCCGCCCTGTTCGGCGGCGTGCTGCTCGCCGCCCCCGCCCCGGCCGTCGAGTGCCCGCCGGGCACCGACGCCCGCACCGCCCGGGTCGCCGGCCACACGCAGACCGTGTGCGTGCCCGGCGTCTACTGCTTCCCCCTCGGGTGCGACCCGTGGCTGACCTCGTAGGAGTACCGATGCGTCTTCCCGCCCTGCTCGCCGCCGCCGCCACCGCGGCGGGCCTGTTGCTCACGGCGCCCGCCGCGAGCGCGTACCAGTGCCCGCCGCCGCTGGAGAACGGCTCGTACACCGTCGCCGGCCGCACCGTGAACGCCTGCCGCCTCGGCCCGATCATCCAGTGCGACCCGGGCCCCTGCGACGTCGTCCCGGGCGACTGACCGTGCGCCCCGCGCTCGCCGTCGCGCTCGCCGCGGTCGCCGCGACGACCGCGTCGCTGTTCCTCGCGACGTCCTCGTCGTCCGCGCTCGCCTGCCCCAAGGGCACCGTGCCGTACACGATCTACGTCGCGGGTCAGGTGCCGGTCAACGCCTGCAAGCCGGCGCCGTACCCGCCCTGCGACCCGGGTCCCTGCGACCCGACCGCCATCGCCCCTCAGCAGTGAAAGGAACCCCCTTGAAGATCCGCTCGCTCGTCCTCGCCGCGGCCGTCGCGTCGGCTGCCGCCGCGGCGTTCACGGCCGCCCCCGCCTCCGCGTGGGAGTGCCCGAAGAACGTCACCAACCCGTACTACGTCACGAACCCGGTCACCGGCGGCCAGACCCGCGTCTGCATGCCGGACCTCAACTGCGAGCAGTGCCTCGCGGTGGTGGCCGAATGAGGCGGCTGCTGCTCGCCGGCGCGATCGTCGCGTCGGCCGCGTCGTTCCACGCGCCGGCGCAGGCGCTCGGCTGCCCGGAGGGCACGCGTCCCGCGACGCTGCCGACCGGCACCACGTACTGCACGCCGGTCGTCTACTGCGACCCCGGCCCGTGCGGCGGCAACGTCAAGCGCATCCTCGAGGACGCGGTCGCCTGCCCGACCGACATCCCGGTCTGGTCGCCGACCTGCCGGTCGATCTTCGGGGACTAGACCCGCACGTCCGGAACGAGGCCACGGGCCGCGGCGCGAGCGAGCAGCTCGGCCGCGGCCCGTCGCCCTTCCTGCCCCAGGTCGCGGGTGAGCTCGTTGACGTACAGCGCGATGTGCGCGTCGACCACGTCCGGCGCCAGCTCCTGGCTGTGCGCGAGCACGTAGCCGCGGCTCGCCTCCGGGTGCGCCCACGCGTGCTCGACGGAACGCCGGATCGCCGCCTCCAGCGCGGCCGTGTCGAGCGTGTCGCGGGCGACGATCGCGCCGAGCGGGATCGGCAGCCCGGTCTCGCCCTCCCACCAGTCGCCGAGGTCGGCGACCGCGGTGAGCCCGTACGACGGGTACGTGAACCGCGACTCGTGGATCACCAGCCCCGCGTCGACCTCGCCCGCCGCGACCGCGGGCATGATCCGGTCGAACGGCATGACGACGACGTCGCCGAAGCCCGGGTCCCACAGCCGCAGCAGCAGGTACGCCGTCGTGTGCTCGCCGGGCACCGCGACCGTCGCGCCGCGCACGTCGGCCCGCTCGCGGGTGACGACGAGCGGCCCGCAGCCGCGGCCGAGCGCGCCGCCGCTGGACAGCGGCGTGTAGCCGGCCAGCCGCGGCAGCACGGCGTACGACACCTTGACGACGTCGAGGTCGCCGGCCAGCGCGTGCGCGTTGAGGACGTCGATGTCGGCGTACGTCACGTCGACGGCCGGCCCCTCGACGAGCCCGTGCACCAGCGCGTGGAAGACGAACGTGTCGTTGGGGCACGGCGAGAAGCCGAGGCTCAGCGCCATCACAGGCCGTCGCGGAACATCGCCCCGGCCGCGGTGCCGAGCGACGTCAGCGCGGTGACCAGGTCCCACGACGTGCGGTCGCGCAGGCCGACCTCGTTGCTGATCGTGCGGACCTCGAGCACGGGGATCCCGTGCAACGCCGCCACGTGTGCGACGCCCGCGCCCTCCATCGCCTCCGCGACGCCGCCGTGGCGCGCCATCAGCTCGGCGGCCCGCTCGGCGGTGCCGGTCATCGTGGACAGCGTGAGGATCGCGCCGACCGCGACGTGCAGCCCGGCCGCGTCGAGGCGTTCGCGGACCGTGGTGACGAGCGGCGCGGGGCAGTCGACGGCGGCGCCGCCGTCGAGCCCGAGCGCGGCCAGGTCGAGGAAGCGTTCGGGCGACATCGCGCCGAGGTCGGCGGCCACGATCGTCGTCGCGACCGCGGTGTCGCCGTGCTTGAGCCGGGCCGACGCGAACGCCCCCGCCACGCCCATCGACACGACGAGCGCCACGTCGTGGGTCGCGACGACGTGCGCGGTCGCCGCCGCCGCGGCGGCGGGGCCGACGCCGCCGGCCACGACGAGCACGTCGCGCCCGCCGGTCTCGCAGCGGCGGCTCGACCCGTACGGGCCGACCGTCACGGCCTGCGGCGAGCCGATGCCGTCGGCCACCGCGTCGCGCTCGGCGGCCACCGCGGTGACGACGAGGGAGATGCTCATGCCTTGAGGCGTTCCCGCGCGCGGGCGTTCACGATCCTGCGTTCCGCGTGCGCCAGCTCGTCGCCCAGTTCCTCGCTCAGCCGGCCGAGCGCGGCGTGCCGCTGCCGCCACCGCGCGAAGTCCTCGTCGAACGCCGCCCGCTCCCGCCGCGACAGCCAGGTCGCCCGCTCGACCAGCGCGCGCGCCTCCTGGAGCAGCAGGTGCGCGTGCGCGACCCGGCGCACGTCGTGGTCCGCGTCGGTGGCGAGCGACGCCCAGTCCTCCAGCTCGACCAGCCGGGTCCGCGCGGTGCGGCGCGCCTCGTCGTCGGCCGTCGGGTGGCCGTAGACGACCTGCGCGATCGCCAGCTCGTCGCGGCCCCACAGCGACTCCCACGCGCGGTCCCGCGCGTCGCGGTCGGCGAGGCGGACCAGGTGCCCGGCGCGCTCCCGGGTGGACAGCGCCATCGTGGCGGCGACGCTCGTCACGAGCAGCGCGCGTGCCTCCTCGCCCTCGGCCGTGCCCGGCCACGCCTGCGCGACGTGCTCCAGCGTGGTCACGACGGCGCGGGCGCGTTCCCAGGTGTCCACCGCCGCGAGGTCGGCCCGCGCGGCGTCGAGCAGCTCGCGCGCCTGCTCGCCCGCGCTCGGCAGCAGCCCGGTGTCCTCGGCCACCGCGATCGTCGGGCCCGCCGAGCCGAGGCAGGTGCGGTACGCCTCGGCCAGCTCGACCATCCGCCGGTGCGCCTCCGCGCGGACCTCGTCGCCGAGGTCGGCGACCCGGTCGGGGTGCATGAGCTGCGCGGCGACCCGGAACGCGCGGCGTACCTCGGCGGCCGGCGCGCCGGGCTCGAGGCCCAGCGTGCGCCACGCCCAGGCCGGGTCCATGCCCGCTACTTCACGACCAGCGTGAAGCGCCACTCGCCGAAGCCGTGGCGCTCGTCGCGGAAGATCGACAGCGTGATCGGCTCGCCGCCGGGCTGGAGCTGGGGGAGCTGCTCGGCGTGGTAGTGGTCGTGGCTGATCTCGCCGCCGCGGCCGAGGCGCCAGCCCTGCTCGGCGAGCGAGCGCGGGACGTCGATGCCGAGCGTGTCGCCGCTGCGGATCTCCAGCGTCGGCTGGTCCGTCGACGCGCTGCACTCGTCGCCGCGGCAGTACCGCGCGGCCCGGGCCTTCACGACGGTGCCACCGGCGGTGAGGGTGACGTACGGGCTCTGCTTCTCGCACGCGGACGCGAGGCCCATCGTGGCGACCGCCGCGAGCGCGACGGCGGGGAGGCGGGACGGCATGCGCGCTAGGTTACCCGGGGTCGTACGCGGCCGCGCAGCCGGGTCCACGCGGTCGCGGCGAGCAGCGCCACGGCCGCCGCGCCGAGGCCGTACTCCCCGTCGACGGGCAGCGCGAGACCCACGCCGCCGCCCGCCACCCAGGCGAGCTGCAACGCCGTCTCGCTGCGCGCGAACGCCTGCCCGCGCACGTCGTCGCCGAACCCGCCCTGCAGCGTCGCGTCGAGCCCGATCTTGGCGAGCGCGCCGCCGACGCTGGCCGCCGCGGCCGCGACGAGCGCGGTCGCGATCGAGTAGCGGTACGCCGCCAGCGCGCACGCGCCCGCCGCGACGGCGACGCTGCCGGTGAGCAGCCGGGCCGGGGCGGCGTTCTTCAGGCCGGCGCCGATCGCGGTGCCCGCGCCGCTGCCGGCCGCGACGCTCGCCGCGAGCAGCCCGACCTGCAGCCCGCTGCCCCCCTCGCGCAGCAGGAACGCCAGGAACATCGCGAGGAACCCGGCCAGCGCCCGCACCGACAGCGCGGTGAGCAGTGCGTCGCGGACGTCGTCCGGGAACTTCGGTGCGCGCACCCGCTCGGGTGCGTTGCCGGTGCCGGGCGCGCTGTTGACCGCCGACGGCAGCAGCAACGCGAGCAGCGCGCCGACGAGGAACACCACGGCGGCGAGCCGCAGCACCCAGCCGTAGCCGGCGACCGTGCCGAGCCCGAGGCCGGCCAGCGCCGCGACCGTGCCGGCCGCGATCGTCGTCGCGGACAGCCGGGCGTTGGTGCCGACGAGCGTCTCGTCCTCGCCCTCCAGCAGCCGCGGCACGGCCGCGCTGCGCGCGACGCCGAACGCCTTCGCCAGGATCAGCGTCGCGAACGCCGTCGGGTACAGCCGCAGGCCGTTCGGCGCCTGCGCCATCACCCAGGCGAGCGCGGCGCGGCCGCCGAGCGTCGCCGCGAGCGCGCCGCGGCGGCCGGCCCGGGTGCGGTCGAGCAGCGGGCCGACCACCGGCGCGACGACCGCGAACGGCGCCATCGTCAGCAGCAGGTACAGCGCGACGGGGCCGCGCGCCTCGCCGACCGGGACGCGGAAGAACACCGTGTTCGCGAGCGCGACCGCGACGAGCGCGTCGCCGGCGCCGGCCGCGAGCGACACCCGCAGCAACGGCGTCACCGGCGACGGCCGCAGCCACCGTGGCTGCGGCGGGGGCGGGGTCGGCGGCATGGCGCCCATTCTTCCTGCGATGATGGCCGCGTGACCGAGACCGCCGTGCACGAGGCCACGCCCGACGCCGTTGCCGCGGCGGCCGTCGACGTGGCGCGCGCCGCCGCCGTCGAGGAGGCCGGCGACGCGGTCGGCGAGCACCTCGGCGCCGTCAGCGACGGCGACCGGATCGTCACGCACCTGTTCGAGTGCCGCGACGACGGCTACCGCGGCTGGCGCTGGGGCGTCCAGGTCGTGCGCGCCGCGCGCGCCCGCGACGTGACGGTCAACGGCGTCTACCGGGTGCCCGGCCCGGAGTCGTTGCTCGCGCCGGCGTGGATCCCGTGGGCCGAGCGGGTCCGGCCGGGCGACCTCGGCGTCGGCGACCTGCTGCCCGCGCCGCCGGACGACGACCGGCTCGCGCTGGCGATCGAGGACGTGGACTCGGAGACGCCGCTCATCGAGTGGGGCCTCGGGCGGCCGCGCGTGCTGTCGTTCGTGGGCCGGGTCGAGGCCGCCGAGCGCTGGTACGACGGCGACGCCGGGCCCGACGTGCCGCACGCCCGGCACGCGCCGGCGCCCTGCCTGTCCTGCGGGTTCTTCGTGCCGCTGGCCGGGGGGCTCGGGCTCGGCTTCGGCGCGTGCGCGAACGAGTTCTCGCCCGACGACGGCCGGGTCGTCGCGGTGGACCACGGCTGCGGCGCGCACTCCGAGGGCAGTGCCGACGTGGCCGCGATGGGCGCGTCGCCGGGGCTGGTCGACGACTTCACGTTCGAGGTGGTGGCCGAGGACGCGGCCGACGAGGACGCCGTCGAGGACGCCGTCGAGGACGCCGCCGAGGAAACCGCCGAGGAGGCCGCTGCCGACGGGGACGCACCCGAGGAGAGCGCCGAGGACGCCCCCGAGGAGTGAGCGCGTTCGACCTCGCGTCGATCCGCCGCCGCGTGCTCGACGCGTGGGCCGCGTCGCCCGCGCGCTTCCGCGAGGACGCCAACGCCGAGTCCGACGCCGCCGCCTCCCCCGCACTCGTCGCCGAGCTCGCGCAGAACGCGTACGACGCCGCCGCCCGCGCCGGCGTTCCAGGCCGGCTGCTGCTGGAGGTGCGCGACGGCACCCTCTACGCCGCCAACACCGGCGCGCCGCTCGACGCCGCGGGCGTCGAGGCGCTGTGCCACCTGCGCGCCTCGGCGAAGACCGGCGGCGTCGGCCGCTACGGCATCGGCTTCAAGGCCGTCCTCGCGTACACCTCCGAGCCGGCCGTCCACTCGCGGACCGGCTCGGTGCTCTGGTCCCGCGCGCGCACGCTCGCCGAGGTGCGCGCGCTGCCGTCGCTGGCCGACGAGCTGGCGCGGCGCGGCGACGCGGTGCCGGTCATGCGGCTGCCGTACGACGCCGCGCCCGACCCGCACGCGGCCGCCCTGCTGGAGACGTACGACACCGTCGTCGTGCTGCCGCTCGACGCGCCGGTCCCGCTGGACGGCGTGGACGAGACGCTGCTGCTGACGTTGCCGCTGGAGTCGGTCACGGTGGCCGGCCGGGTCGTCACGCTCGACCCGGGCTGGCGCGTGCACCGCCTCGCCGGCGAGCTTCCCGCCGCGCTGCTCGCCGACCGGCCCGTCGAGGAACGCGAGCGGACGGCGTACGCGATCACCGTCGCCACGCCGCCGCCGGGTGTCGCGTGGACCGACCGCAGGCTGCGCGCGCCGCAGCCGGCCGACGAGGTCGTGGACGTGCCGGTGTTCGTGTCCGTGCCGGTGCCGCTGGAGCCGTCGCGGCGGCACGTCGTGCCCGGCCCGCTCACGGCGTGGCTCGTCGAGCGCGCCGCCGAGGCGTACGTCGCCCTCCTCGAGTCGCTCCCGCCCTCGCCGGACCTGCTCGACCTGCTGCCCTCGACGCTGCCGGCCGGCCCGGTCGACCTCGCGCTGCGCGAGGCGCTGGCGCCGTTGCTGCCGGGCGCGCGGGTGTTCCCGGGCGGGCGGCGCGGCGAGGAGTCGGCGGTGCTCGACCTCGGCCCCGCGTCGGCGCCGGTCACCGCGCTGCTCGACCTGCCGCAGCTCCTGCCCGCGGAGTGGCTGCGGCGGCGGGCCGCGCTGCGTTCGCTCGGCGTGCGGGTCCTCGACACCGCCGACGTCGTGGAGCTGCTGGCCGGACTCGGCGAGCGCCCGCCGTCGTGGTGGGCGTCGCTGTACGAGGCGCTGGCGGCGGCGCCGGACCGCGAGGCGTTGCGCGCGCTGCCGGTGCCGCTCGCCGACGGCCGCGTCGTTCCCGGGCCGCGCGGGCTGCTGATCGGCGACGCCTCGCTCGCGGCCGCGACGCGGGAGGCCGGGGTGCCGTTGCGCTGGGTCCACCCCGAGGCCGCGACCGGCGGCGCGGCGGCCGTGCTGCGCGCCGCCGGGGCCGAGGACGCCGAGCCCGGCGCGCTGCTCGACGCGCTGCGCGACGCGGTCGAGGAGTCGCTGGACGACGACCCGCCGGTGCCGCCCGACGCGCTCGCCGGGGTCGTGCTGCGCATCCTCCGCGACGCCCCCGGCGCGGCCGGGGGCCGCGAGTGGCTCGGCTCGCTCGCGCTGCCCGACGCCGACGGTGACCTGCGCGCCGCCGACGAGCTGCTCCTCCCGGCCGCGCACGGCGGCCGGCTCGTCCGGTGGGTGCGCGAGGACAGCCCGTTCGGCGTCGTCGCGGACTCCGTGGTGGACGAGCACGGCGCCGACGCGCTCGTCGCCGCCGGTGTGCTGGCGACGTTCGCGGTGGTCCGCGACGACGGCGGCGCGGGCGGCCACGACCTCGACCTGGAGGACGAGTACGACGCGCCGCCGGGGCCGTTCGAGGCGGTCCGCGACCTCGAGTGGGTCCGGGACGACGCGTGGCCGGAGGCGCTGGCCGAGCTGCCGGTGCTCGACGGCTACACGATCTGGTGGCTGCGCCGGCACCCCGTCGTGCGCTGCGCGGACGGGACGTTCCGCCGGCCGGGGGAGGTCGCCGCGCCGGACGCGGACCCGTACCTCGCCGGCCTGTACGCCACCGCCGTCCCGCACGCGCTGAACGACCGGCTCGGCCTCGTCACCACCGTCGACGCGCTGGACGACGACGGGCTCGCCGACCTCGCGGACCGGGTCGCCGCGGCCGCCGACCTCGCCGCGACGCGGGTGCTCTACGCCGCCCTCGCCCGCGCCGCCGCCGCGCGCGACGTGCTGCTCGACCCGCCGCACGTCCGGGCGGTCCGCGACGGCGCGCTGGTCACCGTGCCGACCGGGGAGGCGTACGCCGTCGACCGGCCCGACCTGTTGCCGTTGCTCGCCGGCGTCCCGTGGCTGCCGGTCGACACCGCGCTCGCCGCGACGGTCGCCGACGTGCTCGGCTGCCGGCTCGCCTCGGAGATCCCGGTGTCCGTCACGACGTACCCGACGTCCACCGCGCGCCTCGCCGACCTCGTGGCGGGCGCGCCCGACGAAGGGGTGGACGTCGACCCCGAGCTGACGGTCAACGGCGTCCGGCTGACCTGGTTCGCGGGCGGCCGCGCCGCGACGGTGGACGGCTCGCCGCACGGCCTCGCGCGGCTCGCCGCCTACCGCCAGGGCCGGTGGGGCAGCCGGCACGCGATCGAGGCCGCGCTGCGCGGCGACCGCGACGACGAGAGCCTGCTCGACCCCCTCACCTGAGGCCCGCCCGCCGCTGCCGCCCGCCGGGCCGCCGGCCCCGGCGGGCCCGGCGGGCCCGGCGGATTTCGCGACCGGGTCGCGGCACCCGCACGCGGATGTCGGAAAACGCGACCGGGTCGCGGCGTCGGCACGCGGCACGCGAACGGGCGAGAGAACGCGAACGGGCCACGGCCGGGGCCGGGCCGAACGCGAACGGGCCGGGGGAACGCGAACGGCCCGCCGGTGCTGGGCCGGCGGGCCGTTGGACCATGAGGTCGCTCCGCTGCTCGCCCGCGGGCGCCCACCGGAGAAGGCGGCGCGAGGGCGAGGGACGTCAGCAGGGGCTGGGCCACCCGGCCGGCGCCTCACGCGCGGGGCCGGGCGGCCGACGCTAGCCGGCAGGCGCCACCTGGGCGTTGCCGCCGCCGAGCGTGCCCGACGCGCTGTACGAGTACGCCAGGTCGCCGACCCGGGTGAGCACGATCTTGAACGTGTCCGTCCTGCCGGGCTCGCCGTTGTCGGTGACGGTGACCTCGTAGCGGTAGCCGGCGCGGCCGTTCACCGACGCGGGCCCGCTGAACACCGCGGTCGTGCCGCTGATCCGGAACCGCTCGACGACGTTCGCGAGCACCTCGGTGCCGGCATGGTCGTCGTACGACACCGACCCGCCGGGCAGCGCGGCACCGGCGTTGTACGCGGCGTCCACGCCGAAGTGCCGCTTGCCGCCGTTGACCACGATGAAGCCGCCGCCGCTGGCCTTGCCCGGCGTGTTCATCGTGGTCGAGCCGCACGTGGCGCACGGCGCGGTGACGCCGACCCAGGTGACGGTCGCCGACGCGGCGAGGCCACCGGCCGTGACGGTGACGGTCTGCAGGCCCGGCGCGTCGGACAGCGCGTTCGCGCCGGCCGCGCCGTCGCCCGCGGTGAGCTCCTCGGCGTTCACGACCGTGCCCGCGCCGGTGACCGTCCAGGTGACGGGGACGTTCGGCAAGGCGTTGCCGGCCGCGTCGCGCACGGTCGCGGTCAGCGCGTCCGGCTGGCCCTGCACCGACGCCGGCGTCGCGGCGGCGAGCGCCAGCGTCGCGGCGGGCGGCGGCGCGACGGCACCGGGAACGCCGTCCGGGTACGCGATCGACCAGAGGCCGCGCACGTCCTCGGTGGTGTTCACGAAGCCGCCGACGACCACCCGCCAGCGGCCCGGGGCCGGGGCGACGTACGTCAGCCGCTCGTTCGGCGCGGAGGAGCAGAACGACGAGTAGCCGTTCGGCTGCGCGCCGCCGCAGAGCAGCATGGTGTTGCCGCGCGCCGCGCCGGACGGGTCGTAGACGGTGATGTCGAGGTCGTTCGCGTACACGACCTTCCAGTCGACCATCACGTCGAGCGACACCGCGCCGGGCGCGACGTCGATCGCCGACTCGAACGTCGACGTGGACACGAACGCCGCCGGGCCGACGCTGCCCTTGAACGGGTGCACGTCGTAGCGCACGTGGTCGTCGTACCCGCTCGTCCCGGTGCCCGCCGCGGCCGCCGCGGTCGCGGCCGCCGCGTCCACCAGGCCCGCGCCCATCGAGTACTGCTGGTAGTTCGGCAGCCCGGCCGGCACGTCGGACTGCGCCGTGTTCTGCACGATCTGCTTGACCTCGGCCGGCGTGAGGTAGACGCCGCGCGAGGCGTACGACGCCTGCTGCATCAGCGCGACGAGACCGGCGACGTGCGGCGACGCCATCGACGTGCCGGACACGGTCGCGTAGTACGGCGCGTCGTCGCTCGACACCGCGTCGGTCGACGTCGCGGTCGACGCGTCGCCCGCGTGGCTCGTCGTGCCGGTCAGGGCGCGCGCGCCGGTGATGTTCTCGCCCGGCGCCGCGACGGTCGGGTGCCAGAACGGCGACCCGGGCACGCCGCGCGAGGAGAAGAAGCCGATGTGCTTGGTGTGCTTGTTCGTCGCGGCGACCGAGATCGAGTGCGGGTTGACGGAGAACGCGTTCAGCGAGTCGGTGCGCGGGCCGTCATTGCCGGCGCCGAAGACGACGGAGATGCCCGCGGCCCACGCCTTGTCGATCGCCAGGTTGACCGGGTGGTCGGGGTCGTACGGCGTGCCGTTGCCGGGGCCCCACGAGTTGTTGAGGACCTTGATGTTGTAGCGGCGGTGGTTGGTCAGCACCCAGTCGAACGCCGCCAGGACGTTGACGACCTCGACCGCCTCGCCGGTGCCGAGGCCGACGAGGTGCGCGCCCGGCGCGACGCCCTGGTACGCGCCCGGCGTGGCCGACGCGGTGCCGTAGCCGGCCGCGATCGACGCGACGTGCGAGCCGTGGCCCGAGGTGGTGTCGGTGGAGACGACGTTCTCGACCGCGACGTACGGGTCGGCGTGGTCGGTGGCGCCGACGAACTTCACGTTCTGCACGGTCTTCACCGGCGTCCCGCGGCAGAACTCCGGCAGCATGCAGAGGTCCGGGTGCGTGCCGTCGACGCCCGCGTCGATGACGCCGATGCCGACGCCCGCGCCCGTCCAGCCGGTGCCGGTGTGGCCGAGCCCGCCGGCGACCGGCCCCCACGCCTGGTCGGCGCGGATGGAGACGTTCGCCTTCTGGTCGAGCAGCCGGTAGCTCTCGTTCGCCCAGACGCCGCGGACGCCGGGCAGGTTGCGGAGCAACGGCACCAGCGCCTGTGGCAGCACGACGGCGGCGGCGGGGACGTGGGCGTACGGGTGGACGCCGTTCGCGACGCCGCGCAGCACGTCGACGTCGACCTGCGACGGCGGCGCGTCGAACGTCACGACGTACGTCGCGTCGCCGAGGTCGGCGGCGGCGGGGGTGGCGAGCTGGCCGAGACCGAGGGTGACGGCGACGGCGGCGCCGAACGCGCGAAGTGACCGCGCGAATCCGCGACGTGAACGCATGTCCGCAGCCTGCCGCTGGGGCTTCCCGAACGGCCATAGCCCTCGCGGGCCGTTCTCGGGACCTACGACTCCCGGCCGGCTGGCTCGTCGTGACTAGTCTCGTCGCGCGCGATCGCGGCCGCGCGGCGGCGCGTGTAGACGAGGCCGACGAGGCCCAGCGCGAAGCCGCTCGCGCAGGTCGCGACCCACCACAGCCGGCCGCTGCCGGCCAACCGTGACCAGAACGGGAGCAACGCCACCAACGCGACGAACCAGACGATCGTGCCGATCAGGACGGTACGGACGTCGTCGGTCCGCAACGGTGGCGGGTCCGGCCTGCGCTGCTCGTTCATTCGCCCCTCACGACGGCCTCGGCGGGTGCATGCTCTCAGAGTGACCGGTCTCTCCGCCCGGCCCGCGACGGGGACGCGGTACCGGCTGCTGCTCGACCTCGCGCGCGAGGTCACGGCGCAACGCGACCTGGGCGCGGTGCTCGACCAGACGTTCATCGCGCTGCGCCGGGTGCTCGACTTCACCGGCGGCTCGATCGCGCTGGTCGACGACGAGGGCTGGATCTCGTTCGCCGCGACCGACCCGCCGGCGACGCCCGAGGCGATGGCCATGCGGATCCGGGTCGGCGACGGGATCGTCGGGCGCATCGTGGCGGAGGGCGAGCCGCAGTACGTCGCCGACATCCACACGCACCCCGACGTCACGCCCGAGCGCCGCGCGAAGAGCGTCTCGGCCGGCGTCATCTCGTGGTTCGGCGTGCCGCTGATCACCGAGGGGCGCGCGATCGGCGCGCTGCAGATCGACTCGCCGGTCCCCGACGCGTGGGACGAGGAGGACCGGCTGCTGCTGATGTCGTTCACGCCGATCGTGGCGGCCGCCGTCCAGAACGCGCGGGTCTACGCCCGCGAGCGCGCGGCGTTGCGCCGGCTCGAGGAGCTCGACCAGCGGCACCGCGACTTCGTCGCGATCGTCAGCCACGAGCTGCGCACGCCGCTCACCGCCGTCATGGGCTACACGGACACCGTGCTGACGTACCAGGACTCGCTCGACCAGGAGTCGATTTTCAAGTTGGTCGAACGCTCCCGCGTCTCGGCCGGCCGCCTCGCGGCGCTGGTCGAGGAGCTGCTCGAGCTGTCGGTCATCCAGCGCGGCGAGCTGCGGCTCTCGCTCGCGCCGGTCGACGTGCCGGCGCTGGTGCGCGGCGTGGTGTCGCGGTTCGAGAACGGCCGGGTCGCGGTCGACGTGCCGGAGACGTTGCCGCAGGTCGTCACGGACGCCGAGCGGCTCGCGCAGGTCCTGGGCAACCTGCTGTCCAACGCCGTGAAGTTCTCCCCGCCCGACGCCCCGATCGAGGTGTCGGCGCGCTGCGCGGACGACCTGCTGGAGCTGCGCGTCGCGGACCGCGGCATCGGCATCTCGCCGGAGGACCTGGACCGGGTCTTCGAGCGGTTCGTGCAGCTCGAACGCGCGAACGTCCGCAAGATCGGCGGCATCGGCATCGGGCTCTACGTCGTGCGCCAGGTCTGCGACGCGCTCGGCGCCACGGTGAGCGCCGAGAGCGAGGTCGGGGCGGGGTCGACGTTCGTCGTCCGGGTGCCGATGCGGCCGGCGCTGGACATCGTGGCGCAACGCGCCTGACGGCGCGCCGCCGACCGTTCGCGCGCCGCGCGCGGCACAGTCTGCGCATGAGCGCCGTACTCGACTACTTCCAGGTCTCGCAGCGCGGCTCCACCGTCGAGCGCGAGGTGCGCGGTGGGTTCGCCACGTTCTTCACGATGGCGTACATCGTCGTGCTGAACCCGCTCATCATCGGCACCGTCGCGGACAAGAACGGCACCGTGCTCGGCGTGCCGCGGGTGGCCGCGGCCACCGCGCTCGTCGCCGGCGTGATGACGCTCGCGATGGGCGTCGTCGGCCGCTACCCGTTCGCGATCGCGGCGGGGCTCGGCCTCAACGCGTTCGTGACGTTCACGCTCGCGTCACAGATGTCGTGGCCGGCCGCGATGGGCCTCGTCGTCATCGAGGGCCTGGTCATCTCGGTGCTCGTGCTGACCGGCTTCCGGGTCGCCGTGTTCAACGCGATCCCGGCCGCGTTGAAGACCGCGATCTCGGTCGGCATCGGCCTGTTCATCGCGGTGATCGGCTTCGTCGACGCCGGCTTCGTGCGGCGCACCGGCGTGGGCCCGGTGCCGGTCGAGCTCGGCACCGGCGGCCGGCTCACCGGCTGGCCGACGGCGGTGTTCGTGCTCGGCCTGCTGCTCACCGCGGTGCTCGTCGCCCGGCGGGTGCGCGGCGCCATCCTCATCTCGATCATCGGCACCACGGTCGTCGCCGCGATCGTGGAGGCGGTGGCCGACGTCGGGCCGTCGTTCGTTCCCGGCAAGCCGCCGAACCCGAACGGCTGGCAGCTCAACGTGCCCGCGCTGCCGGACAAGGTCTTCGGCACGCCGGACCTGTCGCTGCTCGGGAAGTTCAGCCTCGGCGGGTCGTTCGTCGACGTCGGGGTCGTGGCGGCGTTGCTGTTCGTCTTCACGCTCATGCTCAGCGACTTCTTCGACACGATGGGGACCGTCGTCGGCGTCGGCGCGGAGGCCGGGCTGCTGGACGACGACGGCGGGCTGCCGGGCGCGCAGCGCGTGCTGTTCGTCGACTCCGTCGCCGCGGTCGCCGGCGGCGCCGCGTCGGTGTCGTCCAACACCACGTACATCGAGTCGGCGGCCGGCGTCGGCGAGGGCGCGCGCACCGGCCTGGCGAGCGTCGTCACCGGGCTGCTGTTCCTGCTCGCGCTGTTCCTGACGCCGCTCGTGTCGGTGGTGCCGTACGAGGCCGCCTCGCCCGCGCTCGTCATCGTCGGCTTCTTCATGATCACCAACGTGCGGCTGATCCCGTGGGACGACTACGCGATCGCGATCCCGGCGTTCCTGACCATCGTGCTGATGCCGTTCACGTACTCGATCACCAACGGCATCGGCGCCGGCTTCGTGTCGTACGTCGTCATCCGCGCCGTCCAGGGCCGCGCCCGCGACGTGTCGTGGATGCTCTGGCTGATCAGCGCGCTGTTCGTCGTCTACTTCGCGATCGACCCGATCGAGCGGCTGCTCGGCGTCTAGTCCGGAAAACCGCTGTCGTTAGCAAGGCTCATGAGTTAGGCTAACGATGTGCCGCCCACCACCCTCGACGCCGCGCTCGCGAGCCGCCTCCGCATGTCGGTCATGCGGCTCGGCCGGCGGCTGCGCCAGCAGCGGGCGGACGACAACCTGACCCCGAGCCAGATCGCCGCGCTCGCCACGCTGGATCGCGAGGGGCCGTTCTCGCTCGCCGAGCTCGCCGCGCGCGAGCACGTGCAGCCGCCGTCGATGCACCGCATCACCGGCGCGCTGGAGGAGCTGGGTCTGGTCACCCGCACGGCGCACCCGACGGACCGCAGGCAGGTGCTGTTCGCCGTGACCGACGCCGGCGCGCGGCTGCTCGCCGAGGACCGCAAGCGCCGCGACGTGTGGCTCTGCGGCCGCCTCTCGAACCTCACCCCGGAAGAAGTGAAGACCTTGCGCGACGCCGCCCCGATCCTGGAACGGCTGGCCACCGAACGATGACGCCGATGTTCCGCTCGCTCGCGATCCGCAACTACCGGCTGTTCGCGACCGGCCAGCTCGTCTCGCTCACCGGCACCTGGATGCAGAACGTCGCCCAGGACTGGCTGGTGCTCGACCTCACCAACCGCAGCGGCACCGCGCTGGGCGTCACGACCGCGTTGCAGTTCCTCCCGATGCTGCTGTTCGGGCTGTTCGGCGGCGTGTTCGCCGACCGGCACGACAAGCGCAAGGTGATGATCATCACCCAGGCGACGCAGGGCGTCCTCGCGCTCAGCCTCGGCGTGCTGGTCGTCACCGGCGTGGTGCAGACGTGGATGGTCTTCTGCTTCGCGTTCGCGCTCGGCATGACGACGGTCTTCGACCTGCCGGCGCGGCAGGCGTTCGTCGTGGAGATGGTCGGCCCCGACGACGTGACGAACGCCGTCGGCCTCAACTCCGCGACGTTCAACTCCGCCCGCATCATCGGCCCGGCCGTGGCCGGCCTGATGATCGCGCACGGCGGCACCGCCCCCGTGTTCTTCCTCAACGCCGCGTCGTACGTCGCGGTCATCGTCGGCCTCCGCAGGATGCGGACCGACGAGCTGTTCCCCTCGCGCACCGTCGCGCGGGCCAAGGGCCAGCTCGTGGCCGGGCTGCGGTTCGTCGCGGGCCGGAAGGACCTGCTGCTGCCGATCGTGCTCGTCGGGGTGATCGGCATGGTCGGCCTGAACTTCCAGATCACGCTCGCGCTGATGGCGCGCAACGAGTTCCACCGCGACGCCGACACGTACGGCACGCTGTCCGCGCTGCTCGCCGGCGGCTCGCTCGCCGGGGCGCTGCTCACCGCCCGCCGCAAGCGGCCGACGCAGCGCTGGCTGGTCGGCAGCGCGGTGGCGTTCGGCGTGCTGGAGACGGCGGTCGGCTTCGCGCCGAACCTCCTGGTGTTCTCGCTGCTGCTCGTGCCGTGCGGCTTCGCGGTCATCTCGTTCACCTCGACCGCCCTGTCCACGGTGCAGCTCGGCGCGGGCGAGGAGATGCGCGGCCGGGTGCTCGCGCTCTACGCGCTGGTGTTCGTCGGCGGCACGCCGATCGGCGCGCCGGTCATCGGCTGGCTCGGCGAGCACGTCGGGCCGCGCTCGACGCTCGTCGTCGGCGGCGTCGGCAGCCTCGTCGTCAGCGTCGCCGCGGGCTGGCTGCTGGTGCGCTCGACCGGTCGCCGGCCGCTGCGCTGGACCCGGCGCGCGGCGGCCACGACCGCGCCGGTGCCGTACGACGTCGTGCGCTAAGTAGGCTGGTCCCGTGACCCGGACCACCCGCGGGCTGCTGATCGGCCTGCTCGGCCTCGTCGGCCTGATCTCTCTCGTCTACGTCGCCGACGTCGCGATGGCCAGCGGCCGCGTGCCGCGCGGCACCGTCGTCGGCGGCGTCGCCATCGGCGGCAAGAGCCGCGCGGAGGCCGTCCGGCTCATCGCCGGCCGCGTCACCGTGCCCGCCGCCGTCACCGTCGCGCTGCCGGACGGGTCGCAGCCGCTGACCGTCAAGGCCGCCGACGTCGGCCTGCGCGTCGACCCGGAACGCACCGTGGACGCCGCGCGCGGCGAGGCGCTGAACCCGTTCACCCGGCTGACCTCCGCGTTCGCGACCAACGCCGTCGAGCCCGTCGTCACGGTGGACGACGCGCGGCTGCGCGCCAAGGTCGCCGAGTGGGCGAGGACCGTCGACCGCGGCAAGCGCGAGGGCGCGGTGCGCTTCGACGGCGTCACGCCGGTCGCCGTGCCGCCGCGCGAGGGCCGCCGCGTCGACGTCGAGGCGACCGCGAGCCGGATCGTGGACGAGCTGCCCGGTGACACCGCGGTGCAGGCCATCGTCGTCACCGACCCGGTGAGGACCACGGCGGCGGACGTGCAGCGCGCGGTGGACGAGCTGGCCCGCCCGGCCGTGTCGTCGGGCGTCACGCTCACCGCGCCCGGCAAGGGCGTGACGATGAGCCGCGCCCAGATCGCGCAGGTGCTGCGGATCGACACCGACCCGGACGGCAAGATCACCGCGAAGCTCGACGCCAAGAAGCTCGACGCCGTGCTCGCGACGACGTTGAAGACCGTCGAGACGCCGCCGAAGGACGCGCGGTTCTCCGTCGACGACAAGGGCGCCATCACGATCGCGCCGTCGGCGCCGGGCACGACGGTCGACCGCAAGGCGCTGGCGGAGGCGTTGCTGCCGGCGCTGACCCAGCCGTCGCCGCGCATCGTGACGCTGACGATCGTGCAGGCGGAGCCGCGGATCACGACCGAGCTGGCGCGCACGCTCGGCATCAAGGAGAAGGTCAGCGAGTTCACCACGCACCACCCGTGCTGCCGGCCGCGCGTGAAGAACATCCACATCATGGCTGACATCGTCGAGGGCGCCGTCGTGCTGCCGGGGGAGACGTTCAGCCTCAACGGCTACGTCGGCGCGCGCGACCGGGCCCGCGGCTTCGTCGAGGCGCCGATGATCCTCGACGGCAAGTTCGTGCCGGCCGTCGGCGGCGGCGTCTCGCAGTTCGCGACGACGCTCTTCAACGCGGTGTTCTTCGGCGGCTTCGAGGACGTCGAGCACAAGCCGCACAGCTACTACATCAGCCGCTACCCGCCCGGCCGGGAGGCGACGGTCTCGTCGCCGACGCCGGACCTCAAGTGGCGCAACGACTCGCCGTACGGCGTGCTCATCACGACGTCGTACACCGAGAAGTCGGTCACGGTGACGTTCTGGAGCACCAAGCGCTACGACATCGAGTCGATCACCGGCGAGCGCTACCGGTTCCGGCCGTACCGGACGCAGTACGACTCCAGCCGGACCTGCGAGAGCACGTCCGGCGTGCCCGGCTTCGACATCGACGTGTGGCGGGTGTTCAAGCAGAACGGCAAGGAGGTCAGGCCGCGCGAGAAGTTCCACACGCGCTACCTGCCCGAGCCGCGCTTCGTCTGCCGCCGCTAGCGCGGCGGGCGGCCCGCCCGCGCTCGTTCTGTGAAGATCACCACGCGGGGAGGGCGCGCCGCAGGCTTCACAGAACGGGGTCGGCCCAGGCGTCCCGCCGCCGCCGTCGCGCCGCGCGCGCCGCGATCGCGGCGGCCGCCACCGTTCCCAGCGCCACCAGCGGCACGGCGTCCGCGAGCCCCGTCGACGGGATCGTGCGCGGCGGCGCGGGTGCGGCCGGCGGGACGCGGGTGCCGAGCACGCGCGGGAACGCCGCGTCCGACCTCGCCGCGACGGGGAACGACAGCGTGTTGGGCGACGCGGGGTCGTTCGTCACCGTGACGGCCTTGGGCAGCCGCTGGTTGAGGTACGACTGGTCGGTCGTCGCGAGCACGAGGCGCAGCCGGTGCCCCGCCTCGAACCGCTCGACGATGCCGGGCAGGTGGATGCGCGCCTTGCCCGCCGCCGGCGCGATCCGGGCGGCCGCGACCAGTCGGTGCGGCAGGTGCTGCGTGCCGTCGGGCGCCACGTCGTAGAGCTTCGCGAACAGCACCGCCTGCGTCGCCGGGTCGGACGTCGTCGCGGGGATCGTCAGCGCGACGTCGAGGACCGGCACGCCGACGACGTCGACGTCGTCCTCGAGCGGCTCGGTCGTGAACGCCGCGAACGTCCCCGGCGGGTCCGTCGGCGGGATCGACTTCGCCGGCTCCTGGTCCTGCGCGAACGCCGTCTCGGAGTACGACGCCGGCTGCCCGCCAGGAGGCGAGACGAACGTCGCCGTCCCCGCCGTGACGACGCTGCCCGGCCCGACGAGCGCGCCGGTGCCCGACAGCCGCAGCGTCACGCTGTCCTTGAGCGGGTAGCGCGGCGCGCTGCCGTACGCGGGCGCGGCCGAGCCGGAGTACGTGACCCACGGCCGGAAGTACTCGAACTCCGGGCCGGTGTCGACCGGCAGGTCCTTGAGCCAGCGGTCGAACCACGCGGCGAAGACCTGGCCCTGGTACGTCTCCTCCGGGTTCGCCAGGTCGAGCTCCCCGGGCGCGGGGCCGAGGTTGCTGTGCCCCCACGACTGGAACATCAGCTTCACCGGAACGCCGCGCGCCTTGAGCCCCTGGTACGTCGCCACGGCCTCGTTGAGGTTGAACAGCGTGTCCGCCTCGCCCTGGGCGATCAGCACCGGCACGTCGATGTCGTCGAGGAACGTCCCGACCGACGCGTGCCGCAGGAAGTCGATCGTGTCCCTGGTCGGGTAGCCGAGCGCGGCCGACGTGGCGTTGGCCGGGCAGACGCGCGGGTCGAAGCCCGGGCACGTCGACGGCGGGTTCGGCGTCGCGTCGGGGTGCTGCGCGGGCTGGCTCGACCCGAGCGCGAAGAACAGCTCGGTCCACTGCTGCTTCGGCACGCCCGGCGTCACGCCGTCGGGCTGCGCGCCGAACGCGACGTTGTTCGGCGTCAGCGAGTACGCGAGGTCGTGCCACGTGATGAGCGGGACCAGCGTGTCGATGCGGTCGTCGACCGCGGCGGCGGCGTACTGCACCTGGCCGCCGTACGAGCCGCCGATCATGCCGACCCGCGGGTCGCCGGGCGCGTCCTTGCGCACGTAGTCGAGCCCGGCGAGGTACGTCACCAGGTCCTGCGCCGCCTTGCCGTCCCAGTCGCGGTCGTCGAGCTGGATGTTGCAGCCCGAGCCGCCGAAGCCGAGCCCGGAGTACGACAGCACGACGTAGCCGCGCCGCCCGAACGCCTCGCCGGTGCCGGCCTGGTCGTCCTTGCTGCCGCCGAAGCCGTTCGTCGTGAGGATCGCGGGCGCCGGCGTCGCCGCGGTCGCCGTCGAGGGGACGTAGAGGTCGCCGACGACGTCGCAGTGTGTCGTCCCGTCGGGCCCGACCGTCGTGTCGACGTGGACCGTCGTCTTGGTGACGGTCACCTCGGCGCGCGCGGCGGGCGCGTAGCCGAGCGCGGCGGTGGCGACGGCGAGCAGGGCGAGACGGCGCATGTTCCACCTCCGGGACGCGGGCGTTGGCCGGTGTACCCCGGAAACGCGCGAGCATGACCCGGCTCGCGCCGGTCGTGCGCCGCGCGGGTCAGACCGCCGTCGGCTGCACGCAGAAACCGTTGTCGAACGGCGAGTACCCGTTGTAGTCCTCGCCGTTGAGCGTGAGGTGGGCGCAGATGGTCCGTACCTGACCCGAGCCCGCCGAGCCGGCCGGCTGCGTGCACTCCGCCGTCCACACCAGCGCCCCCACGAACGGTGCCGAGCTCACCGCCTTCCCCGTCGCCGACGTCGGGCAGCCCGGCACGTCGTACATCGGGCCGCCGAGGTACGCGGACTGCCACCAGTAGAACTCGACGTCGAAGTCGAGCTCGGGCGTCCACTTGTCGAAGCAGGCCATCTCGAAGCCGGCGACGTCGCGGAAGCCCTCGGTCTGAGACTCGTGGCTGACGGCCTGCAGGGGTTCCTGGCAGTACCGGGGCGGCGCGGGTGGGCCGGCCACCGCCCCGACGAGCGTGCTCGTGGCGCAGGCGATGACAGCGATGACGGTGCCGGGCACGGTATCCCCCCACGGGATGCGCCCGACGGGCGCGAGTGAGCCAGGGTACGCGAGCGGGAGCCGTACGGGTAGAGGCCGCGCCGCCGGCGACGCGGGAGCGCGACGATGGCGAGGTGCGCACGTTCGTGGCGGTCGTCCCGCCGCCGGCCGTCCTGGCGCCGTTGCTGCGCGCCGCCGAGCCGATGCGCGGGTCGTTCCGCGCGTCGTGGGTGCCCCCCGAACGCCTCCACCTGACGCTGGCGTTCCTCGGCGAGGTCTCGGAGGAGACCGCGACCCGCGTCGCGGACGGCCTGCGCGCGGCGGCGGCCGACCGCGCGGCGTTCGCGCTGCGGCTGCGCGGCGGCGGAGCGTTCCCTCGGCCGCGACGCGCGCGCGTGGTGTGGGCGGGCGTGGACGGCGACCTCGACGCGCTGTCCGCGCTCGCCCGCGCGACGCGCCACGCGGCACGGGCCGCGGGGGTCGACGTCGAGCGGACGCCGTACGTCCCGCACGTCACCGTCGCGCGGCTGCGCGCGCCCGGCGACGCGACCGCCGCGGTCGCCGCATTCGGCGCGGTGACCTCGGAGGAGTGGACCGTGACCGAGGTCGTGCTGATGCGTTCGGTGCTGGGGCCGAAGCCCTCGTACGAGCCGCTGGCCCGGCTGCCGCTCTACCAGGCGTAGGCCTCCGGAGCGGGGCCGCCGGGCCCCGGGAAGATCTCGTCCAGCCGGGCCAGCGCCTTCTCGTCCAGGTCGAGCTCGGCCGCGCGCAGCGAGCCGGTGAGCTGCTCGATCGTCCGCGGCCCGATGATCGGCGCGGTCACGCCGCGCTGGTGCAGCAGCCAGGCCAGGCCGACGTTCGCCGGGTCCTCGCCGAGCTCGTCGCAGAACGCCTCGTACTGCTCGATCTTCGGCCGGTGCTCCTCGAGCAGCTCCTGGGTCCGCTCGCTCGCACTGCGCCCCTCCTTCGCCTTGCGGAGGATGCCGCCGAGCAGGCCGCGCATCAGCGGGCTCCACGGGATGACCCCGAGCCCGTACGACTCACAGGCCGGCAGGACCTCGAGCTCGATGGTTCGCTCGACCAGGTTGTACAGGCTCTGCTCGCTGACCAGGCCGAGGAAGTGCCGCGCCTTCGCGGCCTCGTTGGCCTGCGCGATGTGCCAGCCGGCGAAGTTCGAGGATCCGACGTAGAGCACCTTGCCCTGCGCGACGAGCGTCTCCATGCCCTGCCAGACCTCGTCCCACGGCGTGTTCCGGTCGACGTGGTGCATCTGGTACAGGTCGATGTAGTCGGTACGCAGCCGCTTCAGCGACGCGTCGCAGGCGCGGCGGATGTTCAGCGCGGAGAGGCGGCCCTCGTTGGGCCAGTCGCCCATGTCGCCGTAGAGCTTGGTGGCGATGACGGTCTTCTCGCGGCGCCCGCCGCCGGTGTCGAACCACCGCCCGATGATCTGCTCGGTCCAGCCCTCGCCCTTCTTCCACCCGTACACGTTCGCGGTGTCGAAGAAGTTGATGCCCGCGTCGTGCGCGGCGTCCATGATGCGGTGGCTGTCCTCCTCCGTCGTCTCCGGTCCGAAGTTCATCGTCCCGAGGCAGAGGCGGCTGACCTTGAGGCCGGTACGGCCGAGGTGTGTGAAGCGCATACCTGGACACTACGTCGGCATACCGTCCGAACGCGTACCCGAGGAGATCGCGTGCGTAAGCCACTCGCAGGACTGCTCGTGCTCGGCCTGGCGCTCGCCGGCTGCGGCGGCGGCGACACGAAGGGCAAGGCCGGCGGCTCGCCGTCCGCGTCGGCCGCCGTGACGACGACGCCGCCCGCCGAGACCAACGCCGTCAAGGTCGACGCCATCGACTACGGCTACACGGTCAGCGGGACCGCGAAGTCCGGGCTCACCCGGATCACGTTCGCGAACACCGGCAAGGAGCTCCACATGCTCGACATGTCGAAGCTCAAGGAGGGCAAGACCGCGGCCGACGCGCTCGCCGCGCTCAAGAGCGACGCGGGCGACGACGACGAGGCGACGTTCGTCGACCCCGACGACAGCGTCGACGGGCAGCCGAGCCTGCTCTCGCCGGGCGCCACGACGACGGTCTGGACGACGCTGGAGAGCGGCACGTACGCGCTCGTCTGCTACGTCCCCGCCGAGGGGGACGGCAAGTCGCACTACGAGAAGGGCATGGTCAACGCGCTCACCGTGACCGCCGACCCGACGACCGCGCCGGAGCCGCAGACGCAGGGCGAGATCACGACTGACGACAAGAAGCTGACCGTCGGCGACCTCACGTCCGGCAAGGGCGTCTACAAGTACACGAACTCCGGCGACACCACGCACGCGCTGCTGCTGGTGAAGCTCAACGACGGCAAGACGTACGCCGACTTCATCGCCTGGGCCGACAAGTTCTTCGAGGGCGGCGCGAAGTTCGCCGACCGGCCCGGCGAGCTGTGGGGCGGGTTGGAGGCGACGGAGAAGACGGCGTTCCTGGAGCTCGACCTGCCACCGGGCAAGTACCTCGCGCTCGACACCGAGACGCCGGAGAACGAGGACGAGGAGTACTTCCGCGACTCGCAGGGCGGCCTGCGCGCCGAGTTCACGGTCGCCTAGGTGACGCGCGAGGACCTGGCCCGCCGCTTCCGGCGGCACGCGGCGAGCACCGGGGCCTCGCACATGTACCGCGACCTGATGGGCAGGCTCGCGGAGGACATCGAGTCGGGTGGCCCGGCCTGGTCGCTGATGCGCGACCACGGCGGGCCACCCGGCTCCGTCCCGGCGCTGCGGCTGCTCGGCGCGGTGCACCGGCTGGTGCTCGGCGGCCGGGTGCCGGAGCTCGCGCGGTGGTACCCGTCGGCGGGCGGCGCGTACGAGCCCGAGCCGGCGTGGGTGGCGTTCCGCGAGGTGCTGGCCGGGCTGGCGGACGAGATCGAGCCGCACCTCGACCGCACCGTGCAGACGAACGAGGTCGCCCGCTCGGCGGTGCTGCTGCCGGGGTTCTGCACGGTGGCGGCGGCGTTCGACCGGCCGCTGCGGGTGCTCGAGGTCGGCGCGAGCGCGGGGCTGCTGCTGCGCTTCGACGCCTACCGCTACGTCCTCCCCTCCGGTGCGACGTGGGGCCCGGAGTCGTCGCCGTTGACGCTGTCCGGCTTCCGCACCGAGGTGCCGCTCGCGCCGGTCGAGGTCGCCGAACGCCGCGGCTGCGACCGGTCACCGATCGACGCGTCGACCGAGGACGGGCGGCTGTGGCTGATGGCGTACGTCTGGCCCGACAACCTCGACCGCTTCGAACGCCTCCGCGCCGCGCTGGACGTCGCGGCCGCCGTCCCGGTGCGCGTGGACCGCGCGGACGCCGTCGACTGGACCCGCGACCGGCTCGCCGAGGACGCCGGCGACGCGGTGCCGGTGGTGTTCCACTCGGTGGTCATGCGGTACCTGAGCGACGAGGCGCGGGAGGCGTTCCGCGCGGTGCTGTCGTCGGCGGCGGTGGAGCCGCGGGCGTGGCTGCGCTTCGAGGAGGAGGCCGACGACTTCGTGCTGCGGCTGACGACCTGGCCGGGCGGCGAGGACCGGCTCCTCGCGCGAGCGCACGGCCACGGCTACGACGTGGAGTGGCTCACCACGTAGTCGACGCAGCGGGTCAGCGCGCGCACGTCGTCCGGGTCCACGGCCGGGAACGTGCCGACGCGGAGCTGGTTGCGGCCGAGCTTGCGGTACGGCTCGGTGTCCACGATCCCGTTGGCGCGCAGCGTCTTCGCCAGCGCCGCGGCGTCCACCGACGCGTCGAAGTCGATCGTGGCGACGACCGGCGAGCGGTGCTCGGGGTCCTTCACGAACGGCCTGGCGTACGCGCTCGCCTCGGCCCACGCGTAGAGCACGCCGCTCGACTCGCGGCTGCGCGCGGCGGCCGCCGGAAGCCCGCCGAGCCCGAGCAGCCACTCGACCTGGTCCGCGAGCAGGAACAGCGTCGCCAGGGCCGGCGTGTTGTACGTCTGGTCGAGGCGGGCGTTGTCCCGCGCGATCGTCAGGTCCAGCGACGCGGGGATCCAGCGGCCGCTCGCCTTCACCCGGTCGACGCGGTCGAGCGCGGCGGGGGAGAGCAGCGCGAGCCACAGCCCGCCGTCGGCCGCGAACACCTTCTGCGGCGCGAAGTAGTAGACGTCGAACTCCGCCGGGTCCACCTCGATCGCCCCGGCCGCGCTCGTCCCGTCGACCGCGACGAACGCGTCGCGGTCCGGCCGGCGGACGTCCGCGACGGCACCGGTGGACGTCTCGTTGTGGGTCAGCGCGTAGAGGTCCACGCTGCCGTCCGGCACCGGCTCCGCGACGGTGCCCGGCTCGGCGCGGACCACGACCGGGTCGTCGAGGAACGGCGCCGCCCTGGTGGCCTCCGCGAACTTCGCCGAGAACTCGCCGAACACGCAGTGCTGGCTGCGCCGCTCGACCAGGCCCAGCGTCGCGGCGTCCCAGAACGCCGTCGAGCCGCCGTTGCCGAGCAGCACCTCGTAGCCGTCGGGCAGCCCGAACAGCTCGCGCAGCCCCGCGCGCACCCGCTCGACGACGGAGCGGACGCCGGCCTGGCGGTGCGAGGTGCCGAGGTACGACGTGCCGGTCGCCGCCAGGGCGGCGAGCTGCTCGGGGCGGACCTTGCTCGGTCCGCAGCCGAAGCGGCCGTCGTTCGGGAGGAGGTCGCGGGGGATGTCCAGCACGGCGCCAGGCTACCGGCGCGCGCTCTAGGCTCCGCGCGTGACGTACGAACCGCTCGCCGCGCCGTCCCGTTCGCGGCGCGGCTGCCTGCCGGTCGTGCTCGCCGTGCTCGGCGCCGGCGCGGCGCTCGCCGCGGTCGGCGTGGCGAGCCGGGACGACCGGCCGAGCCCCGCCGCGTCCGGCGGGCCGGCCGGCTGCACGGCGGAGCGGTCGGTGCCGTACGGCTCGGACGTGTCCAAGCACGTCGAGGGCGTCGTGTCCTACGACGACGTCCCCCCGGCGAGCGGGCCGCACTCCCCGGTGCCGCTGTCCGCGGCGCGGCGGGTGATCACCCGCGAGGGCGCGCCGCTCTACGTGGCGGAGCGGGCGGTGCACAACCTGGAGCACGGCTACGTCGTGGTCTGGTACGACACCCGCGCGACCGACGACGACGTGGACGCTGTCGCCAAGGCGGTGCGCGCGGTGCGCCAGCACAAGGTGCTGCTCGTGCCGTGGACGCACGGCGGGTGGGATGGCCCGGCGTTCGTGGTCACCGCGTGGGGGCACCAGCTCCCCTGCGCGCGCCCCGACACCGCGACGATCGAGGACTTCTACGGCCGGTACGGCGGCCCGAACGGCGAGGCGCCGGAGCCCTCCGCGAACTAGCCGGTCGCCGCGTCAGACCTCGCTGAGCGACCGGCGGCCGGGGCCGGCGTACTTCGCGGACGGGCGGATCAGCCGGCCGGACCGCTTCTGCTCCAGGATGTGCGCCGACCAGCCGGCCGTGCGCGCGCACGTGAACATCGACGTGAACAGGTGCGCGGGCACCTCGGCGAAGTCGAGCACGACGGCGGACCAGAACTCGACGTTCGTGGACAGCACCCGGTCGGGCTTGCGCTCCTTCAGCTCGGCGAGCGCGGCCTGCTCCAGCGCCTCGGCGACCTCGTAGCGGGCCGAGCCGAGCTCCTTCGCGGTGCGCCGCAGCACGCGGGCGCGCGGGTCCTCGGCGCGGTACACCCGGTGCCCGAAGCCCATCAGCCGCTCGCCGCGGTCGAGCACGCCCTTGACGTACGCCGCCGCGTCGCCGCTGCGCTCGACGTCGTCCAGCATCTGGAGGACGCGGCTCGGGGCGCCGCCGTGCAGCGGGCCGGACAGCGCGCCGACCGCCGCGGAGAGCGCGGCGGCCACGTCGGCGCCGGTCGAGGCGACCACCCGCGCGGTGAACGTCGAGGCGTTCATGCCGTGCTCGGCCGCGGAGACCCAGTACGCGTCCACGGCCTTGACGTGCGCGGGGTCGGCCTCGCCGCGCCAGCGGATGAGGAAGCGCACGGGGATCGAGCGGGCCTTGTCGATCTCGGACTGCGGCACCGGCGGCTTGTCGACGCCGCGCGCCGACTGGGCGACGAACGACATCGCGGTGACCGAGCAGCGGGCCAGGTCGTCGCGCGCCTGCACGTCGTCGATGTCGATGAGCTGCTGGAGCCCCCACATCGGCGCCATCTCGGCGAGCGCGGACTGCACGTCGACGCGGGCGTCCCCGGAGCGGTGCGGGATCGGGATCGGCTCGGCCGGCGGCAGGCCGGGCAGGAACGCGTTGTCGACCAGCAGGCCCCACACGTGCTCGTACGGCTCGACGCCGACGAGCTCCTCGATGTCGACGCCGCGGTACCGGAGAGAGCTGCCCTCCTTGTCGGGCTCGGCGATCTCGGTCTCGAACGCGACGACGCCTTCGAGTCCCGACTTCACGTCGCTCATGCGTGCCTCTCTCCCGTGGGCTCTGGGGGTACGGCCCATCCTCTCTCGGCACGGGCTTCGCTGTCGCGCCCGTGGGGCAGGATGGGCCCGTGCCCGAGGACCTCCCCCGCCAGGTCGTCGCGCGCCGCGAGTACGCGGGCGACGCGCTGTCCGAGTCGTCGGTCGCGGCGGAGCCGCTGGCGCAGTTCCGGGCGTGGTTCGAGGAGGCCGTCGCGCGCGGCGTCCCGGAGGCGGACGCCATGTGCCTGGCGACCGCGTCGGCGTCCGGCGAGGTGCGGTCGCGGATGGTGCTGCTCAAGGGCTGGGACGAGCGCGGCTTCGTGTTCTGCACGAACTACACGTCCCGCAAGGGCGCCCACCTGGCGGAGAACCCGCGCGCGTCGCTGACGTTCCGCTGGGCGCTGCTCGAACGCCAGGTCTGCGTCGTCGGCCGCACCCGCCGCACGTCGGCGAAGGAGAGCGACGCGTGGTGGGCGCTGCGGCCGCGCGGCGCGCAGCTCGGCGCGCTGGCGTCGGCCCAGTCGTCGGTGATCCCGTCCCGGTCCTGGCTGGACGAGCGGGTCGCGGCGCTGGGCGTCGAGTGGGAGGGCCGGGAGATCCCCCGGCCGGCGTTCTGGGGCGGCGTGCGGGTGCTGCCGGAGACGGTGGAGTTCTGGCAGGGCCGGCCGAACCGGCTGCACGACCGGCTCGCGTACCGCCGGCGCGGGGCGCGCTGGGTCGTGGAGCGGCTCTCGCCGTGACCGACCTCCCCCTCGAGCCGACCGGCCCGGAGGAGCCGGAACGCCCCGGCCGCAGGCTGGCCAGGCTGCGTTCGCTCACCGTCGACACGACGCCGTTGCGGGAGTCGCCGGAGTACCGGCGGCTGTTCTTCGGCGACGCGGTGTCGACGATCGGCACGCAGATGACCGCGATCGCCGTGCCGATCCAGGTCTACGCGATGACCGGGCGCTCGCTCTACGTCGGCCTCATCTCGATCGCGGCGCTCGTGCCGCTCGTCGTCATGGGCCTGGTCGGCGGGTCGATCGCGGACGCGATGGACCGGCGCCGGCTGCTGCTGATCACGTCGTCCTCGCTGGCCGTCGTGTCGGTGCTGTTCTGGGTCCAGGCGGCGCTCGGTCTCGAGCAGCTCTGGCTGCTGTTCGTGCTGGTGTTCGTGCAGGCGGGGCTGTTCGCGGTCGACTCGGCCGCGCGGCGCGCGGTGGTGCCGCGGCTGATCCCGGCGGCGCTGATCCCGGCGGCGACCGCGCTGTCGCAGGTGCTGTGGAACTTCGCGACCGTGCTCGGCCCGCTCGCCGCCGGCGCGATCGTGGGGACGCTCGGGCTGCCGTGGGCGTACGGCATCGACGCCGTGTCGTTCGTCGCCGCGCTGTACGCGATCGTCACGCTGCGCGCCGTGCCGCCGGCCGGGGGCGGGACCGCGGCGGGGCTGCGTTCGGTGATCGAGGGGCTGTCGTTCCTGCGGTCGCGGCCGGTGCTGCTGATGACGTTCGCGGTCGACATCAACGCGATGGTGTTCGGCATGCCGCGGGCGCTGTTCCCCGAGCTGGCCGTGCACCGCTTCGGCGGCGACCTCGGGCTCGTCGGCGTCCTCAACGCGGCGGTCGCCGCGGGCGCGCTGCTCGGGGCCGTCTTCGGCGGGTGGTTCGGGCGGGTGCGGCGGCAGGGGCTCGCGGTGCTCGTCTCGGTCGCCGCGTGGGGGGTCGCGATCGTGGCGTTCGGCTTCGCGACGTCGTTGTGGCTCGGCGTGCTGACCCTCGCGGCGGCGGGCGCGGCGGACATGGTCAGCGCGGTGTTCCGCAACGCGATCCTGCAGACCGCCACGCCGGACGAGCTGCGCGGCCGGCTCGGCGGCGTGTTCATCGCCGTCGTCGCGGGCGGGCCGCGGCTCGGCGACGCCGAGGCGGGCACCGTCGCGAACCTCGTCTCCGCGCAGTTCTCCGTCGTCTCCGGCGGCGTCGCGTGCATCCTCGGCGTCGTGGCGCTGGCCGCGCTGGTGCCGGCGTTCGCCCGCTACGAGGCGCCGAGCGACACCCAGACCGCCTGACCCCGCGCGAGCAGCGTGCCGGCGGCGTCGTAGAGCGCGGTGCCGGCGTAGTGCTTGCGGCCCTCGCGCGGCCGGTGCCGCCAGCCGACGACGACGTGCGGCACGTCCTTCTGCGGTGTCTTGTCGATCGCGACGGCGAGCCGGCCGAGGACGATCGGCGCCTCGTCGGTCTGCATGAGCGCCCAGGCGCCCGGGCAGTCGAGCGCGGCCCACGTCTCCGTCGGGTCGCCGCTCGCCGGGGTCCACGTGGTCGCCACGATCCCCTCGCCGACCGGGCCGGGACGCAGGCCGAGCCCGTCGTCGCGGCCCGGGCCGCAGACGTAGCAGGTGGGGAACGGGTGGTCCCTCAGGCCGGCGTAGCGGGCCATCGCGGCTCGCGCCGCGTCGTAGCCGGGGAACGGCGGCGGCTCGACGGTCACGTCGGCCCGGCCCGGCGTCGCGACCAGCGTGTCGCCGGCGTAGACGCCGTCGTCCCGCACGTCGAGCGGCGTGTCCAGGGGCGGCGGGGTGCGGAGGGTGACCTCGCCGGCGCCGTACGCCGCCGCGACGAGCCCGCACGTGTACCCGCCGTTCGCCGAGTCGGGCGGCCCGTTGAACCGGCGTTCGATCAGCACGCGGCGAGGCTACGGCACGACCGACTCGCAGTCCGGGTAGTCCGGGAGGTCCACGCCGGACCACCGCAGCGCGAGCGGTGGCTCGTACGCGTAGGCGGGGCGGCAGATCGTGCGCGACGTCGCGCGCGGCAGGCGCAGCACCGTGCGGTCGGCGTACGTCATGACGACGGTCGCGTCGCCGTCGGCCGCCAGGACGTAGCCCACGACCGGCCGCGGACCCGCCTCGACGACCTCGACCGGGAGCCACATCGCCGTGCCGGCCACGAGGGACAGCACGGCGGTGCCCGCGATCACCACGGCCAGGACTCGGTAGAGCCAGCGGATCGCCGCGTTCGCCTTGCGGTCGAGCCGGTCGATCAGCGAGCGTCCGGGAGTCCCGCGGTCGCGCAGGGCGAGCCGGAGCACGGGCGACCCGACCCATGCGACGCCGCTGACGGCGGCGACGGCGGCGAAGGTCGGCGTGAACAGCATGAGCAACGCCGGCACGGCGCCGGACAGCCAGAGCCATACGACCGCACGTCCGGTGCGGCTCGTCGCGACGACCCACAACCCGATGGCGCCGAGCAGCGCGACCGGCACCTGCGGGAGCGTCGTCAGCACCGAGCCGACCACGACGTCGCCGGTGCCCTGCGCGTCCAGCACGGCCAGCGCGGTGCTGGGGTCGAACATCGACACCGCGAGCAGCCGCAGCGACACGAACACCACGCCGGCGGCCGCCACGACGAGCGTGACGTGCTCCTTCGCCCGTGCGATGACGCGGCGCCACACGTCGCGCATGCGAACCTCCCCCGCGCACGCTCCTACTGTCCGAGCTCCTTGGTCACCACCGACAGGTCGGCGACCAGCCGGTCGAACTCCACGGCCCGGCTCTCCTCGCCCGGCGACCGCAGGATCGCCGACGGGTGGATCGTCGCGGTGATCCGCGACGCCGGCGGCAGGTCGAAGACCTCGCCCCGGTGCTGCGTCACCTTGAACGACTTCCCCAGCAGCGCCTGCGCCGCCGTCGCCCCCAGCGCCACGACGAGCCGCGGCCGCAACGCCGCGATCTCGGCCTCCAGCCACGGCTTGCAGGCGCCGACCTCGCGGGTGTCCGGCTTCTGGTGGATGCGCCGCTTGCCGTTCGGCGAGGGAGTCCACTTGAAGTGCTTGACGGCGTTGGTCACGTACACGTCGTCGCGCGAGATGCCGGCCGCCTCCAGCGCGCGGTCCAGCAGGCGCCCGGCCGGCCCGATGAACGGCCGCCCCGCCAGGTCCTCCTGGTCGCCCGGCTGCTCGCCGACGAGCATCACGTCCGCCGACTGCCGCCCCTCGCCGAACACCGTCTGCGTCCCCACCTCGTACAGGTGGCAGCCGCGGCACCCGGCCGCGGCGTCCCGCAGGGCGGGAAGGGTCAGGACAGAGGGGAGGAACGGCTCCGCGCTCACGCCTCCCGCGTACCCGCCACCCCGCGCGGGTACGCACCCGGGCATGACCGTCTGGCTGGGCACGTCGGGGTGGCAGTACCGCGACTGGCGCGGCCCCGTCTACCCGCCGAAGCTCGCGCAGGCGAAGTGGCTCGAGCACTACGTGACGCTGTTCGACACGGTCGAGGTGAACAACGCGTTCTACCGGCTGCCCACGGCGGAGGCGTTCGCGGGCTGGGCGCGGCGGACGCCGGATGACTTCGTGGTCACGGTGAAGGCCAGCCGCTACCTGACGCATATCAAGCGGCTCAAGGAGTCCCGCGACTCGGTGGACCTGTTCGTCGACCGCGCCCGCCACCTCGGCGGCAAGATCGGCCCGATCCTGGTGCAGCTCCCGCCCAAGTTCCACGTCCAGGCCGAACGGCTGGACGAGACGTTGAGCAACTTCGACCGGCACGGGCTGCGCGTCGCGGTCGAGGTGCGCGACCCGACGTGGATGGTGGACGAGGTACGCGACGTGCTCGCCCGGCACAACGCGGCGTCGGTCTGGGCGGACCGGAAGGACCGCGTCATCACGCCGCTGTGGCGCACCGCCGACTGGGGCTACGTGCGCTTCCACGAGGGCACCGCGGAGTGGCCCTGCTACACGCGCGCGACGCTGCGCTCCTGGGCCGAACGCCTCCGCGCGAGCCACCCCGACGGCGAGGACGTCTTCGTCTACTTCAACAACGACCCGCACGGCTGCGCCGTCTACGACGCCGCGGTGTTCGCGATCGAGTGCCGCGACATCGGCCTCGACGTGACGCACGCGCCGCTGCCGGAGGAGCATCTGCCCGTGCACCCGCAGCCCGAGCCGTCGACCGCGCCCGCGTGACGTACGACGCCGTCGTCGTCGGCAGCGGCCCGAACGGCCTCGCCGCGGCGATCACGCTCGCCTCCGCCGGGCGCCACGTGCACGTGGTCGAGGCGGCCGGCACCCCCGGCGGCGGCACGCGCAGCGCGGAGATGACGCTGCCCGGCTTCGTGCACGACGTCTGCTCCACGATCCAGCCGCTGCTGCTGGCGTCGCCGTTCTTCCGGCGGCTGCCGCTCGCCGACCTCGGCGTCGAGCTGGTCCACCCGGAGGTGCCGTACGCGCACCCGCTCGACGGCGGCCGGGCCGCCGTCCTGCACCGCGACGTCAGGGACACCGCGGCCTGCCTCGGCGACGACGGGCCGGCGTACGAACGCCTCATGCGCCCGCTGGTCGCGCAGTGGGACGGCATCGTCGCGGACACGTTGAAGCCGTTGCGGCCCCCGCGCCACCCGCTGACCATGGCGCGCTTCGGGCTGCTCGCGGTGCAGTCCGCGCGGCGGCTCGCCGAGGCCCGCTTCGCCGGCGACGAGGCGCGGGCGCTGGTGGCCGGCGCGGCCGCGCACTCGATGCTGCCGATCGACCGCTCGCCGACCGCCGGGGTGGCGTTGCTGCTCGGGATGCTCGCGCACGCCGTCGGCTGGCCGGCGGTGAAGGGCGGCAGCCAGGTGCTCGCCGACGCGCTCGTGAAGGACCTCGAACAGCTCGGCGGCACGATCACGCTCGGCACCCGGGTCGAGTCGCTCGCGCAGGTGCCGCGGGCAAAGGTCGTGCTGTTCGACGTCACGCCGCGCCAGCTCGTCGCGATCGCCGGCGACCGGCTGCCCGGGCGGTACCGCGACGCGCTGACCCGCTACCGCTACGGCCCCGGCATCTTCAAGGTCGACTGGGCGCTCGACGGGCCGATCCCGTGGGCGAACGCGGACGTGGCCCGGGCGGGCACCGTCCACGTCGGCGGCACGCTGGCCGAGGTGGCCGAGTCGGAGCTCGCGGCCAACGAGGGGCGTCACACGGACCGGCCGTACGTGCTGCTCGCCCAGCAGACGGTGTTCGACCCGAGCCGCGCGCCGCGCGGCAAGCACACGGCGTGGGCGTACTGCCACGTGCCGAGCGGCTCGACGCGGGACATGACGGGGGCGATCGAGAGCCAGGTCGAACGGTTCGCGCCCGGCTTCCGTGACCTCGTGCTGGCACGCGCGGTGCGCAACAGCGGGGACGTCGAGACGCACAACGCGAACTACGTCGGCGGCGACATCAACGGCGGCGTGCAGGACCTGCGGCAGCAGTTCGCCCGGCCGGTCGCGCGGTGGACGCCGTACCGCACGCCGCGCCGCGGCCTCTACCTCTGCTCGTCGTCCACGCCGCCGGGCGGCGGGGTGCACGGGATGTGCGGCTACTGGGCCGCGCGGGCGGCGTTGCGGCGGGAGCTGCGGTAGGTCGCCGGGTCGCGTTGCACCCAACCGTGAAGTCCACGGCACCCCCTCGCCGCGTGGTGATCTTCACAGTTGGGGGACGCCGCCCCGGCGCGGCCGGGCGGCGCCTACGAGTCGAGCACCTGGCGGTAGCGCGCCTCGACGAAGCACCACGCGCCGAAGGCGGTCAGCCCCACCGCCACCGCGACCAGCAGCGGCCGCCCGTACGGCGCCCGCGCCAGCGCGCGCAGCGTCGCGTCGAGGCCCTGCGCCTTGCGCGCGTTGTACGTCACCGCCGCCTGCACGACGAAGAAGCCGACCAGCGCGAACGCCACGCCGCGCGCGACGAGCCCGGTGATCGCCACGGTGAAGACCCAGGGCCGCGCGTTCTTGGCGAGCTCGTGCTCCTTGAGGTGCTTGCGGAACCGCCCGGACACCGCCCGGTAGACGTTGACGCCGCCCGCCACGACGAGGCCGGCACCGACTGCCGCCACCAGCCAGCGGCCGAGCGGCCAGTCCATCACCCGGGCGGCGAGGCCCATGTGCTTGCGGTTGGCGCTCTCCGCCTCGTGCGTGAGGACGTACTCCGTCGTGGTGATCGTGAACGCCGCGTAGAGGCCGGCCTTCGCGAGCGCGGCCGCCCGGCCGGGCCACCCCTTGTCGCCGGGCGTGACGGTCGCCTCCAGCACGCGCCAGAGGGCGTAGCCGGCGAAGCCCAGCGCGACGACGGCGAGCAGCACTCGGCCGGTCCAGTGCGAGCCGACGACGCGCAGCGCGCCCTGGCGGTCGGCCTCGGCGCGCGAGCCGCGGGCGATGTTGGCGGCGAGGATCGCGACGACCACGTACAGCGCCCCGCGGCCGAGCAGCCCGAGCCGCGCGAGCCGCTGCACGCTGTCGCTGCGCGCCGCCTTGTGGGCCCCACGCCGTGCCGTTCCCGCCGCCGTCATGGCCGGGGGCCTACCCGTTCGGGAGGGGCGTGACGCGGGGCACGAATCCGGGCACACTAGGGCATCCCCCTCACCTTCAGGAGCCCCCCATGAAGCGACGTCTGTCGTTGCGGTCCGAGCGCGTCGCCGAGCTGGCCGACGCCGAGCTCGAAGCCGTGGTCGCGGCCCAGCAGGCCCTGCCCACCCAGAACTGCACCGGCTACTACATGACGCTCAACGCGCCGTGCCCCACCCTGGACGGCTGCTTCACCGGCACCACCGGCACGTCGTGACGCGCCGGCTCGTCCTGGCGCGCGAGCACCTCGCCGAGCTCACGACCGACGAGCTGGCCGGGGTCGCCGCCGCGCAGCAGGTCCCGTTGCCCACGCAGGTGTGCACCGGCTACTACCCGTCGATCAACGCGCCCTGCCCGACGACGTGGTGCACCACCGTTCTCACCACCGTCTGATCCCAGCGACCCCCACGGAGAGCCACATGAAGCGCCGCCTCGCGCTCCGCGCCGAGCACCTCACCGACCTGACCACCGACGAGCTGGCGAACGTCGCCGCCGGCCAGCAGGTCACCCTGCCCACGCAGCGGTGCACCGGGTACTACCCGTCGCTCAACGCGCCGTGCCCCACCACCGACTGCTTCACCGGCACCACCAGCACGAGCTGACCCAGCCCCCTCACCCCTTACGGAGACACGCATGAAGCGTCGCCTCGCGCTCCGCAGCGAGCGCCTCACCAACCTGTCCGAGACCGAGCTCGGCGTCGTCGCCGGCGCCGTCTCGGGCGGCTGCCTCACCGGCTACTACCGCACGATCGAGGCGCCCTGCCCGTCGGTGCAGGAGTGCATCGTCATCGGCCCGCTGCCGAGCATCAACGACGCCTGCCCGACCAACGGCTGCTTCACCGGCACGACCGGCTACACGGCGGTCTGCTGATGACCCGCCGCCTCGCGCTCCGCAGCGAGCACCTGTCCGAGCTGTCCCCGGCCGACCTGTCGTCGGTCAACGGCGCGGCGCTGCCGACGTACCCGCTCGACGGGTGCTTCGCCATCACGACCGGCACCTGCGACCGCCTGTCGCTCGACTGCCTGACCGGCTACTACCCCTCCCTCAACGCCCCCTGCACCACCATCTGAGGAGCACGATGACCAGGCGCCTGACCCTCAAGTCCGAGCTCCTCGCGGAGCTGACGAGCACCGAGCTCGCCGCGGTCGCCGGCGGCTACCGCGAGCTGCCGACGGTGGACCACTGCCTCACGGGCATCTACCCCAGCCTCAACTACCCGTGCCCCACCGAGGAGTGCATCGAGATCAACCAGACGTTCTTCTGCACGACCTAGAGAAGGGGCCGAACCATGCGCCGCCTCACCCTCAAGCGGGAGGCCCTGGCCGAGCTCACCACCCCCGAGCTCGCCGCGGTCGCCGGTGCGTACCGCCCGCTGCCGACGCAGGACTGCACGGGCTACTACCCGTCGCTCAACGCGCCCTGCTCGCTGCGCGAGTGCATCGAGATCCGCCAGACCCCGCTCTGCCCGACCGAGATCTAGGAGACCCATTGCGTCGCCTCGCCCTCCGGCGGGAGCCCCTCGCCGAGCTCGGCACGCACGAGCTGGCGGCCGTCGCCGGTGGGCAGCAGGCGCTGCCGACGCGGGACTGCTTCACCGGCTACTACCCGTCGATCAACGCGCCGTGCACCGAGCTGACCGGCACGATCCTCGACACCGACCAGACGCTGCTCTGCACCGACGTCTGAGAGTCCCCGCACGCGACGAGGCCCCCGGGAGTCCCGGGGGCCTCGTCGCGTTCCTCACGGCGTGAGCACGACCTTGTTGCACTCGTCGAGCTTGTCGCGGAACACCTCGTAGCCCTTCGCGGCGTCGGCCAGCCGCATCCGGTGCGAGACCACGAACGACGGGTCGATGTCACCGTTGCGGATGCGGTCGTAGAGCGGCCGCAGGTAGCGCTGCACGTGGCACTGGCCGCTGCGGATGGTGAGCGACCGGTTGACCACGGCGCCCATCGGGAACTTGTCGAGGAACCCGCCGTACACCCCGACCACCGACACGGTGCCGCCGTTGCGGACGGCGAGGATCGCCTCGCGCAGCGCGTGCGGGCGCTCGGTCTCCATCCGCGTCGTCTGCTTCACCTTGTCGTACGCGTGCACCGCGGCCGTCGGGTGGTGCGCCTCCATGCCGACGGCGTCGATGCAGGCGTCGGGGCCGCGCCCGCCGGTCATCTCCTTGAGCGCCTCGAGGATCTCCACGTCCTCGTAGTTCAACGTCTCCGCGCCGGCCTTGCGCGCGTACGCCAGGCGGTACTCGTAGCGGTCGATCGCGATGACCCGCTCGGCGCCCTGGAGGTACGCGCTGGCGACCGCGAACTGCCCGACCGGGCCGGCGCCCCAGACCGCGATCGTGTCGCCGGGCCGGATGTCGCACATCTCCGCGCCCATCCAGCCGGTCGGCAGGATGTCGGTCAGGAACAGCACCTGCTCGTCGGTCAGGTCGTCCTCGACCTTGAACGGCCCCACGTCGGCGAACGGCACGCGGACGTACTCCGCCTGCCCGCCCGCGTAGCCGCCCATCATGTGCGAGTAGCCGAAGATGCCGGCGGGCGAGTGGCCGAGCAGCTTCTCGGCGATCGCGGCGTTCGGGTTGGAGTTCTCGCAGAGCGAGTACGCCTCGCGCTCGCACGCCGTGCAGGCGCCGCAGGCGATCGGGAACGGCACCACGACCCGGTCGCCGGGCCGCAGGTTCGAGACGCCGGGGCCGACCTCGACGACCTCGCCCATGAACTCGTGACCGAGGATGTCGCCGCGGCGCATCGTCGGGATGTAGCCGTTGTAGATGTGCAGGTCGGAGCCGCAGATCGCGGTCGACGTCACGCGCACGATGGCGTCGCGCGCGTTGAGGATCTTCGGGTCGGGGACCTTCCTGACCTCGATGTCGTTGCGGCCCTGCCAGGTTGCTGCGCGCATCGGAGACGCTCCTCTCAGGCCTTGGCCGGCTCGGCGACGCGCTGGGTCAGGTGCCGGCTCGCGCGGGTGCCCTGGGGCGTGCCGTCGGAGCGCACGACCTCGCCCGTCTCCAGCACCTGCTTGAACCGCCGCAGGTCGTCGCGCACCTGCTGCTCCGGGTTCTCGCCGAACAGCAGCGCGACCGCCCGCCCCGCGAGCCCGCCGGGGACCTCGACGGTCAGCTCGACGCGGACCTCGGTGCCGCGCCCGCCGGGCGCGTCGGCGAAGCGGACGACGCCGCGGTTCGGCGCCGTCGCGCCGGGCAGCGAGCGCCAAGCGATCGCGCGGCCCGGGGTGTCGTCGGTGACCTCGGCGTCCCACGTCACCTTCTTGCCGGCCGGTCCGGTGGCGGTCCAGCGCGAGCGTCCCGCTCCGGTGGCCTCGACCGAGACGAGGTGGGTCATGAACGTCGGCAGGTTCGTCAGCGCGCGCCAGTAGCGGTAGACCTCCTGGCGCGGCTTGTTCACCGTGATCGAGGCGGTGAACGTCTGCGGGCCGCCCGCCACGCGGCCGGCGCGGCGTTCCTTCACGGCCGCGACGACGTCGAGCGCGGTGATGCCGGCCACGGCGGCGGTGGCCAGCGTGACGCGGCGGCGGCGCTCGCCGCTCCTGCCGCGCAGCGCCGCGCCGAGAACGGCGAGGTCCAGCGCGTCGCCGAGCACGCGGGTGGTCGCCCACGTGCCGCGCCGCTTGCGGCTGCCGAGCAGGCCGGCGGCATGCACGAGCTCGCGCGCGCCGACGGCGACGATCACGGGGTGCGCGGTGGCGGAGTCGTCGACGCCGGCCGCCTTCGCGACCCGGCGTGGCATGGCGAGCTGGGCGGCGCCGAGCCCGAGGCTGGCGAAGCCGAGGGCGCGGGCGAGGCGCGGCGCGCCTCGGGAGTCGGGGCTGCGGGACACGGGCGTCCTCCAACGGAATCGAGGTGTCGTCCCGCGCCTACCCGCCGTTCCCGTGATCACTCGGAGAAATGGCCAGGTGGCCGTACCCGCGCCGCACCCGCGCTCCTAGGGTCGGCCCATCCGAGCCGAGGAGAACCCCGTGCGCCTCCGCGCCGCCGCCGTCGCCGTCGCCGCTACCACCGCCGTCGTCCCCGCCGCCGCGCCGCCCGCCCACGCCGCGTGGGCCGACCTGCTCATCGTCACCGGGGCAGGCACCATCTCGCCGGGCCTCACCGAGGTGCCGCGGGCGCAGTCGATCTCGTTCAGCGGGGCCGCGACGGCGATCGGGAGCGACGGCATCCCGGCGACGTGGGCCTGCGCCTGGTCGGCGACCGGGCTCAACGACACGGTCGCCGCGGGGTTCGGGTCCGCGTCCGGCTCGTGCGGCCCGGTCTCCTTCTCCTCCTGCCAGTGGACGCGCGAGGGCACCGACGTGCAGATCTTCTGCGTCGACCCGAGCGGGAAGGCGCTGCACGGCCGGTTCGTCTTCCAGCCGGGCAACGTCAACCCGATCACGCGGTTCACGCTGGCCGGCACCGCCGTCGCGTCGGGGGTCTAGCGGCGGTCGGGCGCGAGGTACGGCGCCCGGCCGCGCAGCGCGGGACCGGACACCTGCCGGATCGCCACGCCCTGCATGTCCGACGACACGCCGTTCGACGGCGCGAGCGCGTCGCCGTCGGCGCCGGGCAGGCGCTTCTTGTTGCACTCGGCCTTCGCCGTGCACGTGTCGACCGCGGTCGCCCAGATGCGGCCCTGGTCGAGCGGCGAGACGAACACGTCGAGGAAGTCGTACATCCGGCCGCAGCGGCCGTTGCAGTTGCCGCGGTGGACGGGGTCGTACGGCGGGTTCGTGATGTTCGACAGGAACAGCGGCTTCGCGGCGAGCGCGTTGGTCGAGACGACGACGTAGGAGTTCCACGGCCGGCTCAGGTCCGTCGAGCGGTCGCCGTCCTTGTCCACCGCGGTGGTGCCGGGGAACGTGATCGCGATCCGGCCGGGGTCGCCGGCGTCGATCGTCGGCCAGTTGACCTCGCGGACGTCCGGCGGCGCGATCATCAGCGGCGGGCCCCAGGTCTTGCCGGCGTCGCGGGAGACCGCGAGGTACGGCAGCCGGTGGATGTCGTCCCACCACGTGTAGTAGACGTTGTCGGCCGCGTCGACGGCGACGGACGTCTGGACGAACGACGCGCCGACGCCCGGCGCGATGACCTTCGAGGTCCAGGTGAGCCCGCCGTCCTCGGACACCGCGATAGTCGGCTCCAGGCAGCGGCCCTGCGGGATGTAGATGCGGCCCTTCGAGTCGGTCACGCCGTGGCCGTGCAGCGAGCCGCAGACGCCGAAGTTCTTGCCGCCGGGCTGGTAGCCGCTCGGGAACGGGAACGACCCCATCTGCACGAACGTCCGCCCGCCGTCGCGGCTCGCGGAGCACGACGCCTCGGCGACGGAGTTCACGCAGTAGTAGACGATCCGCGGGAACGCCGGGTCGAGCGGGACGAACGTCGGGTTGCCGACGGGCGGCGGCCCGGTGAACAGCGTCTGGTGGTCGTTCACGCCCGCCGCGGTGAGCGGGTTGGTCTGCCACGTCTCGCCGCTGTCGTCGGAGTACGACAGCACCGAGCCGGCGCCGAGCAGGTCGATGTTGAAGATGCGTCCGGTGACCTTGTCGACGTGCACGTACGGGTCGAGCGACACCGGGTGCGCGTCCTGGCCGGCGACCTCCGGCTGCACCGAGCGCCACGTGCGCCCGCGGTCGCCGGAGGACAGCAGGATCGTGTGCGCCTGCTGGCGCGGCGAGCCCTGCGGCAGCGCGTCGAACGTCGACGCCGGGAAGAACACCCGGCCGCGCTTGTCCACGCCGATCGTGGGCTCGGCGGCCTCGCGGCCGACGTAGTGCTGCGTGAACGCGAGCTTCGGCCCGTTGTACCTCACCGCCCGGTTGCGCGGGATCACGTCGGGGTCGTTGGTCTTGACGACGGTCGGGTAGTACGCGGCGAACCCGCCCGGCTTCGCGCCGAGCGCGGCGAGGCGCGGGTCGGGGCGGGCGGAGGCGGTGGTCGCGGCGGCGACGACGGCGGCGGTGAGGCCGAGCAGCACGAGCGGGCGACGCATGGATGATCCTCCACGGGCAGGCGGGGGTGAGGAGTCCTTCGCGTCCGCGCCCCCGAGTCCTGCATGCCGGGCCGGTCCGCGCGCGGCGTAGTCTCGCCGCCGTGCCGCGCTACCCGCTGCCCGGCGTGCGCGCCGCGACGACCGCGCCGCACGAGGCGCTCGTGAGCCGCGCCCGCGACGTGCTCCGCGCGGACGACCGGTTCGTCGCCGCCTGGCTCGTCGGCAGCCTCGCCAACGGCGACGCCGACGCGTTCAGCGACGTGGACCTGCGGGTCGCCGTGGCGGACGAGGCGTTCCCCGGCGTGGCGGAGACGTGGCGCGAGGTCGTGGACGCCATCGCCCCGACGGTGTCGGTGCGGCCGCTGCCACGCATCGTGGGCGGCGTCTGCGTCACGCCGGACTGGCTGCACTTCGACGTGGTGTTCACCGCCGCGTCGGCGGTCGAGGTGGTCGAGTGCCGGCCGCTGTTCGACCGCGCCGGGCTGCTGCCGCCGCCGCGCGCGGTGCCGGTCGAGCGGGGCGAGCCGTTCTTCCCGGCGGCGGCGGTGGAGACGTTCCTCTACATGCTCGGCAACATGGTCGCGGTGGCCGGCCGCGGCGAGGTGGTGCCGGGGATGAACGGCGTCGGCGTCGTCCGCGACGTCGCGCTGGTCGGGCTGCTGCTGGCCGAGAACGGCATCCGGTCGCTGCGCGGGCCGGACGCGTTCTTCCCGTTCACCAAGCGGCTGCTGCCGTACCTCACGGAGGAGCAGCGGGCGCTGCTCGCGTCGCTGCCGCCGCTCGCGCCGACCGTCGATTCGGTGGTCGAGTCCTACGTCGCGCTGGCGCGGGCGTTCCTGCCGCGCGCCCGGGCGCTCGCGGAGCGGACCGGCGCCGCGTGGCCGGCGGAGTACGAGCGCGCGACGGTGGCGTACTTCGAGCGGATGACCGGCGCCCGGCTCTGACGCACGAGGGCCGGGCGCGGGCGTTCCTCGCCCGCGGGCTGCGTGCTCGGTGTCGATTCTCCGGTTCCGACGACGAGACGATCACCCGGCCACCCGATCCTCTCCCCGACCGGGGGGCGCTGGGCCCGCCGGCGAGGGGAGGGAAACCATGAGAAGGAAGCTGGTCCTGGCCGGTACGGCGGTCGCCGCGTTCTGCGTCTCGTCGCTGCCGGCGTACGCCGCGGGCACCACGCACAGCGGCGGCGGCTCGTGCATCGGCGTGGCGTCGGCGTGCTCCGTGAGCGGCTCGCACTACGCGCGGTCGTTCACGAACTGGTGCACCGTTGCCAACGGCATCTACACGTCGTGCCAGTTCGAGCACGGCTGTTCCGCGACGGCGCGCGGGACGCTCGCGACGGGCTCGCTCACGTGCACGTTCGGTACGCCCTCGACGTGCTCGGCGAGCACCGCCGGCTCGTGCTCGATGAACAGCTTCGGCACGACGACCGTGGCGTTCAACGCCTGCGCGACGTTCGCGATCGACGCGAAGGCCACGTCGCCGGTCGGCGGGACCGCGCAGTGGACGGACAACATCACGATGTGCGTGAACCCGAACACCGGGCCGTACGTGCTCTAGCGGCTCAGTCCTCGTAGCCGCCGATCTCGCACTCGAGCGCGCCGGTCGCCCCGAAGCCGGCCCGCTCGTAGAACGGCACGCTGCGCTCGCTCGGCCACACGAGCAGGAGCTCGAGGTCCCGCTCGCGCGCCCACCGCGCGACGTGGCCGAGCAGCGCGGTGCCGATCCCCGCGTCGCGCGCGGACGGCACGGCGTAGACGTTCGTCACGTAGCCCCACGCGCGGGTCGTCCGGTTGGGACGCGGCACCTTCGGGACCTCGTGCACCCAGACGTTGGCCACGAGCGTGCCGCCCTCCTCGGCGACCCACGCCGTCCAGCGTTCCGGCAGCGCGGCGCGCGCGAACGCCGCGAACTCGCGGGCGAACGCCTCCGGCACCGGCTCGTCCGGGTGGTCCTCCGCGAACGACGCCGCGCGCAGCCGCGCCAGCTCGCGCGCGTCGTCCGCGGTGGCGCGGCGGTACGTCGGCATCGTTTCTCCCGATCGGACAAGGACGTTCTCCCGATCCTCCCGTCTCCCTGGTCACGCGCGCCGGGGGATGGCGCGCACAACAGGGGAGGAAGAAACATGATCCGGAGGCTGATCGGGCGGGGCGGTGCCGCGGGCGTCGCGCTCGCGGCGGCGACGGCGTTGCTGCTGCCGCAGAGCGCCTGGGCGCTGACGCTGTACTCGGAGGGTTTCGAGGCCGGTGCCCTGACGTGGTCGCGCAGCGGCGCGCAGACGGTCGACTGCACCGTCGCGCACACCGGCTACTGCTCGCTCAAGAACGAGCCGACGACGACCGGCACCTACGAGCACGCGACCGGCACCGTCGCGGTGCCGCTCACGAACCGGTTCACGGCGGTGGAGTTCTGGTTCTCCAACGCCAGCACGGGCGGCGACTGGGACTCGGCGTTCACCGTGACGCTCGACTGCGGGTCGATCGAGTACAACACCACCGAAGGCATCAACAACGGCGTCTCGCTGCACTCGTCGCACGGCTCCTCGCAGTGGGGCTTCGCGTCGTGGTCGGCGAACACGTGGCACCGCGGCACGCTCGTCTTCGACAGCCTGACGAAGACCGTCTCGGCGTCGTTGAACGGCGGCTCCACGGTCTCGACGTCGTACTGCTCGACGGCGACCCGCATCTCGGCCGTCGGCACGTACGTCGTGGGCTGGAGCGGCTACGGCAGCACGATCTGGTACGACGACGTGTCGATCACGACCTGACCGTCCTGAGGGAGGTCGCGGGCGGCGGCGCGGGGAGCTACGCTGCGCCGCTGTCCGCCCTCCTCCCCTCAGGAGCCCGCCGTGCAGCGTCTCGTGCTCGCCGCCCTCGTCGCCGCGTCCGCCGCCCTCCCGCTCGCGCCCGCCTCCGCCGCGCCGTGGTGCACCGGCGCCGTCGGCGTGAACTGCTGGAACGGCTCGCGCATCTGCCGCATCTACGTCCAGGCGACGCGCACCTGCACGTACACCGCCTGACCCCGGGTCAGAGGGCGCAGCGTACGAACGCCGCGAGCTGCGCGGCCGTGTAGCCCACGAACGCGTCCGCACCGTGCGGGTCGACGACGACGCGGCCCTGGTCGTCCACGTAGACGAGCGTGATCGGCGCCGGGCTGCCGCCGAGCAGGAACTCCGCGGCGCAGCGACCGAGGCAGTTCACGAGCGCCGTCAGGTGGCCCTCCGCGTACTGCACGGCGGCGTCGGCGCCGTTCGGGTCGATGACGATGCGGCCCTGGTCGTCGACGTAGACGAGGTTCACGCCGGGGCCGGTCGAGCTCGCGATCGCGTCGACGCGGGTCCGGACGCAGCCGAAGCTGGCGGCGCCGGCGGTGCCGGTCAGCGGCAGCGCGGCGGCCGCGACGAGGGCGGTGGCGAGGAGCGTGCGCATGGGGACTCCTTCTGCTGGGTGAGGGGGTTCAGACGACGCAGAACGCGAGCGCGGCCGCGTTGCCGACGACCGCCGCGACGAACGGGTCCTCCGCGTGCGGGTCCACGACGACGCGGCCGTCCGGGTCGACCGTCACGATCGCGCCGGACGACGGGTAGCTGCCGTGCAGGAACGCCGTCACGCAGCCGTCGGTCGGCGGCACCGCGCCGGCCAGGCAGGTCGCGGCCGCCGTGGCGCGGCCGGGCTGCGCCCGGGCGAACGACTCCGCGGCGGCGACGTCCACGTAGTACATGCCGATCTCGGGGTTGTAGTAGACGAACCGCGGCGCGCTCGACGTGAACAGCGGGTCGAGGCACGAGTCGGCCGGGTCCGCGGCCGCGGGGCCGGCGAGGGGGAGGGTGACGGCCGCCAGGACGGCGGCCGCGAGGGTACGGCGCATGGCGCTCCTTCCGAGGGGTGAGGGCGCTGACGGATACGCCGTCGCCGCGCCGATCCCTCTCCGCGCCGGCCTCCGGCTGCCGAGCCCGTTGCCGCGTCGGTTGCCGCGTCAGTAGTCGCGTCAGTTCACGTCGAACTCGTTGCCCTCCGGGTCGCGCATCGCCACCGCGTAGTGGTCGAGGCCCTCCTCGCTGAGGTCACGGACGACCGTCGCGCCGAGGGCGACGAGCCGGCGCACCTCGGCATCGACGTTGCTCCGGCGGGTCTCGATCGGCAGCGACCGGCCGCCGCTCGCCGCGACGTCGAGGTGGAGCCGGTTCTTGACCGACTTCGCGTCGGGCACGACCTGGAACCAGATGCGCGGCCCGGCGCCGTCCGGGTCGACGATCGAGTCGGCGCCGCCGCCGAGCTCGGACTCCGGCATGCCCATGTCCCGCCGCCAGTCGTCCCAGGCCGCGAAGCCGGGCGGCGGGGGTTCGAGGACGTAGCCGAGCGCCGCCGCCCAGAAGCGCGCCAGCAGGTCGGGGTCGGCGCAGTCGACGACGAGCTGGAACCGCACGGCCACCGGCCGCTCCCCTCGCTCGCGCCAGGTCGTGCTCGTGCCCCCGGCAGGATTCGAACCTGCGACACACGGTTTAGGAAACCGTTGCTCTATCCCCTGAGCTACGGGGGCGGCGCGGCTAGCTGCGGTAGACGTGCACCGGCAGGCCGAGCGTCAGCGACGAGTAGAGCCTGTTCATCGCCGGGATCGTGATCCGGATGCAGCCGTGCGAGGCCGGGTACGGCGGCACCGACGGCGCGCCGTGGATCGCGAAGCCGCCCGCCGCGAAGTACGCCGGCCGCCACAGCGAGCCGAGCCGGCTGATCCGCCAGCCGTCGATCTTCCGCAGCACGCTGAAGTTGCCGGTGGGCGTCGCCGCGACCTCGCGGTCGCCGTCGACGTAGAACACCTCGCCGTTGCCGGAGGAGATGTCGAGGATGCGCTGGATCGCGCCGTTGCGGACGTAGTAGAGGACCTGCTTCGTCAGGTCCGCCTCGACCCACGAGCCGCCGTGCGAGTAGCGCAGCCGCGGCGCGGACGGGTGCAGGATCCGGTCGTACGTCCGCGCGTCGACGGCGCCGGTGCGCGGCAGCCCGTGCACCTTCTGGAACGCGTACGTGGCGTGCACGGTGTCGTAGCCGAAGTAGCCGTTCACCGTGCCGACGTCGTAGTGCAGCGCGGAGAGCCGCTTCTGGACGTTCAGCACGTCGCCGCCGCTCATGCCGGAGCGCAGCGTGCGGCGCACGACCGTGATGCCGAACGGCGCCGTCACGCCGGGCGCGCTGTCGTAGTCGGCGGCCTTCACGAGCCGGAACGTCCGCGTGCCCATCGTGTACGTCCGCAGGTCCCAGCGCGCGGTGCTCGCGGTCGACAGCCGGCGCGCGGCGAAGTCCTTCCAGCCGTCGGGCGTGGCGATCTGCATGACGACGGCGTGGCCGGGGTGCGCCGGCAGCACCTGGACGGTGACGACCGACGTCACGCCCTGCTCGACCACGTACGCGGACACGCGGGTGGCGAGCTTCGGCCGGACGAGCGAGGTGACCGTGTTGCTCTGGCTGCCGCCGATGTACGGGTTCGCCGGGTGGACGGCGTACCACTGCGCGTTGCGGTCGGGTGCGAGGCGGCGGTGCGCCACGACGCCGTCGGCGTTGGTGACGATCCGGCCGATCTTGGTGAACGCCGACTCGCCCGGCTGGCGGCGGTAGAAGTCGACCGGCTGGTTCGCGATCGCGGCGCCGGTGTCGGAGCGGGTGAGCCGCGCGGTGATGACGACGGAGGTGCCGTACGTCACGAGGCCCGGCGCCACCGTGGCGGTGAGCTTCGTCAGCAGCGCCGGGACGGGCGCGACCGGCGGCGCGGTCGCCGGCTCCGAGACGTCGCCCGCGGTGTTGCGGGTGAAGACCGCGAAGCTGTACGTCGCGCCGTTCGTGAGCCCGGTCACGACGGTGCTCGTGCCGGTGCCCTCGTAGCGCGTCTCGCCGTCGGCGATCGCGGACGGCGCGGTCTCGCCGGCCTTCTGCACGACGGTGACGCCGGCGAAGTCGGTGAGGTCGGCGGGGTTGGTCCACGACAGCGTCACCTGGGAGTCGCCGGGGTGCGTCGCGAGGCCCGTGACGGGCGTCGGCGGCGCGACGGCGTACGCCGGAGCGGTCGTGAGCAGGGTGGCCGCGGCGATGCCCGCGGCCAGCAGAGACGCGGAAACGCGGGCCATGGACGACGGAGTCTAGCGGCCCGGTAGGCTCGGTGACCCCGGGTCGGAAGAAGGAGCGGTACGTGCGGGTCGCCGACATCATGACGAACGCCAGCGTGACGGAGTCGCCCTCGGACTCGTTGCGGTCCGCGGCCGACACGATGTGGCGGCAGCAGACGGGGTCGTTGCTCGTCATGGACGGCGACGACCTGGTCGGCATCATCACCGAGCGCGACGTGATGAAGGCGGTCGCGCAGCAGAAGGACGTCGACGCGACGCCGGTGAGCGACGTGATGACGCGCGACGTGCTGACGATCGGCCCCGACACCTCGGCGCACGAGGCCGCGCGGCACATGGCGTCGCGCTGGATCCGCCACCTCCCCGTGGTCGAGGGGGAGCGGGTCGTCGGCATCGTGTCGCAGCGCGACCTCGTCGGCGTGTTCGCGGCGCTGCGCTCGGACCCCGACTCGGTGCGGCTGGAGAGCGACCAGCTCGTCCGCGAGCTGCGGCTCGCCCGCATCGAGCACGGCGACCTCGACTGAGCCGGCGACCGAGCCGGTGACCGAGCCGACGCTGCCGCCGGACGGCTACGACGACTCGGACGACGCGTGGGGCGAGGCGCCGCGCGACGACGAGTCGTTGCGTCGGCTGCTCGACGAGAGACCCCCGCACCACGACCGCTAGGCCGCGGTCAGGCCGGCTGCTCCACCGTGCAGAACGCGCACCGCGTCGCGGCGACCGGGATCGCGCTGAGGCACTCCCCGCACTCCTTCGTCGGCGACGTGACGTCCGGCTCGGTCTTGCGCTTGGCCATGAGCGCGTTCACCGGGCGGACGACGAAGAAGTAGAGCACCGCCGCCGTCAGCAGGAACGAGATCGCCTGGGTCAGCACCCGGCCGTACTGCAGGACGCTGCCCTCCGCCACGGTGCCGTCCGCGGCGAACCGGCACGGTCCCTTGACGCAGGCGCGCAGCGTGTCGAAGTTCGCGCTCCCGAACAGCCCGATCAGCGGGCTGAGCACGCCCTCGGTGAACGCCGTGATCACCGCCGCGAACGCCGCGCCGATCACCACGCCGATGGCGAGGTCGACGACGTTGCCGCGCAGGACGAACGCCTTGAAGTCCGCGAGCACTGTGTCCTCCTGGTGACAGTCGTGCAGCCGTGAGGTGAAACCGGACGTAAAGGCTGAAAGCGGCAGCCTCCCGCCGCGTGTGTCTCCTGTCCAACCATCCCGGTCGGACCATCAGGCTCGAAGGGAGCCCTTACGTTGCGTGCTCGTCCGCTGCTCGCCGCCATTCCGGCGGCGCTGCTCTCCCTCTCCCTCGCCCCGGCCCAGTCCGTGCCGGTGACGACCGCCTCGTACGTCGTCGTGCTCCGCGACGGCACCAGCCCCGTCGACGCCGCCGCGTTCGCCACGTCGCTCGGCGGCAGCGTCACCTACGTCTACCAGCACGCCCTCCGCGGCTACGCCGCGACCCTCACGCCCGCGGCGCTCGACGTCGTGCGCGCGCGTCCCGACGTCGCGTACGTCGAGCGCGACATCACCGTGTCCGGCGACACCACGCAGCTCAACCCGCAGGCGTGGGGCATCGACCGGATCGACCAGCGCTCGCTGCCGCTCTCGGCGTCGTACACCTACACCGCGACCGGCTCGGGCGTGACGGCGTACATCATCGACTCGGGCATCCGCTTCACCCACACCCAGTTCGGCGGCCGCGCGGTCAGCGGCTACGACGCGGTCGACGGCGGCGCCGCCGACGACTGCAACGGCCACGGCACGCACGTCGCCGGCACGGTCGGCGGCTCGTCCATCGGCGTCGCGCGCTCGGTCCAGCTCGTCGCCGTCCGCGTCCTCGGCTGCACCAACTCCGGCCCGATCTCCGGCGTCCTCGCCGGCGTCGACTGGGTCACCGGCAACCACACCGCCGGCCAGCCCGCGGTCGCGAACATGAGCCTCGGCGCGGGCGCGTACTCGCCGCTCGACACCGCGGTGCAGAACATGATCAACGACGGCGTCGTCACGGCCGTCGCGGCCGGCAACGGCAACCAGGCCGGTGTTCGCCAGAACGCGTGCAACTACTCGCCGGCCCGCGTCGGCGCGGCGATCACGGTCGGCGCGACGAACAGCAGCGACCAGGCGGCGTCGTTCTCGAACTACGGCACCTGCGTCGACCTGCTCGCCCCGGGCGTGCAGATCCTGTCGTCCTGGTACACCGGCGACACGGCCGGCGCGTACCTCGACGGCACCTCCCAGGCCACGCCGCACGTCGCGGGCGTGGCCGCGCTGTACCTCCAGGGCAACCCGGGCGCCTCGCCGGCCACGGTGGCGAGCGCCATCACGGGCAACGCCACGACCAACGTGATCTCGAACGTCGGCACGGGCACCCCGAACCGCCTGCTCTTCACGAACTACTAAGCCCCTCCACGACGGCCCCGGGTGCTTCCCGCATCCGGGGCCGTCGTTCGTCCGCGTTAGGGTCGGTCGATGCTCGACGAATCAGACGTCCGCGCGGCCCTCGACGCCGCGCTGTCCTCCGGCGGCGACTGGGCGGAGGTGTACGCCGACCGCCGCGACTCCACCACGATCCGGATCGAGGACCACCGGGTCGAGGAGCTGACCAGCGGCCGCGACCAGGGCGCCGGCATCCGCGTCGTGCGCGGCGCGCAGGCGGCGTACGCGTACACCAACGTCCTCTCCCGCGAGTCGCTCGTGGAGGCCGCGCGCGCGGCCGCGGCCGGCATCCAGGGCGCGACGGCAGGGGCCCCGGTGATCGTGGACCTCACCGCCGCGGTGCCCCCGGTGACGCACCCGATCGCCCGGTCGCCGCGTGACGTGACCAAGGCCGACAAGGTCGCGCTGACCCGCCGCGCCGAGGAGGCCGCCTGGGCGCAGGGGCCGGACATCCGGCAGGTGCTCGCGTCGTACGCCGACGTCGTGCAGCGGGTGTTCGTCGCCAACTCCCTCGGCCACCTCTCCGACGAGACGCGGACGCGGTCGCGGCTCGCCTGCCAGGTCGTCGCGATGCGCGACGGGCTCGTGCAGACCGGGTTCGAGGGCCCGGGCGCGTCGCGCGGCCTGGAGCTGTTCGAGGAGTCGCCGCCGGAGGAGATCGGGGAGCAGGCCGCCCAGCGGGCGTTGCGGCTGCTCGACTCGATCCCGTCGCCGGCCGGCGAGATGACCGTCGTGCTCAACGCCGGCGGCGGCGGCGTGCTGTTCCACGAGGCGTGCGGGCACGGCCTGGAGGCCGACGCGATCGCCAAGGACACGACCGTCTACGCGCACTCCAAGGGCTCGCGGGTCGGGTCCGAGCTGTTCAACGGCGTGGACGACGGCAGCGACCCGAACATGTGGGGGTCGTTCCAGTTCGACGACGAGGGGACGCCGGCGCAGCGCACCGTGCTGTTCGAGAACGGCGTGCAGACCGGCGAGATGTCCGACCGCATCAACGCCGCGCGGCTCGGCGTCACGCCGTCGGGCAACGGGCGACGGCAGTCGTACGCCCACCTGCCGATCCCGCGGATGACCAACTCGTACGTGCTGCCCGGCTCGTCCGACCCGGCGCTGATCCTGGCCGACGTGAAGTACGGCCTCTACGCCGACGGGCTCGGCGGCGGCGAGGTCAACCCGGCGACCGGTGACTTCGTGTTCGGCATCACCGAGGCGTACCTGATCGAGAACGGCGAGCTCACCCGGCGGGTGCGCGGCGCCAACCTCATCGGAAACGGGCCCACCGCCATCTCGCTGGTCGACGCGGTCGGCTCGGACTTCGCGGTGAAGCAGGGGATGTGCGGCAAGGACGGGCAGTGGGTGCCCGCCGGGTTCGGGACGCCGACGCTGCGGATCGCGCGGCTCACGGTCGGGGGGACGGGCGCATGAGCGACCTGCTGGACCTGGCGTCGCGGGTCGTCTCGGCCGCGAGTGGCGACGAGGGCGTCGAGGCGTTCGCGGTGCACTCCGTCGACACGTCGGTGACGGCGTTCGACGGCGAGGTGGAGTCGCTGTCGTCGTCCGAGACCCGCGGCGTCGGCGTGCGCGTCGTCACCGCCGACGGGCGGATGGGGTTCGCCTCGACGTCCGACGTGACCGAGGACGGGCTCGCGTACGCGCTGGCCGAGGCGCGGTCCAACGCCGAGCTCGGCACCCCCGACCCCGGCAACGTGCTGCCGTCGCCGTCGGCGGCCGAGCCGTTGCCGTCGATCTACGTCGCGGGCCTGGAGTCCGTGGCGGCCGCGGACAAGGTCGCGGCCGCGCTGGAGCTCGAACGCGCCACCCGCGCCGCGCACGCGCTCGTCGCGGGGGTGGACTCGGCGACGTACGGCGACAGCCGTTCGTCCGTCGCGATCGCCTCGACCACCGGTGTCGCCACGGAGTACGCGCGGACCGACGTCTACGCGTACGTCTACGCGCTCGCCCGGTCCGAGGACGAGACGCAGACCGGGATCGGGCTGACGCAGGGGCGGTCGTTCGGCGACCTCGACCTCGCGGCGGCGGCGCACGAGGCCGCCGTCCGCGCCACGCGGCTGCTCGGCGCGCGCAAGCCGGCGACGGCGCGGGTGCCGGTGGTGTTCGACCCGCTGGTCACCGCGTCGTTCCTCGGCGTGCTCGCGTCGGCGCTCACCGCCGAGGCGGTGCAGAAGGGGCGGTCGCTGTTCGCCGAGCGGGTCGGGGACCCGGTCGCGCAGGAGGCGTTCAGCCTGGTGGACGACGGGCGGCTGGAGGAGGGGCCGGCGGCGGCGCCGTTCGACGACGAGGGCGTGCCGACGCGGCGTACCGAGGTCATCTCGCGCGGGGTGCTGAACGGGTTCCTGCACAACACCGAGACGGCCACCCGCGCCGGTGGCGGCGCCGCCTCCACGGGCAACGCGTCGCGGTCCGGCTTCAACGCCTCGCCCGGCGTCGCGCCGTCGAACATGTTCCTCGACGGCGTCACCGTGCCGCCGACGGAGATCCTCGCGCGGGCCGAGGGCGGTCTGTACGTGCAGGACGTTTCGGGGCTGCACTCCGGGACCGACCCGGTGAGCGGGCAGTTCTCCGTGGGGGCGACCGGGCTGTGGATCCGCGACGGCGGCCTCGCCGAGCCGGTGCGCGAGGTGACCGTCTCGTCCACGCTGGTCGAGATGCTGCTCGGCATCGCGGCGCTCGGCAGCGACCGGCGGTTCTTCCCGTTCGGGGGGTCGTTCGGCGGGGCGACGGCGTTGCTGGCGGAGATGACGGTCGCGGGCGCGTAGCCGCGCCGCCGCGTGCCGGCGGGTCAGGGCGCGAACAGCACGCCCGGGTTGAGGACCGCGTGCGGGTCGAGCGACTGCTTCGCCGCGCGCAGCGCGGCGGCGAACGGCTCCGGCCGCTGCCGCTCGTACCACGGGCGGTGGTCGCGGCCTACGGCGTGGTGGTGGGTGATGGTGCCGCCGTTCGCCAGGATCGCCTCGCTCGCGGCCGCCTTGATCTCGGCCCACTGCGCCAGCTCGCCGCCGCGCCGCGCCGGCGCGAGGACCGTGAAGTACGGCGCCGCGCCGTCGGGGTAGACGTGCGTCAGCCGGCAGGTGACGTGCCCGGCGCCGGCGACCCGGCGGGTGGCGTCCTCGGTCGCGGCGCGGACGGCGGCCACGAACCCGGCGAAGCGGTCCCACGTGACCGCCGTCTCGAACGTCTCCGTGAGCACGCCGAGCAGCACCAGCGAGTCGCGCAGGTACGGCGCCCGCAGGAACGTCTCCCGCCACTGCCCGCTCGCCGCGTCGCGTTCGGTGCCGCCGGCCGTGCCCGCGCCGCCACCCGCGCCGCCGCCCGCGCCGCCGCCCGCGCGGCGGCCCGCGCCGGCCGCGCTCGCGCCGGCGGGGCCGCTCACCCGCGGCTCGCCGAGCGGCGTGCCGCCCGCGTCGCGTGCCACCACCAGCGCGCGGGCGAGCTCGTCCGCCACCGGCCACTGAGGTGACTCGAACGCGAGCACCAGCACCGCCCGCCCACCGGCGTCGGTCCCGGTGAGCCGCGCCTCGGTGCCGTCGACCAGCCGGCAGCCGGCCGGCGCCAGGCCGGACTGGACGATCCGGCGCACCGCCTCGGCGCCCGCCTCGAACGTCGCGAACGCCACCGACACCCCCGCCCGGAACGCCGGCCGCGCCTGCAGCCGTACCCACGCCTCGGTGACGACGCCGAGCGTCCCCTCCGAGCCGAGCAGCAGCCGGTCCGGCGACGGACCCGCGCCCGACCCGGGCAGCCGGCGCGACTCCCACACGCCCGCGGGCGTCACCGCGCGCACCGACTCGACCACGTCGTCGACGTGGGTGAGCCGCGTGGCGTAGTGCCCGGCGGCGCGGGTGGCGATCCAGCCGCCGAGCGTGGAGCGTTCGAACGACTGGGGGTAGAAGCGCAGCGTCAGCCCGTGCGGTCGCAGCCCGGCCTCCAGCGCCGGGCCGAGCGCGCCCGCCTCGATGCGCGCGGCCCGCGAGGTGGGGTCCACCTCCGCGACGCGGCCGAGCGCGCCGAGGTCCAGCGACACGACGCCGCGGTAGGCGTCGCCGACGGCCGGCTCGACGCCACCGACGACGCTCGTGCCGCCGCCGTACGGCACCACGGCCACCCGCGCCCCGGCCGCCCAGTCGAGCAGGTCGCGCACGTCGCCCTCGTCGCGCGGGCGGAGCACCAGGTCGGGCGGGTGCTCGACCTGGCCGCGCAGGCCGCGTACGACGTCGCGGTAGCTGCGACCGAACGCGTGCCGCGCCCGGTCCGCGACGTCGCGGGACGCGAGCCCGGCGAGCGCGGCCGGCGGCTCGACGCGCGGCGGCGGCAGGTCGGGCAGCGGTGCCGGGCGTTCCGGCGGCTGCACGGCGAACCCGAGGACGTCGGCGAAGTACGGCGCGCCCGCGTCGAGGTCGGCGAGACGTGGCTCGTCGGAGGGGCCGCCCCAGCCCCAGACGGAGTACGTCATGACGGGCCGCTCCGGGGCGTGGCGGTCGGGCTCGCCCGGGGTGACGCCGGACCCGCGGCGGGGCTCGGCGCGCGGGTGAGCGCGGGCGCCGTCGCCGGTGCGGGCGGGGCCGGGTGGGGCGGGAGGAGGGCGGGCGAGAGGCGTTCGGTCGCCGCGGCCGCGGCGAGCGCGCGGGCGACGTCCGGCGGGCAGGCGACGACGACCAGCGCCCCGTCGCCGAGGCCCGCCTCGCCGGCCGCGGTGACGGCGAGGACGACGACGTTCGCGGCGACCACCCGGGCCGGTCCGGGGTGCGGCGCGTCCCGCGCCGATGCGGGCGTGGCGAGCACGTCCACCCGGTCGCCCGGCCGCAGCACCGCGACGGCACCCGGGTCGGCGAAGCGCACCGGCACCGCGACGGCGCCCGGCACCGCGGCCAGCAGCGATGGGCCGACCAGGCGCACGTCGGTCAGCGGCTCGCCGCGGCGCACCGGACCCGCGACGACCCGGCCGAGCACGGCGGCACCCGGCCGCAACGCCCCCTCCGGAACGGCGGTGAGCGGCAACGACACCGGCCGCAGGTCCTCGATGGCCAGCGCGACGCCGGGGGCGAGGTCGCGCGCGGCGGCCAGCACCGCGACGGCCGGCGCGGCGGGCGGGCGCAGTGCGGACAGGCCGAACAGCACCGAGAGTCCCGCGAGCGCGGCCGCCACGACCCGGCGCCGCGCGACGATGAGGAGGCGGAGGTCGGCCCAGGTCACGGCACTCACCCCGAGAAGTCCGCACCGGTCAGCGCGGAGCCGCAGGCGCAGGTGCGCTCCACCGGCAGCGCCGGGACGAGGTGGTCGAGGAGCGTGCGGAGGCGTTCGTTGTTGGAGGAGAAGACGCGGAACACCTCGTCGGCTGTGACCGGGGGCACGCCCGGCACGCCGACGTCGTAGTCGGTGATCAGCGCCACCGACGTGTAGCAGAGCTCGAGCTCGCGGGCGAGCACGGCCTCGGGGTGGCCGGTCATGTTGATCACGGACCAGCCGAGCGAGGAGTACCACCGCGACTCCGCACGGGTGGAGAACCGCGGCCCCTCGACGACGACCATGGTCCCGCCGTCGTGCGCGCGGATGCCGGCCTCGCGCGCGGCGGCGAGCGCGGCCGCGCGACCGGAGGGGCAGTACGGGTCGGCGAACGACACGTGCACCGCGCGGTCGTCGTAGAACGTCTGCGCGCGGCCCGACGTCCGGTCCACGAGCTGGTCGCACACGACGAAGTCGCCCGGGTGCACGCCGGGCTGCAACGACCCGGCGGCGCACGGCCCGAGGACCTGCGTGACGCCGAGCTCGCGCATGGCCCACAGGTTGGCGCGGTACGGGATGCGGTGCGGCGGGTAGCGGTGCCCGGCGCCGTGCCGCGGGACGAACGCCACCCGGCGGCCGCCGAGCGTGCCGACCACGGGCGGCGCGGAGGGCTCGCCGTACGGCGTCGTGACGCGGACCTCGTCGGCGCCGGTCAGCAGCTCGTAGAAGCCGGAGCCGCCGAACACGCCGATCTCGGCGCGCGCGCCGCCGTCACCGGAGCTCATCGGTCGCACCTCCTGGGATCGGGTGCGGCCGACACTAACGGCGCGGTGTGACGGAGTTGAGGGGGCGCGTCAAGACTGTGGACAAAGCCCGGCGGCTGTGGACGGTCAGCTCGCGGCGGCCGCGGCCCCGCCCGTTCCGGAGGACGACCCGCCGCCGTCGGACGAGGACGACGCCGGCTTCGCGTCGGACGAGGAGGGCTTGGCGTCGCCGCCCGGCTTCCCGTCCGCGGACGACGAAGAGGACGAGGAGGACGACGAGCGGCTGTCGGTCTTGTAGAAGCCGGAACCCTTGAAGACGACGCCGACCGGCGAGAACACCTTGCGCAACGTCCCGCCGCAGGCGGGGCACTCGGTCAGCGGCGCGTCGGTGAACCGCTGCACGACCTCGAGTCGTTCGCTACAGGCGGTGCAGGCGTACTGGTACGTCGGCACGGCGGGAGCTCCTCGCGTTAGCACTCTCGGGCAACGACTGCCAATACTGCGACGCGAGGGCCCCCGCCGTCCAGCGGGCGACGCTAGGACGCGACCTCGAGCTTGATCTTGTCCTCGACGCAGCCCATGCCCGCGACGTACACGGTGCAGTGCTCGACGCCGTTCGGGCCCCAGTGGTAACAGCTCACCATCACCGGCATGTTGTCGCAGGTGATGATCGTGGCGTTCGACGGCTGGGCGAACGTGCCGCCGAGCGCGGCCGCGGCGACGCCGGCGAGGAGGAGACGCTTCATGAGGGACTTCCTTCCGTGACGGTCTTACTGGGTGACGCGCAGGCAGAAGCCCGCGCCGAGCCGCGGGTGCGGCCTCTTGTAGACGTCGCAGTACCCGCCCCTGCCCTGGCACGCGACGTTGACCGGCAGGTCGGAGCACTCGGCGGCGGCAGCCGGTACGAGGGGCAGGGCGAACGCCGCGCAGGCGACGAGCAGGGCGCGCTTCAACGAACCATCTCCAAGGTGGACGAACCGGGCAGGAACGACCCGGGAGGGTAGCACGCGGAATAGTTGCGTACGCAACGAAGTTGGAGCAGGCATGGCGATCACCCGTCTCAACCACGCGGTCCTCTACGTCCGCGACGTTCCGCGCAGCGTGGCGTTCTACCGCGACGTCCTCGGCTTCCGGGTCGTGCACGAGCTGCGCGGCGCGGCGTTCCTCCAGGCGCCGGGCTCGACGAACGACCACGACCTCGGGCTGTTCCAGATCGGCGCGCAGGCGGGGCCGAGCGAGGCCGGCCGCGCGACCGTCGGGCTGTACCACCTGGCCTGGGAGGTCGACACGCTCGCCGGCCTCGAACGCCTCTCCGGCGTCCTCGCCGAGCACGGCGCGCTCGTCGGCGCGTCCGACCACGGCACGACGAAGAGCCTCTACGCGAAGGACCCGGACGGCCTGGAGTTCGAGGTCGCGTGGGTCGTCCCCGCCGCGCTGCTCGACGCCGCCGCGAAGAGCGTCACCATCAGGCCGCTCGACCTGGCCGGGGAGATCGAGCGCTACGGCGCCGAGACGCGCGGCGGCGTCGGGATCTCAGTCCCGGCGTAGCACCCGCGTCGGCGTCACCACGACGTCGACCGGCCGGTCGTGCGGCTCGACCGGCACCTCCGCCAGGACCTCGTCGTCGGTCGCGAACGCCACCACCGGCGCCGTGACCGGCGCGAGGGCGCGGTCGTACGACCCGCCGCCGCGTCCGAGCCGGCGCAGCGCCGCGTCGTACGCCACCCCCGGCACCACGACCACGTCCGCGTCGCCGATCGAGGCGTCGCGCGCGGGCGGCTCGCGCAGGCCGCGGCGGCCCTCGACCAGCGTGCCGTCGTACCGCCCCCACGCGAGGTCGTCGCCGTCCAGCAGCACCGGCAGCAGCACGGTCGCGCCGCGGGCGCGCAGCGCGTCGAGCAGCGGCCCGGTCGGGACCTCGGTGCCGGTGCCCGCGTACGCCGCCACCACCGGCGCCGACGCGACCTCCGGCAGCGCGCAAACCCGCGCCGCGAGCACCTCCGCGAGGGCGGCCCGCTCGGCCGCGGAACGCGCGGCCCGCCGGGCCAGCACCGCGGCGCGGAGCGCACGTTTGGCAGCGAACTCCTGACCCACGAGCCCCACGAGTGCGAGCATGGCACTCAAGCCCTCACGAGCGCGTGCCGACGCCCGATGAGGAACGTTATGACCGGGGAGGCGGATTCGCGGTGCCGTTGCGCGTACGGCTCTCCATCACGCTCGTCGCGATCGTCCTCGTGCCGTTGACGGTCACGGCGCTCGTCGTGCTGTACATGATCAACGCGCAGCAGGAACGCAGCATCGGCGACCAGCTCGAGTACGGCGCCGGCTCGCTCGTCTCCGTCCTCAACGCTACCGCCAACCGGGCCGACGACGCCGCCGGCGACCTCATCACGGCCGGCGCCGGGTCGGCGCTGTCGACCGGCAACAAGCCCGAGGTCCAGCGCCGGACGTCGCAGTTCGCGCAGGGCTCGGGCGCCGACTTCCTCGCGATCGTGGACACCAAGGGCGGCGTCGTCGCCTCGGCCGTCAACCGCGACCCGAAGTACTCCCTCGCCGAGAACGCGCCGGACGCCAAGCAGCAGATCGCCGCGCTGGCCAAGGACGTCGAGCGCCGCGCGACGCCGTACGCCATCTACTCCAGCGTCGTCATCACGGTCAGCCGGCAGCCCGACGGCAAGATCGGCTACGCCGTCGCCGGGTTCTGGCTGGACGACGCGACGCTGCACAGCGTCCACCCGGGCAACACGACGCCCGCCGAGGTCACGCTGGTCGACCGCGAGGGCAAGCCGTTGACGACGACGTTGAAGGACCCGGACCTGATCCGGCACGTCGTCGGCACGCCGACCGACGTGAAGTCGGTGAAGCGCGGCCCGCTGCTCGTCTCCGCCAACCGCATCCTCGACACCGGCCCGACGGCGCTGACGTCGGTGTCGCGCGCCGAGGCGCAGGCCAACCAGCAGCAGACCTGGCGTGGCCTGGTCGCGATCCTCGCGGTGTTCGTCGTGATGGCCGGCATGCTCGGCTGGCTGATGGCGCGCGTCACGACGCGGCCGCTCGCCGAGCTGTCCGAGGCGGCGCTCGCGGTCGCCGACGGCCGGCTCGACACGCACATCGACATCCGGTCGCGCGACGAGGTGGGCAAGCTCGCGCTCGCGTTCAACACCATGACCGACGAGCTGCGTACGTACATCCACGCGCTGCAGGACTCGCGCGACGAGCTCAAGCGCAACCTCACCCGGCTCGGCGACACCCTGTCGAGCACCCACGACCTCAAGAAGATGCTCGCGGTGATCCTCGAGACCGCGATGGTCACGATCCGCGCCGAGGCGGGCGCGTTGATGCTGTTCTCCGGCAACCGCGACGAGCTCTACCTCAAGGTCGGCCGCGGGCTCGACGGCCGGGTCGCGTCGTCCAGCGTCCGCGTCGCGATCGGCGAGGGCGTCGCGGGCCGCGTCGCGGAGACCGGCGAGGGCGTGCACGGCCACGTCGGCCCGAACACGCACGGCGAGCTGCGCCTGGCGGCGACCGAGCCCCGGGCGGACTCGGTGATCGCGGTGCCGTTGAAGAGCCAGGGCCGGGTCATCGGCGTGCTCAACCTCTACGACCGCGTCGACGCGGACGAGTTCGACGACAACGACCTCGCGACGATCCGGTCGTTCGCGAACCAGGCCACGGTCGCGATCGACAACGTGCTGCTGCACCAGGAGGCGCAGCGCCTGTCCATCACCGACGGTCTCACCGGCCTGTGGAACTACCGCTACTTCCAGATGAACTTCGACAAGGAGATCGAGCGCGCGAGCCGGTTCCAGCGGCCGCTGGCGTTGCTGATCTTCGACCTCGACAAGTTCAAGCAGGTCAACGACCAGTACGGCCACCAGCGCGGCGACTCGGTGCTCATCGAGCTCGCGACGCGCGTCAAGGGCGCGATCCGCGAGGTCGACACGCTCGCGCGGTACGGCGGCGAGGAGTTCGTGCTGATCCTCCCCGAGACCGACCTCGAAGGCGCCACGCTGGCGGCGGGCAAGATCTGCGAGATCGTCCGGCAGCGGCGCTTCGGCGCGGCCGGCGAGGAGCCGATCCGCGTGACCGTCTCCGTGGGCGTCGCGGTGTACCCGGAGCACGGCCGCAGCGGCGCGACGCTGGTGCGCTCCGCGGACGCGGCGCTGTACGCGGCCAAGGAGTCGGGCCGCGACGGCTACTGGGTCGCGACGCCGATGCCGGAGATGCCGTCCGGCGAGGAGCCGGCCGCGCCCCGCGCCCCGGAGGCCCCGGTGATCGAGGGGTCCGCGCTGGCCGACGAGCACGACACGGACCTGGGGGAGGAGCCGGCGGGCGAGGCCGTCGAGGAGCCGGCCGACGAGCCGGTCGACGCCACCGGCGGCGAGCCCGAGCCCGCCACGACCGGACCGGTCCTCTAGCCGTCGCCGGCGCACCGCCGCCGCCCGCGCGGGCGAGCGGGTTAGGGTCTCGGCATGTCCGAACGCCGCGTCACGAAGGCCGTCGTTCCCGCCGCGGGCCTGGGCACGAGGTTCCTCCCGGCGACGAAGGCGACGCCCAAGGAGATGCTCCCCGTCGTCGACAAGCCGGCCATCCAGTACGTCGTCGAGGAGGCCGCGCGCGCGGGCCTCACCGACGTGCTCCTCGTGACCGGCCGCGGCAAGCGCGCCGTCGAGGACCACTTCGACCGGATGCCCGAGCTGGAACGCGCGCTGGAGGGCAAGGGCGACGAGGCGCGCCTCGCCCTCGTCCGCGAGCCGGTGGGGCTCGCCGACGTGCACTTCGTCCGCCAGGGCGAGCCGCGCGGGCTCGGCCACGCGGTCCTCTGCGCCGCCGCGCACGTCGGGGACCAGCCGTTCGCCGTGCTGCTCGGCGACGACCTGATCGACGAGCGCGACCCGCTGCTGGAGACGATGATCAAGGTCCAGCAGGAACGCGGCGGCAGCGTCGTCGCGCTCATGGAGGTCCCCGAGGACCAGATCCGGCTCTACGGCTGCGCGGCCGTCGACGGCGCGCCCGAGGACGACGTGGTCCGCATCACCGGCCTGGTCGAGAAGCCCGAGCCCGGAGAGGCGCCGAGCAACCTCGCGGTCATCGGCCGCTACCTCCTCTCGCCGCGCATCTTCGACGAGCTGCGCGAGACCGAGCCGGGCCGCGGCAACGAGATCCAGCTCACCGACGCGATGCAGCGGCTGCTGGCGCACGAGCCGTTGCACGGCGTGGTGTTCCACGGTCGCCGCTACGACACCGGCGACCGCGTCGACTACCTCAAGGCCGTCGTCCGGCTGGCGGTCGAGCGGCCCGACATCGGGCCGGAGCTGATGGCGTGGCTGCGGGAGTTCGTGGCGTCGCGGTGAGGCCCGTCGACGACCACCTCAAGCGCGTCCTCGCCGAGGTCCGCGCGCTGCCCGAGCTCGAGCTGCGGCTGCTCGACGCGCACGGCTGCGTGCTCGCCGAGGACGTCGTCGCCCCCGCGCCGCTGCCGGCGTACGACACCGCCACCACCGACGGCTACGCGGTCCGCGCCGCCGACCTGGCGACCGCCACGGCGGAGCGCCCGGTGGCGCTGCACGTCGTCGCCGACGTCGCGCCGGGCCAGCTCCCGACGGTCGTCGTGCAGCAGGACCTCTGCGTGCGCGTGCGGGCGGGGTCGGTCGTGCCGCGCGGGGCGGAGGCGGTCGTGCCGGTGTCGTTCACCGACGGCGGGCTCGCCCACGTGCACGTCACGCGCGCGGCGCCGCCCGGCGCGTACGTCCGCCGGGCCGGCGAGGACGTGACGGCGGGCACGACCGTGCTCGCGCGGAACACCGTCCTCAACGCCCCGCAGATCGCGCTGCTCGCCGCGGTCGGCCGGCGCAACGTCCTCGTCCGACCGCGTCCGCGCGTGGTCGTCGTCGCGTCCGGCGCGGACCTCGCGGGCGAGGCGGCGATCCGCGACGCGAGCGGCACCGCGATCGCGGCGGCGGTGCGCGAGGCGGGCGGGACGCCGTACCACGCGGGCGTCGTCGCGGACGACCCGCGGGAGTTCGCGTCGGTCGTCGAGGACCACCTCATCCAGGCCGACCTCGTCGTCGTCACCGGCGCCGGGATCGACGCGGTGAGCCGCGACGTGCTGCCGCGGCTCGGCGAGGTGACGTTCGAGGAGCTCGCGATGGAGCCGGGCGGCATGCACGGCTTCGGCCGGATCGGCACCGAGTCGATCCCGGTCTTCGCGCTGCCCGGCGGGGCGGTGGCGTCGCTGGTGGCGTTCGAGGTGTTCGTGCGCCCGGCGCTGCGCCGGATGCTCGGCTCCGAGACGCTCGGGCGGCCGCACGTGAGCGCGGTGGCGACGACGCCGTTCCGGTCGGTGGCGGGGCGGCGGGAGTTCGTCCGCGCGCGGGTCGAACGCAGTGCCGACCGCTGGGTCGTCACGCCGACCGCGCCGCACCTGTCCGGCTACGCCGCCGCGAACGCGTTCGCGATCGTCGGCGAGGACGCGACGGAGGTCGCGGCGGGCACGCCGTTGCTGACCTGGCTGCTGGAACGCCGCGGCGTATGACCCGCGCCTGGCCCGCGAGGCTGCGCGACGGCGAGGTCGAGCTGCGGCCGTACCGGATGCGCGACGCCGCCGCGTGGAGCGAGGTGCGGCTGGCGAACGAGGAGTGGCTCGCGCCGTGGGAGCCGTCCGGCCACGGGACGTGGCAGGAGCGGTACGCGGTGACGGCGTTCCCGCCGATGCTGCGCCAGCTCAGGCGCCAGGCGCGGCAGGGCACGACGCTGCCGTTCGCCGTGACGTACCGCGGGCGGTTCGTCGGGCAGGTGACGGCCGGCAACATCTGGCGGGGCAGCCTCGCGTCCTGCTTCCTCGGCTACTGGATCGACGGCCGGCACGCGGGCCGCGGCATCACGCCCACCGCCGTCGCGCTCGTCACCGACCACTGCTTCACCGCCGCGCGGCTGCACCGCGTCGAGGCGAACGTGCGCCCCGAGAACGCGGCCAGCCGCCGCGTCGTCGAGAAGCTCGGCTTCCGCGACGAGGGCGTGCGCGAGCGGTACCTGTTCATCGACGGCGCGTGGCGCGACCACGTGTCGTACGCGCTCACCGTCGAGGAGGTGCCGGCCGGGCTGCTGCGCCGCTGGCACGCCCGCCGCGACACGTCGACATAACCACGCGTGTCGTTGCGTGAAGATCGCTCCTTCCGCGCCTACCGTCGGAGCCGTGCCGCTGATCGCCGGCCTGGCCGTTCTCTGGTTCGTCGTCATCGCGTGGGCCACGCGGGACAACCGCGAGGCCGCCAACGACGGGCGCTCCATCGACCGCTACTCCCACGCCATGCGCGTCCTGTCGCGCCGCCCGCCGGCCCGCTCCGGGGGCACCGCGGGCGGGCGCTACGTCGTCGTGCCCGGCACCCGCGTCACGGACCCGTCGTTCGCCGCCGCGCGGATGCTCGAACGCCGCCGCAAGGTGCTGCACGGGCTGCTCACCGCGTCGGCGGTGTCGTTCGCCGGGCTGCTGCTCGGCGGGCCGTGGTTCGTGATCCACCTCGTCGTCGACGTGGCGCTGGTGGCGTACGTCGTGTTCCTGCGGCGGATCGCGTTGCACCAGGCGGAGCGGGCCCGGCGCGAGCGGCTGGCCCGGCTGCGCGAGCGCGAGGAGGCGCACCGCAGGGCGTACGAGGCGGCGCACGAGCCGGTCGCCACGGTGCTCCCGATGCCGGAGCGCGTGGAGCGGAAGCGGGCCGTCGGCGACTGACGCCGCGTGGTAGCCTCGTTGCCGGTCGAGAGACCTGCGTGGCGGGGGTGTGGCTCAGTCCGGTAGAGCGCTTCCCTCGCACGGAAGAGGCCAGGGGTTCGAATCCCCTCACCTCCACAACCGCAACGCAACGAAGGCCCCGGCGCGCGCCGGGGCCTTCGCGCGTGCGGGGTGCGCGACGATGGTGCCGTGATCCCGCCGCCCGGGGAGCTCGACGGCGCCACCGTGCTTCGCGTGGCCGATCTCGGTGACGTCGCCGCGTCCGGCAGGACCCGGCACGTGGTGTACGGCGAGCCGCAAGGGACGTTCGCGGCGCTCGCCATCGCCCGGTACGACTCGGATCCGGCGTGCTACCTGTTCTACTGCGACGCCGACTGGCGAGTGGTGACCGATACCTGTCACGACACGATCGAGGGAGCGCTCGCCCAGGCGGAGTTCGAGTACCCGGGCGTGCGGTTCGTCGACGCGAGCGGGTGACCGGCGAGCCGGGCTACAACGACTCCGGAGGCGCGATCCTGAACCGCGCCTCCACCGACGCGCGCACCACCTGGTGCACCGGCTCCAGGTCGAGCGTCACGGGCACCGACGCCGCCACGGTCGACGAGCGCATCGCCTGCGGCGCCGGCGCCGACATCGCGGCGACCGGGAAGCCGCCGCCCGCCGCCGCGACCGCCTCCGACAGCAGGCCGGTGTCGGCGAGCTCGACCAGGCCGACGACGCGCGAGCCGAGCGCGGAGGCGTACTCCGACGCGCGGGTCACCGCGTCGCGGGCGGCGGCGACGCGGGCGGAGCGGTACACGGCCGAGTCGCGGCGCAGCGACCACCACGGCCCGCTGACGTCGACCATCTCCAGCTCGGCGAGCCGGGCGACGAGTCGCCGAGCCGGGTGAAGTCGACGACGCTGATCTGGTGCCGTACGACGGCGGAGTAGCCGACGATCCGTTCGCGCGGCTTGCCGTCCTTGAAGACCGGGCCGATGCGCACCGACGCGGTCTCGGTCTTCTCGACGGCCTCGCCGAACGACTCCACGAGCGCGAGCACGCCGGACGAGCGGCGGTCGAGCGCGGCGAGGGTGTCCTCGCGGTCCTTGTCCTGCGCCCCGACGGAGACGTCGACGCGGGCGACCTCCGGCTCGACCTCGAGCACGACGTCACCGCGCACCGACACGATCGGCTCGTCCACGTCGCGCCTCCCTAGACCCAGCTCGAGAACCACATCCTGCTGTGCCACGTCTCGTACGGCACCACCTTCGCCGACAGGATCGGGTACAGGTAGAAGAAGTTCAGGACGACGAGCAGCGCGTACGCGCCCACGACGACGGCGCCGACCTGGCGCCGGGTGTCGCTGTCGGAGTCGCGGCCGAGCACGAGGCCGCAGGCGTACGCGATCGCCAGGCACATGAACGGCACCGCCGGCAGCGCGTAGAACAGGAACTCCGTCCGGTCGGCCGGCCAGAACCACGGCAGGTACCCGACGGCGAACGCCACCAGGATGAACGCCGCGCGCCAGTCGCGCCGGGACATCCAGCCCCACACGCAGCCGACGAGCCCGAGGATCGAGCCCCACCAGATGGCGGGCGTGCCGATGCCGAGCACGGCCTGCGCGGTGCCGTCCCGCGGGGTCTCGTAGAAGTACGCGACGGGACGGGCGAGCAGCAGCCAGCCCCACGGCTTCGACTCGTACGAGTGGTTCGACTTGAGGTGGACGTGGAAGTCGAGCACCTGCCGGTGGTACGCGATCCAGCCCCGGATGGGGCCGCACGCGTCACCCCACCGCGGGTCGCCGCACGAACGCCGCCAGCCGCCGTCGGTCACGAACCAGCCGGTCCAGGTCAGCGTGTAGACGATGCCGGGCACGACGAACCACAGGTACGCCGCGGCCGACCAGAAGTCGCGGAGCAGCGCGGCGAGGAACGGCTTGGGGATCCCGGCCGCCCGCCGGGCGCCGACGTCCCAGGCGAGCGCGACGAGCATCAGCGCGGGCAGGTAGTAGACGGCGCTCCACTTCACGCCCATCGCGCAGCCGAGCATGACGCCGGCGAGCAGCCGCCACGGCCGCCAGCCGAGGAAGGGTCCGGGGAACGACAGGTCAGTGCCGAGCCGTTCCTGGAGCTTGCGCCGGCCCCAGTCGCGATCCACGACGAGGCACGCGGCGGCGGCGAGGACGAAGAACATCAGGAAGATGTCCAGCATCGCCATCCGGCTCTGCACGAAGTGCAGGCCGTCGAGCGCGAGCAGCCCGCCGGCGAAGCAGCCGAGCAGCGTGGAGCGGAACAGCCGCCGGCCCATCCGGGCGAGGATCAGGATCGACAGCGCGCCGAACACGCAGGCGCTGATCCGCCAGCCGAACGCCGCGGTGGCGCCGCCGTTGGGGTCGTAGCCGAAGATCTTCTCGCCGATGCCGATCAGCCACTTGCCGAGCGGCGGGTGCACGACGTACGCGGGGTCGCCGACCTTGTCGATGATGCAGACGTTGTCGGGGCGGTGCGCGTGCTCGTAGCCGAAGCGGACCAGCGTGTGCGCGTCGCACGAGTAGTACACCTCGTCGAACGCCGTCTTCGGCGGCACCGACAGCCGGTACAGCCGCAGGCCGAAGCCGAAGAGCATGACCGCGATCGGGCCGAGCCAGCCGAGCAGGCGGTTGCCCGGGATCGGCCGCCAGATCGGCCGCTCGCTCCGGTGCACGACGTCCGGGCGCCGCGGCGGCTCGAACGCCGTCCAGACGTCGGGAGCCGCGTCGGTCGTCGCCATGCGGGGGATCGTACGGGCGGGGCTGGCAGGATCGCCGCATGAGCGGCCGCCTCGTCCTCTGCGGCGCCCCGATCGGCAACGTCGCCGACGCGTCGCCGCGCCTCGCGCGGACGCTCGCCGAGGCCGCCGTGGTGGCGGCCGAGGACACCCGGCGGCTGCTGCGGCTCGCCCGCGAGCTCGACGTGCGCGTCGCGCGCGTCGTCTCGTACCACGACGCCAACGAGTCCGCGCGCACGCCGGAGCTGCTGCGCGCGCTGACCGACGGCGCGACCGTCGCGCTGGTCACCGACGCGGGGATGCCGGGCGTCTCCGACCCGGGCTACCGGCTGGTCGCGGCGGCGGTCGCGGCGGGCGTCGAGGTGACCGTGGTGCCCGGCCCCTCGGCCGTGACGGCGGCGGTCGCGGTGTCGGGGCTGCCGAGCGACCGCTGGTGCATGGAGGGGTTCCTGCCGCGGAAGGCGGGCGAGCGCCGCGCGCGGCTCGCCGAGCTGGCCGGCGAGCGGCGCACGCTGGTGCTGTTCGAGGCACCGCACCGTCTTGGCGCGACGCTGGCGGACCTGGCGGCGGCGTTCGGCCCGGAACGCCGCGCGGCCGCCTGCCGCGAGCTGACGAAGACGTACGAGGAGGTCCGCCGCGGCACGCTCGGCGAGCTCGCGGAGTGGGCGGCGGGGGAGGTGCGCGGCGAGCTGACGCTCGTGGTGGAGGGGGCGCCGCAGCGCGCGTCCGGCGCGACGCCGGCGGACCTGGCAGGAGACGTGGCCGAGCGGGAGGCCGCGGGCACGCCGCGCAAGGAGGCGATCGCGGAGACCGCGCGGGCGCGCGGCGTCGCGAAGCGGGAGGTGTACGACGCGGTCGTCGCCGCCCGGCCCGGGCGGGTCGCGGCGCCGACCGACGCGCCGACCGATACGAACCCGTGACCCGCGCGCCGCGCCGCCTCGCCTAGGGTCGGACGGGTGACCCGCGTCCGGACGCCGCTGCTGATGGCGGTCGGCTGCGCGCTCGCCGTCGCGGCGGCGTCGACGGGCGGGTTCCTCGAGGCGGACCAGCAGGCGCCGCCGTTCGGCGGGCTGCGGACGCGCCGGGTGGTCGAGGTCACCCTGTCGCCGTCGCCGCGGCCGGTCCGGACCGGCGGCACCGGCGGCGGTGGCGGCGGCGAGGTCGGACGCCGGATCGCGGACGCGGTCGACACGTCGTTCCGCGCCCTCGGCGCCGTCCTCGCGGCGCTCGTGCTGCTGTGGGGGCTGTACCTGCTCATCCGCGCGCTGGTGCGCCTGGCCCGGGTGCGCGCCGCGCGCGGGACGGTCACCCCGCCGACACGGGACTACGACCCCGGCGAGGAGTCGACGGAGGACGCCGAGACGGCGCTGCGCCGCCGGGTCGCCGACGAGCTCGGCCTGCTGTCGGCCGACCTCGACTCGTACGCCGACCCGCGCGAGGCGGTCATCGCCTGCTACGTCCGCATGGAGGCCGCGCTCGCCGACGCGGGCACGCCGCGCGCGCCGACCGAGACGCCGCTGGAGCTGCTGGCGCGGGTGCTCGAGTCGTACGACGTCCCGGAGCCCGACGTACGGCGGCTGACCGACCTGTTCACCGAGGCGCGGTTCTCGCCGCACCCGGTCACCGAGGACATGCGCGCGGCCGCCCGCCGGTCGCTCGCCGCGGTCGCCGACGCGCTGGCGGTCCGCGCGTGAAGCGGCTGGTCTGGTGGGCGGCGGCGTTCTTCGCGGCGTTCCTGATGGTCAGCTCCGTCGTGCCGGTCTCGCGGGGGCGCGTGGACCGCCTCGCGGTGCTGACGCTCGCGCTGGCCGGCTGCGCCCTCGCGCGGTACCAGATCGGCGTCGGCGTACGGCCGGCGCCCGCGTCGCCACGCCCGCCCGAGGACTCGGCGGTCGCCGACGAGCAGGACGTCCGGCTCGCCCGGCTCGACGCGTCCGTCGCGCGGGCGGCCGAGTCGGGCGCGCACTACGCGGGCGCGTTCGTCCCGATGCTGCGCCGGCTCGCCGCGGAACGCCTCGCGGACCGGGCCGGGATCGACGTCGCCGCGGACCCGGCCGGGGCGCGGCGCCTGATGGGTGAGGAGCTATGGGAGATCTTCGCAACGGCCCCGGACGAGCACGGTCCCGCGCCCGGTCCGGAACGGCTACGGCTGCTGGTGCAACGGCTCGAACGGCTGTAGCCGAGCCGCTCTCGCTCGTCGCCGCGCGCCGCCGCTGCGCCGACGTCCTCGACGCGGTGTCGAGCGTCGTGGTCGGCAAGCGCGACGCGCTGGAGCTCGTGCTGCTCGGCGTCCTCGCCCGCGGGCACGTGCTGCTGGAGGACAACCCCGGCCTCGGCAAGACGCTGGTCGCGCGGTCGTTCGCCGCCGCGCTGGGGCTGGACTTCAAGCGCATCCAGTTCACGCCGGACCTGCTGCCGTCGGACATCACCGGGTCGTACGTGTACGACCAGCGGCAGGGGACGTTCGAGTTCCGCCAGGGGCCGCTGTTCACGCACGTGCTGCTGGCCGACGAGATCAACCGCACGCCGCCGAAGACGCAGGCCGCGCTCCTCGAGGTCATGCAGGAGGGGCAGGTGTCGGTCGAGGGGACGACGTTCGACGTCGAGCAGCCGTTCGCCGTCCTCGCCACGCAGAACCCGATCGAGTACGAGGGGACGTACCCGCTCCCGGAGGCGCAGCTCGACCGGTTCCTCTGCCGGGTGCGGCTCGGCTACCCCGGCCGTGACGACGAGTGGGAGGTGCTGCGCCGCCGGGTCGAGCGCCGGGTGGACGAGACGCACGTCGCGCCGGTCGTCGGGCGGGACGAGGTGCTCGCGCTGCAGGCGACGCTGGAGGAGGTCACCGTCGAGGAGAGCGTCGGCCGGTACATGGTCGACCTGGCCGCGGCGACGCGGTCGAACCCGCAGGTGCTCGTCGGCGCGTCGCCGCGCGGGGCGCTCGCGCTGCTCAAGCTGGCCCGCGGCCGGGCGCTGCTGGACGGCCGCGACTACGTCACGCCGGACGACGTGAAGTCGGTCGCGATCCCCGCGCTCGGCCACCGCGTGACGTTGCGGCCGGAGATGTGGGTGCGGCGGGTCAGCGGCGACGACGTGGTCGAGCAGGTCGTCGCGCAGGTGGCGACGCCGCCGACGGTGGCGCCCCGCCGATGACGCCGTACGCCGGGCGGCTGACGACGTACGTCGCCGCCGCGCTGCTCGCGGGGACGCTGCTCGGCCGGGTCGAGGTGGCGCTGCTCGGCGTCGCCGCCGCGGCGGTCTACGCGTGGAAGCTGACCGGGCCGGCGCCGTACGCCACCGTCACGCTCGCGGTCTCGGACGAGCAGGTGCACGAGGGCGACGAGGTGCGCGTCACGATCCGCGTCGAGCCGCGGCCCGGCACCGACTCGGCCACCGTGACGCTCTGGAACGACGCCGCGCTCGTGCCGCTCGGCGGCGCGCGCTCGATGACCCTGGGGCTCGCGGGCGGGCCGCGCGAGGTCGTGCGCGTCTTCCGGGCGACCCGCTGGGGCGTCTACGGCGCGGGGCCGGCGCACGTCGCGGTGTACGGCCGCGGCCGGCTCGCCGCCGGCGAGGTCGTGGTGCCCGCGCAGGTGCTGCGGGTGCTGCCGAGGCGGGAGGAGTTCGAGGCGTCCGGCGCGCACCCGCACACCCGCGCGCTGGCCGGGACGCACGCGGCCCGCGTCGCGGGCGAGGGCATCGAGCCGAGCGGCGTGCGCGAGTACCGGCCGGGCGACGCGCTGCGCCGGGTCAACTGGCGGGTCACCGCGCGGCGCGGCGCGCTGCACGTGACCGAGCAGGTGCCGGAGCGCAACGCCGAGGTCGTGCTGTTCCTCGACACGTACGTGGACCGCGGCCCGGCCGGCGCGACGACGCTGGACGTCGCGGTGCGCGCCGCCGCGGCCATCGCCGAGCACTACCTCGCCGCGATGGACCGGGTCGGCGCGGTCGGGTTCGGCGGCGTGCTGCGCTGGCTCTACGCCGACGCCGGGCGGGTGCAGGAGCACCGCGTGATCGAGCACCTGATCGGCACCGCGACGGTGCGGACGTACGCGGACAAGGACGTGGCGTTCCTGCCCGCGCGGTCGCTGCCGCCGCGCGCGCTGGTCATCGCGCTGTCGCCGCTGCTGGACCACCGCGCGGTCGAGGCGCTCGCCGCGCTCGCCCAGCGCGGCTACGGCCTCGTCGTCGTGGACACGTCGCCGCGGCCGTTGCTGCCGGAGGCGACGACCTGGTCGCGCGACCTGGCGCAGCGGCTCTGGCTGGTCGAGCGCGACGCGCTCGTGCACCGCCTCGGCGAGCTCGGCGTGCCGGTCGTGCCGTGGGCCGGGCCGGGCACACTCGACGTCGTGCTCGGCGAGGTCGCGCGGCTGCACGCGCGGCCGCGGGTGGCGGCGCGATGAGGAACCTGGCCCGCCTCGCGGCGTTCGTGATCGCGGTCGTGCTGCTCGCGCGCGGCGTCGCGATCGCGAACGGCGCGCCCGCGATCTGGCAGGTGACGTGGCTCGTGGTGGCCACCGTCGGGCTGGCGATGACGGCGTTCCGCGAGGGGTTCGCCACGGCGTCGGCCGTCGCGCTCGGCGCGCACTACGCGCTGGCGCTGCACTACGGCGACGTGGCCGCCGACCTCGGGGTGCCGATCGTCGCGGCGCTGATCGTGGTGCACCTGGACCTGCTGGACCTGGCGACGGCGCTGCCGCGCGACCGCGCCGTGGACCCGGTGCTGCTGCGCTCGGTCGCGCGGCACGCGGCGGCGGTGTTCGGGATCGGCGTGGTGGCGGCGTCCGCCGGCATCGTCGTCGCGTCGGTGCGCTGGCCGTCGGCCACCGTGACCCGCGCCCTCGGCGTCCTCGGCGTCGCGCTGGTGGTCGCAATACCGCTCGGGATGCCGCGGCTGCGACGGTAGGTTGGCGCGCATGTTCTACGTCACGACGCCGATCTACTACGTCAACGACGTGCCGCACATCGGGCACGCGTACACGACGGTCGCGGGTGACGTGCTGACCCGCTGGCACCGCCAGCGCGGTGAGGACGTGTGGTTCCTCACCGGCACCGACGAGCACGGCGAGAAGATCCTCACCGCCGCGGCCGAGCACGGCATGACGCCGCAGGAGTGGACCGACCACATGGTCACCACCGCCTGGCTGCCCGCGCTGAAGACCATCGACGTCGCCAACGACGACTTCATCCGGACGACCGAGGCGCGGCACGAGGACCGGGTCCGCGACTTCTGGGTCGCGCTGCGCGAGAAGGACGAGGTCTACTCGGGGACGTACACCGGGCCGTACTGCGTGGCCTGCGAGGAGTTCAAGCAGCCGTCCGAGGTGGTCGACGGCAACTGCCCGATCCACGGCCGACCGGTCAAGGAGATCAGCGAGGAGAACTACTTCTTCCCGCTCTCCCACTACGCCGACCGCCTCCTCGCGCACTACGAGGAGAACCCGTCCTTCGTGGAGCCCGAGAGCGCGCGCAACGAGGTCGTCTCGTTCGTGAAGGGCGGCCTCCAGGACATCTCGATGAGCCGCTCGTCGTTCGACTGGGGCATCAAGGTGCCGTG